>DATJUM010000087.1:0-84721 GCA_035502355.1 Rhizomicrobium sp. | reverse complement strand
GAACAGGCAGGTCCGCTTTTTCGAAAATTCCCGCACGCCATGTTGCCATCGCAGCAGCGTATCCGCGCGGCCGACGGCGCGCGCCAGCCAATGGTCGCCGGCCTGGAGATATCTGACGGATGGCTGCTGTGCGCTGTCCTCCGGTCGCGCTTCCGCTTCCGGCCTCGTCCAAAACCTGCGCCCTAGCGCGACTGCGGCGTAGCGCATCCCCATCTCCCGCGAACGTGCAATCGCCTGCACAGTTCCCTCTGCGCGGCAGGGGCAAAAATTCATGAACGAATGCGTATCGCAGATTGGGTGATGGTCACGCGTTCAGCGGATGGCACGGGCGGCCATGGATTCGGGCGTGAAAAGATTTGCCGGATGGGGACCGGTGATCTTGTAGGCTTGCGCCTGATCGTTGAACGCGAACCCGTAGACATACCCTCCCAGCGCCAGATCGTATACGAATTGACTCCCGAGAATGACGGCGGGAATCTCCGGCATGAGGTACATCGTGCCTTGCCCGAATTTCCACAGCCTGCCGTTCTCGTCCCAGGAATCGCCGTAAACGGCGAGCCAGGTGTCCTCGTCGAGATAGAGCCGCCGTCGCGCCACCACGTCATGTGCGCCGGGCTTCAGCGCGCCTTCCACCACCCATACCCGGTGCAGCTCGTAGCGAAGATCGTCGGGATTGGCGTGCCGCGGGCCGAGAATCTCCGCCGTGGACCGCGTGTACATCCGGTTGTTGTTGTAGGGAATGAACATCTCCTTCTTGCCGAGGAGCCGGAAATCATAGCGATCGAGGCCACCGAAGAAGATATAATATTCGTCGAGCGCCTCCAGGCCGGACGCGTCGGGATCCGGCGTGTCGTAAGTAATTCCGGGCCCGCGGCGTACACGATGTTCTCCTGGCAGGATGCGCCAGGCACTGAAACTGAATCGCGCGCTGTCGAGCGGCTGCCAGGCAAGATAGCCTTCGCCCACCTTGTAAGGCGGTGCGTCGTCGAGGCGGAGCGTCTTGAAGTAATATCCTCCCACGGCCTGCGGCGTGGCGCCGGAATAATAGTAGGGAAAATCGGCAGTTTCCCGGTATCCGGTTGCGAGTTCCGCATTGCCGTCCGCCGACACGATCCAGGTTTTGAGAGTTACCTCGCGCGCCGGTCCCCAGAAGGCAAGGAGATGATTCCACATTGCCTCAAATCCGTTCTGCGGAATGGGGAAGGGAATGCCGCCCGCCGCACCTTCAACACCATAGGCGATGCCTTCGGGAGCCGCATGGGCGCGGGTCGCGTTCAGGAACACATTGGCATATATGGCGGCCGGCGCCGCAGCACTGCGATGGGTGGGATAGATATCCATCCGATAGTCCGGGTATTTGCGGAACAGCGCCTTTGCGCCTTCGGGCAAACGGTCGGCATAGGAGTCGGCGTTTCTTGACGTAATGGAAAACAGCGGCTTCTCGCCCGCAAAGGGATCCGGCCTTACATCGCCCTCGCGATAGCCCGGCGGCGTGGCCGTATAGCCGCCTGTCCAGGGCGGAATGGTATGATCCTTGTTGCCGGCACGCTCGGCGCCAAGCGGCGTAAGCACGGATTTGAGCTGCTCAGCCTGCGCTGCGGAAACCGCGGCGCACACCGGTTCGCTGCCGACAAGACATATCAGGACAATGCCGGCCAGGATCGGGATGACTTGCCGCATTCGGCCTCGCTTCAGGTTTTTTGGGGAAATGCCCAAATCCTGTATGTTCGCTTCTACCTCAGAAATCGAGCGGTGACACCGGGGGACGAGGTTGGAGCGGACGGCCCCTGCGCGGGCGGGACTGTGCAGGCCAAGGCGGCGGAGCATCGCCGGCTGGTTCTTGCTGCTGTGCGCGCTGCTTCCCTGTTCGGCTCCGGGTGCGGATCTCTATCAGGATGACGGCTGGGATCTGCGCTGGGACAATACCTTCCGCTACACCGTTGCGTTCCGGCTTTTTCATTACTGGAATTCCCTGGTGGCCGATTCCAATGCCGATGACGGCGACCGGAATTTCGCGCCCGGGCTGATCTCCAACAGGTTCGACTGGCTCTCCGAGTTCGACCTTTCCAAAGGACCATTCGGCGTCGATGTGAGCGCGACGGCGTGGTACGACACTGTCTATCACAACACCAACAGCAATGATTCACCGGCAACCTTCAATCCCTACTCGGTGCCGCACAACCAGTTCACGCGGTCTACAGAAGAGTTGATGGGCGAAGACGCGGACCTCCTGAACGCTTTTGCCTATGGCAGTTTCGATGCCGGCGATTGGCCTATTTCCTTGCGCGTCGGGCGCCACACGCTGCTCTGGGGCGAGAGCCTGTTCTTTGCCAATAATGGAATCGCTGCGGGGCAGGCGCCGATCGATGCGATCAAGGCGGCAAGCGAGCCCGAAGCGGAAGCCAAGGAAGTGTACCTGCCCGTCGATCAGGCCTCCGCCACCGTTCAGCCAAGCCCCGATCTTTCGTTCAGCTTCTACGATCAGTTCGAATGGCGGCGGACTCGTCTGCCCGCTTCAGGAAGCTATTTCAGCGATGCCGATTATCTGGATGCCGGCGGCGAACGGATCATCGTCGACCCGTACCAGTATCTTTACCGCACGCCGGACACGCGCGCGTCGGCATGGGGACAATATGGCGCGGCGATGCATGTCATGCTCGACGACGTCGATTACGGATTTTATGCCCTGCGGTTCAATGCCAAGGAGCCGGAAGTCTTCCTTGAGTCTTCGAACTATGTTCCGCCGGGCGCCGAGCGCGTCGGCGACTACTGGCTGGTTTTTCCCGATGGAATCCAGGCCTATGGCGCAAGTTTCAGCACCTCGCTCAGCGAGGAGGACACGCTGGCGGGCGAAGTATCGGTACGGCATAACATGCCGCTCGTCAGCCAGACCCTGTTTGCGCTGCCCGGCGGCGGCGGAGGCTATGGCGCTTTCAGCTATGGGCCGGCGTTGCGGACTGCTGGCAACGATTCCGAATCCGCACAATCGTCTTATGACGTCCTGTCCTATGCGGTGGGAAATACGCTCCAGGCACAATTGTCGACCGTGTCCACGCTGTCGCCGGGTGCGCTGTGGCAGGGGGCCGATTTCAGCGCCGAATTCGCTGCCAATGACCGGCTCAACGTCACCAGCGGCGCATCCGAGCTCAATCCCGCCAGCGATCATTTTGCCGCCGCGCTGCGCGCGGTTCTCGAGCCGCATTACTACGAAGTCCTTCCGGCGCTCGACCTCTCGCTGCCCATCGGTCTCGGTTACAATCTGATCGGAAATTCCAGCACCGACTCCTCGATGAATGATGGTGCGGGAGATTTGGAACTTGGCGTGTCGGCCACCTACGAGACCGTCTGGCAGGGATCGCTCAACTACACGCATTATTACGGACCGCCGGACCGGCAGCCTTTCGCCGACCGGGATTTCATCTCGTTCAGCGTCGAGCGGACATTTTGAAGGCGGGGAAGGGAGGACATATTGCAATCCACAAACCCAAGCGCCTGCCGAGGATAGGCGCGGCTTTGCGCAGTCACTCATCACGGTGTTGGAAGAAGGCATCCTTGGGGAGTAGTCGCCCGGCGCACGGCCGGGCTGCGCGTCAACATACTCGGCGGAAGCGCCGTGGCGCGCGGGGCCTTCGGGCATTGGCGAGACCAACGGCTCATCTGCGGCACAGCCGGCTGCCGCGGTGTGGTTTTTCTTGGCGACACCTTCGCAAGCCGCCTTCCGATGGCCGCCATTCGTTATGTATCGGCGGGGATATTCTTTACCTTGGGGTCGTATTTCCTGCTGCGGGCATCTTGGACATGCTGGCCCCCGCTGTCCGGATCATGTTTTCGATAGCCGTTCGCGGGTGACTGTCGGCATTTATCATGCGGGTCGGAGCCGGGGCAGGGAATAAAAGCAGCTCGTTATTCGTCCCTCGGTTACGGCCTGAATGATTTCTTGCATAGCCGTGCGAACAACGGCACCACAAGCACCGAGCGGGGCCTTTTCGCTCCTTATGACGCTAAGGTGATCGGAGATTATACGGGCCTGACGTCGCCCTGAACGAGTTCGCCGGCTCGAATTCTGCTGCTAACCTCTCGTGTCTGCAGAATTGTGCCTTAAGTACCGAATTCAGAGTTCGACCGACGAAACGCCTCCTGCAACGTGTGGGAGGCGTTTTTGCATTCTCCGGCGCCACGGAAAAGGAATAATCATCGCCGCTGTTCCGTCTACCGGGCATGGGCAGAGCGGGTTCGACATGGTTCGCGTCCGGCTGAGACCATATGAAACTTCTACGGAGTTCACGATGAGAACGGGAATATTACTGGCGATCGGCGCGATGCTGCTTGCCTCTTCGGCACTCGCGGGCGAGGGAACTTCCAAGCCGGCTTCCGCCCCGGCCTTCAAAATCACCAAGCTTGTCTCCAATCAATCGGGGAAAGCCAAGAATACGGACGCGAATCTGGTGGACGCCTGGGGCCTGTCGCAGGCGCCGGGTGGTCCGGTCTGGGTTTCCGACAACGGGACCGGATTGTCCACCGTGTATGATGAAGGCTCCGGCGATAACACAGGCATCGTAGTTACAATTCCGGACGGAAATCCGACGGGACAGGTTTATGTTCCATCCGGGGCCGGCTTCGATGTCACGGAGAATGGAAAAACCGGTGCGTCGGTGTTCCTGTTCGATTCCGAAGCGGGTGTAATCTCGGGGTGGTCTCCCTCGGTCGATCAGGACAATGCCATAATCGGCTATGACAGCTCTGCAAACGGTTCCGTGTACAAGGGGCTTGCGCTCGACACGTCGGACGATCTCCTGTTTGCCGCCGACTTTGCCAATGACCAGGTGCAGGTGTTCAACAATCAGTTCAGCCTGCAGTCGTCGTTCACCGACAGCAGCCTGAAAGGCTATGGTCCGTTCAATCTGGCGGTGATCAATGGCGATTTGTATGTGGCCTTCGCCAAGCAGGACAAGTCGAAGCATGACGAGATCGACAAGCTGGGTGACGGTTATATCGATGTGTTCAGCGAATCCGGTACTCTGATTAAGCAGCTTATTGCAAAAGGCGAACTGGATGCACCGTGGGGACTCGCCGTCGCACCATCGACCTTCGGCAGCCTGGCGGGTGACCTGCTGGTTGGCAATTTCGGGAATGGCTGGATCAATGCCTATGACCTCAGTACGGGCGCATATATTGGCGCGTTGAGCGACAAGAAAGGTGCGCCTCTGGCAATTAACGGCCTTTGGGCGCTGGATCCCGTGCCAAGCGGCGATATCACTTTCTCCGCGGGCCCGAACAAAGAAAAGAACGGGCTGCTTGGACTGCTGACCGTCCAGAAATAGCGGTCCAAGTTCGGGAATCGAGATCGCTGAACTGATCCAGGATCCCCCTCCCGTCGCGCAATTCCGCGCGGGATCGGTTTAGCCGATGCCGCTCCCGGTCCTTGCGGACCGGGAGCGTTTTCCGTTGGCGGTCAAGCGCAGGACGCCGCCGCTTCGTCTCCGTGACGGCATATCCTGACAGTTTCGCTGTCTATGACATACCAACCCAATCCGCTACATCGCGTACAAGCTGCGCGGCTTGCGGCGTCGGAAAGTTTCACGAGTTCCGATTCGGTTGCGCGCAACAAAGCCAGCGCCGGCGTCGCGCCGTTACAGGAAATAACCTGTGCAGCTCCGCGTCGCCACACTGCCGCGAAAGCATGTGAAAGCCCGCCGCCCGCCAGAGGCGGCGGCATTACAAGTTTGAATCCGTACTCCGGCAGACGGGCGCGGAAAATGCCGACAGCGGTGTCGAGGCCCGTTGCTTGGCCGATTGGCGACGCCATCCTGGATTTTGCCATCCGGGGACCCTATAAGACCAAATCGGTTGCAATATAACCAAATTGGGTTTGGATTGCAAGAGGTCGAGGGTTTCACAAGTATCCTGCGGAGGGGCGGCATTGGATTTGTGTGGTTGGGCAGGAATCGCTTTGGTTCGGGATGATCGAGATGGGTGTCTTGTCCGGTTGCCGCTTGGGTGGGTTCGCGCTCGCCCTGTTCCTGCTTGTGGGTGGAGGGACTGCATGCGCCCGGGGCGCACCGGATTCCTTTGCCGATCTGGCAAACCAGCTGCTTCCCACCGTGGTCAATATTTCCACCAGTGAAACGCTGAAAGCCGGACCCGACGGTGCCCTGCCGCAATTGCCGCCGGGCTCGCCGCTTGAGGACCTGTTCAAGGATTTCCAGCAGAAGGACAAAGCACGACCGCACCATATTGCCGCGCTCGGGTCGGGCTTTATCATTGATCCCTCCGGGCTCATCGTAACCGACAATCACGTCATCGATGGCGCGGATGCGATATCCATCACCCTGAATGACGGGACCGTCCTGCCGGCGACGCTGGTCGGGCATGACGACAAGACCGATCTCGCGCTGTTGCGCGTCCATCCCAAGGCGCCGCTGCCATCGGCGCATTTCGGCGATTCCGACCACGCGCGGATCGGTGACTGGGTTATCGCGATCGGCAATCCGTTCGGTTTGGGCAGTTCCGTTACGGCCGGGATCGTGTCGGCGCGCAACCGCGATATCGCGGCTGGTCCCTATGACGAATTCATCCAGACGGACGCACCCATCAACCAGGGCAATTCGGGCGGTCCGCTCTTCGACATGGACGGGAATGTGGTAGGCGTGGCGACCGCGATTTTTTCGCCGAGCGGCGGATCGGTAGGCGTGGGTTTCGCCATTCCGTCCAATCTCGCCCGCGAGGTGATCTCGCAGCTGCGCGAATATGGCCAGGCGCGCCGCGGATGGATCGGCGTGCGCATCCAGGAAGTGACCGAAGAGATCGCCGAAAGCCTTGGCCTTCCGTCCCAGGAAGGCGCGCTGGTGGCCGAGGTCACACCAAACAGTCCGGCAGCAAAAGCGGGGGTCGAAGACGGCGATCTGATTACCGAATTCGACGGCAAATCCATCACCGATTCACGGGTGTTGCCGCGCGTCGTTGCGGATACGCCCATCGGCAAAACCGTCGGCCTTGAAATTCTGCGCAAGGGCCGCAAGCAGGATCTGCAGATTACGATAGCAAAGCTCGAGGATGTGTCTGCTCCTGCGGGCGCTGCGAATTCCGCACCTTCGGCGCCACAGAAACTCCTTTCCAAATATTCGCAGCTGGGTTTTGCACTGGCCCCGTTGGGGCGCGACCAACGTGCGAAATTCAAGCTAGGAGCGGACATTCAAGGCGTCGTGATCACCGATGTCGATCCTGACAGCCCGGCCGGCGAAAAAGATTTCCACCCGGGCGATGTGATCGTGCAGGTGCAGAACGAGGCGGTTCAGACGCCGGAGGATGTCAGCCGTCTCGTCGACGCCGATGCGAAGGCCGGCCGCAAGGCGGTGCTGCTGCTCATCAATCGCGACGGCCAGCTCGCCTATGTCGCACTTCCGTTGGGCGGAGCGGAATAGACGCAAGCGGGAATGCGCGCAGACGCGGTGTTGATCGCCGGGCCGACGGCAAGCGGCAAATCCGCGGCAGCGCTGGCGCTTGCCGAACGTCTGGACGGTGCCGTCGTCAATACCGATTCCATGCAGGTCTACCGCGAGGCGCGCGTTTTGACGGCCCGGCCCGACGCTGCAGCACTGTCGCGCGCGCCGCATTACCTTTATGGGCATGTCAGTGTGCATGAATCCTACTCGGCTGCCCGTTATCAGGCTGACGCAATTCGGACTCTGACGGAGGCGCGCGCGAGCGGGCGAACACCGATTTTCGTGGGTGGGACAGGCCTTTACTTCGGTGTCCTGACGAAAGGTCTCGCAGAAATGCCGCCGATTCCGGAGGCCATCCGCGCGAGGGTCAGAGCGCGTCATCGCCAATTGGGATGGGAAGCCTTCTTCGCGGAGTTCGCGGCGCGGGATCCGCAAACGGCCGCGCGCCTGCGGCCATCCGATACGCAGCGCGTCTTGCGCGCGAGCGAAGTGTTCGAAACCACGGGGCGCCCGCTTTCGCAATGGCAGCGAACCTGCGGTCCGGTTCCGTTGGCAGACCTGAAGCTTGCCCGCTTCGTGCTGTCGCCGCCGCGCGCCGAACTTCATCGCCGCATCGATCTGCGCTTCGAGACGATGCTTGCCGCCGGCGCGATGGACGAAGCGGCACAATTGCGCGACATCGATCCCGCGCTTCCTTCAGCAAAGATACTGGGCTTGCGCGAACTGCGGCTTGTGCTCGATGGCAAATCCGAACTGGACGCGGCAAAATCGGCCGCGAAAACCGCGACGCGTCAATATGCCAAGCGCCAGCTCACCTGGTTCCGTCACCGCATGGCGGACTGGGTCTGGATCGAGGCGCAGGACTCCGACGAGATTGCTCCCCGGATCGTCGAGAACGCATGAACTTGTGCGAGGGGCGGCAAATCGGTTCGCTCATTGACGCGCTGTACGGTAACACCGTACGATAACCGATGCGCATCATTAATTGAAAGGCGCTCGCGCAGGTACCTGGAGCATGAGCATCACCGGGAATTGGCGGATAACATTCCGGCTTGAAGGAGAAACGGCTCATGACATCGACCTTGAAGACTACCACTAAAATTCCCGGTCCGATGAAGAACCCGTCGCATCCTGGCGATATGGTCTGGTATGGTATTCTCGAGCCATTGGGTATTTCCATGACACGGGCAGCGGCAATGCTCGGTGTGCGCCGCGCCACACTGTCGGATGTCGTCAACGGAAAGGCATCGATGACCGCCGAGATGGCGTTCCGCCTGCAGAAAGCATTCGGCGTCGAGGCCGATCTGCTCCTGCGAATGCAGAACCAGTTCGAACTTGCGGAAATCCGAAGGCACACGAAAGATATCAAGGTGAAACGCTATCATAGCAAGGCGGCGTGAGAGGGGGGCGTAGTCAGGAGATGTCACGTCATGCGGGTTTTCTATGATAGCGACGCCGATCCGGATTTGATCAGGTCGAAACGCGTTGCCATTCTCGGATTCGGCAGCCAGGGTCACGCGCATGCGCTGAACCTGCGCGACTCCGGTGTTGCGGAGCTCGCGGTTGCCGGACGTCCGGGCGCCTCGCTCGACAGGGCGAAAGAGGCGGGTTTCCGGCCGGTTTCGAATGTGGAAGCGGCGGCCTGGGCCGATGTCGTCGTGATGGGCGCGCCCGACGAATCGCAGCCCGATATCTACCGGCACGATCTGGCGCCGCATATGAAGCAGGGCGCGGCTTTGTTATTTGTTCATGGCTTTGCAATTCATTTCCATCTCATAGAGCCGCGACCCGATTTGGATGTCATAATGGTTGCGCCCAAAGGGCAGGGGCACGCGATGCGCCGCGAATATCTGCGCGGCGGCGGCGTTCCCGGCCTCATCGCCATCCAACGCGATGCGAGCGGCAAAGCGCGCGATCTCGCACTTTCCTATGCGAGCGCGATTGGCAATGGCCGCGCGGGCATCATGGAAACGAGCTTCCGGGAGGAGTGCGAAACCGATCTGTTCAGCGAGCAGGCTGTCCTCTGCGGTGGCCTCGTGGAGCTGATCCGCGCGGGCTTCGACACGCTCGTCGAAGCGGGCTATGCGCCGGAAATAGCCTATTTCGAATGCTTGCATGAAGTGAAGCTGATCGTCGACCGCATCTACGCAAGCGGCATTGCGCGAATGAATACGGCGATCTCGAACACGGCCGAATATGGCGAATATGTTGCGGGTCCGCGCATCGTCAACGATGCCACGCGGACGGAGATGAAACGCATTCTGGCCGATATCCAGTCGGGACGTTTCGCGCGCGACTGGGTGCTCGAAAACATGGCCGGCCAGCCCTCCTTCAAGGCAATGCGCGCCCGCGCCGCCGCCCATGCGATCGAGGAAGTGGGCGAACGCCTGCGCGCCATGATGCCATGGCTGTCGGAAGGCAGTAATAACAGCATGAAATAACCAGGCTGTTTGGCCGGGACGTCCTGCTCCATGCTATCCCTAATTCGTCCTCGCCCGCCTCGTCCTGGCGATCCAATTTCCTCTCTGTATTGCGCACAACAAATGGATCGCCCGCATGAAGCTGGCGATGTCGAAGGAGAGGATATCGAAGAAACAAATCCAATCACGCCCATCGCAGTGAAAGCGTTGCCCCGCCGCCTTCCGTATCGCTGAGTTCGAGCGTAGCGCCGTGGACGGCGGCGATCTGGCGGGTGAGGGTGAGGCCGATGCCGGTGCCGTCGCGCTTGGTGGTGAAGAAGGGCACGAATACGGTCTCGCGCAGATCCGGCGCTATGCCGGGCCCGTTGTCGCGCACGCAAATAACGGTGCGGTTCTCGGCGTCTCGGAAGGCGCTCAGCGTGATGCGCGCATCCGGCCGGCCCGTCAGCGCTTCCATCGCGTTGCGCAGGAGATTGATCAGCGCCTGATCGAGCAACTCGCTATCCGCCATGAGTTCGAGTGTTTCCGGCTCGACCCGGACCATGAAAGCAATGCCGCGCGCGGCGAGTTCGGCAGCCAGCAGCCGCTCGATGCGCGCGAAGACACGGCGCAGCCGCAGCGGTTCGCTGCGTGCGACCAGCCGGCGGCTCAGATGACGATAGGTCTGCACGAAATGCAGCAGCGCTTCGCTGCGTCGCGCGACCGTTTCAAGCGCCGTCCGTGCATCGGCGAGCGAGGCTGCAAGCGGCGCGTCGGGTGACAGCGAATCGTGCGCCTGGCCCACCAGTTCGCGCGCCGTCGCCGAGAGCGAAGAGATGGGCGTCAGCGAGTTCATGATCTCGTGGGCAAGGACGCGGATCACGGATTGCCAGGCGGCAAGCTCCTGGGCGTTGAGTTCAGTTTCGATATTGGCGAGAGAAACGAGGCGGATGGCGTTGCTGCCGGTTACGATTTTGGTCGCAGAGACTTTGAGGTGCAGCGGCCGGGCACCGCGCTCCATCACCACCAGCTTCGCCTGTTCGGGCGCGAGATGCGCCAGCGTATCGGCGAAGGCGGCACCGAAGCGCGACAGTTCGGCCACGCCCTCGACACGCGTTCCGAACAGGCGGCGCGCCGCGACGTTCAGCATCTCTACCCGCCCGTCCGCGGCGATCGACAGAAGCGCAACGGGTACATGGGCAATGACGGCCTGGAGATAGCGCGCCTGCTCTTCGCGCTCGCTGCGCGCCAGGCGCAGCCGTTCCATCAGCCGTCCCATCGCCGCGCCGAGTTCGGCAAAGCCCGAATCGCGGCCGAGCTTCGCAAAACTGCGGGCCGCATCGTCGTAAGCGACGGCGTCGAGAAAGCGCGCGAGTTCGCGATTTGTGGTGGCGGCGAAATGCGCGAGCAGGAACCCTTGCGCGATGGCTGCGATCACCAGCAGCGTGGTCGTGATGTACCACTCGGTATGCGCCAGCGCCCAGGCGAGTGCCATGAGCGTGAGGAACAGCGCCGAAACCCGCCAGGCGATCCCGAAGGAAAAGGAGCGGAAGGCGCGGTTCATTTTCCTCGCCCTCGCTTTCCTCCCCCGCGTGCGGGGGAGGTGCCCCGAAGGGGCGGAGGGGGGCAGTACCACTCCCCCCCTCGGAGGCTTCGCTGCGCTCGCGCCACCTCCGCCGCTTCGCAGGGGAGGAACAAATTACAACCCATGCTTTTCCATCCGGCGGTAGAGGGCGGGTCGGGTGAGGCCGAGCGCGCGGGCGGCGTGGCTGATATTGCCGCCATGTTTTTCCAGCGCCTTGCAGATCGTATCGCGCTCGACCGAATCCAATGTCAGAGGCCCGTCGGCCGCGGCCGCCGGAGACAAGAGTCCAAAATCACCGGCGTCCAGCACGGGCCCCGATGTGAGGATCATCGCCCGCTCGACGGCATGGCGGAGCGCCCGCACATTTCCCGGCCAGTTCGACAGGGTCAGCGCTTCGAGCGCAGCTGCGGTGACGCGCTTCGTCGGCATGTTGTATTTGCGGGCGTAGACGCCGATGAAATGTTCGACGAGAAGCGGAATGTCCTCGGCGCGCTCGCGCAATGGCGGCAATGCGATTTCCACCGTGTTGATGCGATAGAAAAGATCCTGGCGAAACACAGCATCATCGGAAAGCTGCGGGCGCGGCAGGTTGGTGGCTGCGATCAGGCGCACATCGACTTGTATGGCGCGGTCGCCACCGACCGGCACGATCTCGCGCCGTTCCAGGGCTGCAAGCAATTTGGCCTGGAGGTGCAACGGCACGTTGCCGATCTCATCGAGGAATAATGTTCCGCCTGCGGCAGCACGAAAGCGGCCAATGCGATCCTCCTTGGCATCGGTGAAGGCGCCACGCCGATGGCCAAACAACTCGCTTTCAAACAGCGCGGCAGGTATCGCGCCCAGGTCCACATGGATGAAAGCTTCACCGGCCCGTGCCGACAGGCGATGGATTTCGCGGGCGACGAGTTCCTTGCCCGTGCCGTTTTCACCCAGAATAAGAATGTTGGCGTCCGTCGGCGCGGCGCGGCGGACAAATTCGAAGAGACGAAGCATCGCCGGCGCGGCGCCCACAAGCTCCGAACCGGCGCGCGGCTCCGCGAGCGTGGCGGCGAGTGCGCGATGACGCTGACGCAGGTCCTTTGCCTCAACCCGCGAGCGCCGGAGATTGGCAGCGGCGGAGAGCGTGGCAACCAGCCGGTTGTTGTCCCAGGGCTTGACAATGAAATCCGCCGCCCCCTGCTTCATGGCTTGCACGGCGAGTTCGACATCGCCATGCGCAGTGATGAGCACCACGACAGCATCGGGGTCGATCGCAACCGCTTCGCCCAGCCATTTCAGCCCCTCCGCGCCGGAGCCCGCACCGATGGCGAAATTCATGTCGAGCAGAAGCACATCGAAGGCATTTGTGCGCACGAGATCCGGCAGAAGCGAGGGGTCGCGCTCAATGCGAATTGCGGAAAAATGCCGCTTCAACAGCAGCCGCGCGGCGGTGAGCACATCGGGCTCGTCGTCGATGACAAGAATACGGGCAGGAGAAACCATGCTGTACGATACCGGACAGTGAGCGCCGTCACTGTACGGAATCGGGCATCAAAGACAAGAGAGCCTGGGACCGCGGGCGTCTCGCCCGCACGGATTTGCGGGCGAAACGCCCGCGGTCCCGGAATGGCACGGTTAATGCTACCAGCGCGGCATGACGACACCCAAGCCCGGCTTCGCCCGCCGCGAACGCCTTGTTCATATGGTCGGCCCGGAACCCTCCGCCGGTGGCGGGAGCGCGATGGACCGCAAGCTGGCACAGGCTCCGCGCTGGCGGCGCTATGCGCCCTACGCGGTTGCGGCGGCGGCCATGGCCGGGATTGTGGTCTGGCTCCTGGCGGGCACGGGCGGCAATGTCTATCGCGTGCCCATCGACCGGGTCACGATTGCGACGGTGACCGCGGGACCGTTCGAGGATTTCATTGCGGTGCGCGGCAATGTTGCGCCGCTTCACACCGATTATCTCACAACCGCCGAAGGCGGAACCGTGCGCAAGAAGCTTGTGGAGGATGGTGCGATCGTCGCCGTCGGCCAGCCGCTCGTTATTCTTTCCAACACCGCGCTCGAGCTTCAGGTTGCGGCGCGCGAAGCCGATACCGCGCAGCAGATCAGCGGACTGGAAAATACCGAGCTACAGGTCGAGCAGGCGAAGTACGCCTATGAACGTGATCTGCTGGATGCGCAACATCAGGTTCGCAAACTGAAGGCCACGCTCGCCCGCGACGAAATCCTGCACAAGGGTAATGCGATTCCCGAAGCGACTTACGAAGCCGACAAGGAAGATTATGCGTACGAGCAGCGGCTGCAGGCGGCGACGATTGCTTCTCGCGACTCCGAGCAGAAGGTTCGCGATGTGCAGCTGGCGCAGTTGCGCGATGCGCTGACGCAGTTGAAATCCAACGCCGCGGCGGCCGAAGCGAGCCTCGATTCGCTCACCATCCGCGCGCCGATGGCCGGCAGGCTGACGGCGTTCGACGCCGAAATCGGGGAAGCGAAAGCGCCCGGCGCCGTGCTGGGGCAGATCGATTCGCTCGACAGGTACAAGCTGACGGCGCAGGTCGACGAATTCTATCTCGGAAAGATCGTGCTCGGTCAGGATGCGCTGTTCACCATCGACGGCCGCGACTGGCGTGCGCGCATCGCCAAGATCTATCCGCAGGTAACAAACGGCACCTTCAAGGTGGATCTCACTTTCGCGGGCACAGCACCCGCCGGCATCCATGACGGCGAGGCGGTGGACATGAAGATCGAGCTTGGCGGCGCCGCGCGCGCGGTGATGCTGCCCGACGGTCCCTTCTATCAGGACACCGGCGGCAACTGGGTATTCGTCGTGGCGCAGGACGGCCGCTACGCCACGCGCCGCAACGTGCGGCTTGGACGGCGCAATCCGCAATTCGTCGAAGTGCTCGACGGGCTTTCGCCGGGCGAGCGCGTGATCGTGTCGAGCTACGAGGCTTTCACGAAAATGGACCGCGTCGAATTCGAAAAGCCCGGCGGCGGCGATTCCTGATTACCGGAGGATATGATGATCAGGCTCAAGAATCTGAGCAAAGTCTACCGTGCCGCGGAAGTGGAGACGACGGCGCTGCGTGGCCTCAACCTCGAAATCCTGTCAGGCGAGTTTGTCGCGGTGATGGGGCCGTCGGGCTGCGGAAAATCCACCTTTCTCAACATCGTGGGCATGCTCGATACGCCGTCTTCCGGCGAATATTGGTTCGGCAACGAAAACGTCGCGGGTTATTCCGAAGCCAAGCTCTCGCAGCTGCGCAAGAACTCGATCGGCTTCGTGTTCCAAAGCTTCAATCTCATCGACGAGCTGAACGTGCAAGAGAATGTCGAGCTCGCGCTGCTCTATCACGAGGATGTTTCGGCCGGCGAGCGGCGGCGGCGCGTGCGCGAGGCACTGGAGCGAATGAAGATCGCCCATCGCGCACGGCACATGCCGCAGCAACTCTCGGGCGGTCAGCAGCAGCGCGTGGCGATCGCGCGCGCGGTGCTCGCGCGACCGAGGCTCATTCTCGCCGACGAACCCACCGGCAATCTCGATTCCGCGAATGGCGAAGAGGTGATGCAGCTTTTGACGGAGCTGAACGAGGAAGGCACCACGGTGTTGATGGTCACGCACTCCCATCCGCACGCGGAATATGCCCACCGCATCGTCAATCTTTTTGACGGCGCGATCGTCTCCGAAGACCTCCGCGCGGTGGCGTAAGGATCTCACCCGATGCTGCGCGATTATTCCATCGCAGGCGTGCTGGCGGTCACCGATCATATCTGGCGTCTAGTGGCGTCCATGCTGCCAATCCGCCGCCAATTTCTCGGCGACGGTTTTGACAAGCTGTTTGCTGCGGCCGTCCGGCAGGGCGGGATGCTCGGTCTCTGCATCGGCATGGCGATCTTCACGGCCTGCCTGGGATTGTTCGGGCTCGCCGCGTTCCGCGCGGAGCGACGTACCAGAGAAAAGGTGTCCGGCGCGCGCGCGGGCGATGCCCTTCGGCTGCTGCTGTGGCAATTCTCGATTCCGGTATTGATCGTGAACCTGATCGCGTGGCCCATCGCCTGGTATTACCTGCACGACTGGGTCGAGGGTTACGCCGACAGGATCACGTCCGGCGCCTCCGCGCTGATAATCGCCTGGGCCGGCGTCATCGATCACGGCCTCGCCGTCGCCCGCGCCAATTCCATGTGTGCATTCGGATATGAGTAGATCCACGGTTCCGACAAGCGCGAATTTCTCCTCCCCCGCAAGCGGGGGAGGTGCCCGCGCAGCGGGCGGAGGGCGGCTGTGTGCGTATCACTTACCCCCTCCGGCGCTTCGCTGCGCTTGCGCCACCTCCCCCGCAAGCGGGGGAGGAAAGAGATGGCATAAGATGGAGAGAAGACGCTGATGCTTCGCAACTGGCTTGTCACGGCATTTCGCAATTTCACCCGGCACAGGCTCTACAGCTTCATCAATATCACCGGGCTCGCAGTCGGCTTCACCTGCGCGATCTTCATTCTGCTCTTTCTGCGGGACGAGCTTTCCTATGACTCCTGGGTGCCGGGCAGCGAGAGCGTCTATCGCGCGGGGATTTCCTTTTTCTTCCCGGGCGAGCCGCCGATCGTCACCTCGGCGAGCCCGTTTGCGCTCGGGCCGACCATGAAAGCGGAACTGCCCGAAGTAACCGGCGAAACCCACCTTATTCCGCAGAACAGCACCGTCAGCCAGGGCGATCGTCAGTTTGCGGAGCGTGTCGACACCGTCGATCCGAATTTTTTCCGCATCATCCAATTGCCGCTGCTGGAAGGAAATCCGGCCGAGGTCTTCGCGCAGCCGAATTCGGCTGTCCTGTCACAAAGCGCCGCGCGCAAATATTTCGGGAATGCGGACCCGCTCGGCAGAACCATCACCATGGACTCGCGGCATCCGCTGATGGTGACCGGCGTGATGCGCGACCTGCCGCATAACACCCACATCACCGGCGACATATTCATTCCCAACACGTCCAAAGCCGACCTGCTCGATCAGCAGGCGCGTACCGACTGGTTTTCGTTGGAGGGCTACACCTATGTCCGCCTCGCGCCCGGCGCAGACGCAAGGCGCGTCGAGCAGAAGATGCGCGATATTTTTGCGCGGCACATCAGTGCAGACATGGTTTCGTCGCTGCACATGCGCGCGGACCAGATGGTGCAGACGAACCTTGCGCCTTTCCGCGAGGTACATCTCACTTCCGACAACAGGGGCGGCATGAAACCGGCTGGAAGCTGGACCACGATCTTTGGATTTGCGGCGATTGCGGGCCTGATCCTCGCCATTGCCTGCTTCAATTTCATGAATCTCGCGACGGCGCGCGCCATGATGCGGGCGCGGGAGGTCGGCTTGCGCAAGGTGATGGGCGCGCGGCGGATTCAGCTTGTTGCGCAGTTCCTGGGTGAATCGGTGCTGAACGCGCTGCTTGCGCTCGCGCTCGCCCTTGCCGCCGTGGAAGTTCTTCTGCCGGCCTTCGATCGTTTCCTGGACCGTCCGATCGGCGTAGATTATCTGTCCGATTGGAAACAAACACTCGGCATCGTGGGAATTGCGGTTCTGACCGGCGTTCTTGGCGGATTTTATCCGGCGTTGGTTCTTTCGGGGTTCCGTCCCGCAGCGTCGCTCAGAACCAAATCGTCCGGCACCGGCGGCTCGGGCCGGCTCCGCGCAACGCTCGTCGTGCTGCAGTTCGCGATTTCCATCGGGCTTGGCGTGGCGGCGCTCGTGGTATTCGCACAGATGCGCTATGCGCGCGACCTCGATCTCGGGTTCGATCGCGACAACATCGTTGTCATCAATCCCCAGAGAACGTCCGTCATGACGCCGTCGGCGGCGGAGAGTTTCCTCCATGCGCTCGATGCGAACCCGGCCATAATCGCCGCTGCGCAGTCGAACGCCGTTCCGTTCGAAAACAGTGAGAGCCGCAGCAATGTCAGGGTGCCGGGAAATCCGACGCAGCTGACCGTTCGCACCATCGACGTCTCGCCCGAATTCCTCTCGGTTTACGGCATGAAGCTGATTGCCGGGCGGTTTCTTTCGCGCGAACGCGGCTCCGACGTCAGCACCACGGCGGATATGGAAAACGATATCACCGCCGGCACGAATGTCGTGGTCGATGCAATGGCCGCGCATATGTTCGGTTTCACGCCGGTCACCGCGGTGGGGAAGGTAATCAGCGTCGAATCCCGCCGTGTGACCATTGTCGGCGTGACGCAGGACGCATTGTTCCACGCCGCCCGGGCGGAACCGATCTCCACCCTCTATTACTTCAACCCGGCCCATGCCGGAGGATTTTCCGTGCGCGTGAAGGGTGGCCATATTCCTGAAGCGCTGGCGTTCATCGATCAGACCTGGCGCCGCTTTGCACCCTCGGTCGCAATCCGGCGCCATTTTCTCGACGACAGCTTCGACAAGCTGTTTGCGAGCGACGAGCAGCAGGGCGAAATGTTCGGCGTTTTCGTCGGGATTGCGATCTTCATCGCGTGCCTCGGCCTTTTCGGGCTCGCCGCGTTCAGCGCGGAGCGGCGGACGAAGGAGATCGGCGTGCGCAAGGTGTTCGGCGCGCGCACCACCGAGATCCTGCGCTTCCTGCTCTGGCAGTTCTCGATTCCGGTGTTGATCGCGAACGGTATCGCGTGGCCCATCGCCTGGTATTACCTGCACCACTGGCTCGAGAGCTACGCTTACAGGATCACGCTCAGTCCGGTTTATTTCCTCGCCGCCGGCGCCGCCGCGCTCGTGATCGCCTGGGCGACGGTCATCGGTCACAGCCTCGCGGTTGCGCGCGCCAATCCCATTCGCGCGCTCCGGTACGAATAGTTGATGTTCCGACGCGCCCGAAACTGTCCTCCCCCGCGTGCGGGGGAGGTGCCCGCGCAGCGGGCGGAGGGGGGCCGTGCGCGTATCACTTGCCCCCTCCGGCGCTTCGCTGCGCTCGCGCCACCTCCCCCGCAAGCGGGGGAGGAAGACGACAGCATATGTGACAAAGGGAGGTAGTGATGCTTCGCAACTGGCTCGTTACCGCATTGCGCAACTTCGCTCGGCACAGGCTGTACAGCTTCATCAACATTGTCGGCATGGCGGTGGGGCTCGCCTGCGCGATTTTCATCATCCTGTTTCTGCGTGACGAACTGTCCTACGACGCCTGGATTCCGGGCACGGAGAATCTCTATCGCGTGGAGGGCTGGTTTTACTTTCCGGGGCGTGGTGTCGAGCCGTCTGGAGGTATCCCCTTCCCCGTGCCCGCCGCAATGCTCGCGCAAATTCCGGAAGTCCAGGCCGTAACACGTCTCGTCAACGAGCAAATGACCGTGTCGGTAGGGAACCGGCAGTTCTCGGAAGAGCCGGATTTCGTGGACCCCGGCTTTTTCAACGTCATTCCCCTGCCGCTCGTGGCAGGCGATCCGGCGCGCGTGCTTTCGCAGCCCGAATCGGTCGTGCTGTCGCAGGCGACTGCGCGCAAATATTTCGGCGATGCAAACCCGATCGGCCGGACCATCTTGGCCGATGCGAAGCATACGCTGAGAGTCACGGGTGTGCTGCGCGACCTCCCGCATGACACGCAGCTCGATATCGATATGCTGGTTCCCAACACGTCGGCCGCCGACAAGCTGCCGTTGTCGGAAAAGCAGGCCTGGCTGAGTATCGACGGATTTGGCTATGTGCGGCTTGCGCCCGGAGCAGTTCCTGATGTGGTACTCCGCAAACTCACAACAATACTCGATCGCAGTGTCGATGCCGCAAAGGAACTCGGGCAGAACATCCGCGGCAGCCGGGCGCTTCAGGTTCATTTGACCCGTTTCCGCGACGTGCACCTCACCTCGGACAATTATGGTGGTATGCGCGCTGCGGGAAGCTGGACGACGATCTACGGCTTTGCGGCCATTGCCGTGCTGATCCTTGCCATCGCCTGCCTCAATTTCATGAATCTCGCCACCGCCCAGGCGATGGCGCGCGCGCGCGAGGTCTCGCTGCGCAAGGTGGTGGGAGCAAATCGTTTTCAGCTGGTTCTGCAGTTCCTGGGCGAAGCCGTCCTTGCCGCCGTCATCGCGCTCCTGCTCGCCTTGGCCGCGGTGGAAATATTCCTTCCGGTCTATGACGGTTTCCTCGATCGACCCATCAAACTCGACTATGTCGGCGATTGGTCCTTCATGCTGTCGATGTTCGGCATCGCGGTCGCGGCGGGACTGCTCGGCGGTTTCTATCCCGCACTCGTGCTGTCCGGCTATCGGCCGGCTGCGATGCTGAGTGCAAATGCTTCCGGCCAATCGGGTTCGGGCTTTCTCCGAACTTCACTGGTCGTGTTTCAATTTGCGATCTCGATCGGGCTAGGGGTGGCGGCGCTCGTGGTCTTCGCACAGGTCCGGCACGCACGCGAAATGGATCTTGGCTTCGATCGCGCGAACCTGGTCGTTGTCGACGGCGCCAACGAGATCACGGCGAGCGCTCGCGAGAGCTTCGTCCGTGCGCTCGCCGCCGATCCCTCGATCGACGGAGTGACGCAATCCGGCCCTGTACCGTTCGTGGATAATATCATGATCGACGGCGTAGCGGTGCCAGGCCGGCCCGAAAAATATTACGTCCGCACGATCGACATGGGTTTCCAGTTTCCGCGAGTGTATCGGATGCGACTGCTCTCGGGGCGCCTGCTGTCGCCGGCGCGCGGCGCGGATATCCATGAGGGGGACGCCAATGATCGTTATCAGAGCGGCCGCAATGTCCTGATCAATGCCGCCGCTGCGCGACGCTTCGGATTCACCGTCGAGGACGCGCCGGGCAAGACGATCATGATCAGAAACGCGCGTGTGACGATCGTGGGTGTCCTTGGTGATGTGATGATGAACGGCGCGCGCGCACTTTCCGCGCCGCTCGTCTATTACAACAACCCAGCGTATCTCCACACATTCTCGGTCCGCATCAGGCCCGGACGGACGGAAGCTGGACTGGCGGCGATCGACAGGACCTGGCACGAATTTGCCCCGACAATCGCCATCCGCCGCCGTTTCCTGGACGATTATTACGACCGTCTGTTCGCCAACGACGCGCGGCAGGGCGCCATGTTCGGCATCTTCGTCGGTATCGCCATCTTCATTGCCTGTCTCGGTCTTTTCGGCCTCGCCGCCTTCACCGCCGAGCGGCGGACGAAGGAGATCGGTGTGCGAAAGGTGTTTGGTGCGCGCACCGGCGAGATCGTGCGGCTGCTCGTCTGGCAGTTCTCGATCCCCGTGCTGGTCGCCAACGCCATCGCGTGGCCCGTCGCCTGGTATTACCTGCACAATTGGCTCGAGAGCTACGCCTACAGGATCACGCTCAGCCCGGTCTATTTCCTCGCTGCGGGCGCCGCCGCACTCGTCATCGCCTGGGCGACCGTCATCGGCCACAGCCTCGCCGTCGCCCGCGCCAATCCCGTCCACGCGCTCCGGTACGAGTAGTTGACGTCCCGACGCGCCCGAAACTGTCCTCCCCCGCGTGCGGGGGAGGTGCCCGCGCAGCGGGCGGAGGGGGGCCGTGCGCGTATCACTTGCCCCCGCCGGCGCTTCGCTGCGCTCGCGCCACCTCCCCCGCAAGCGGGGGAGGAAGACGACAGCATATGTGACAAAGGGAGGTAGTGATGCTTCGCAACTGGCTGGTCACCGCATTGCGCAACTTCGCGCGCCACAGGCTGTACAGTTTCATCAACATCCTCGGCATGGCGGTGGGACTCGCCTGCGCGATCTTCATTATTCTTTTCCTGCGCGACGAGCTTTCTTACGACCGCTGGATTCCGGGGACGGACAATCTCTATCGCATGGAAGCCTGGTTCTATTTCCCGGCGACCGGCGCCCAACCCACGGGCAATTGTCCCTGGCCGGTCGTGCCTGCGATGCTGGCGCAGATTCCCGAAGTACAGGCCGGCACGCATCTGATCCCCGAACGGATGACAGTGAATGTGGGCAATCGTCAGTTCTCCGAATTCGTGGATGTCGTCGATCCGGATTTCTTCCAGGTCATTCGCCTTCCGCTGGTCTCGGGCAATCCGGCGCGCGTGTTCGCGCAGCCGGAAACCGTCGTGTTGTCGCAGACGACGGCGCAAAAATATTTCGGCAGTACCGATCCGGTCGGCAAAACCATTCTTGTGGATGGCAGCCACTCCCTCGTGGTGACAGGCGTGGTGCGCGATCTGCCGCACAATACGCGGCTTTACGCCGATATGGTCGTGCCCAATACATCGCGCGCCGACAAGGTTTCCCAGACTGAAAAACACACATGGCTGAACATCGATGGCGAGGGGTATGTGCGGCTGGCGCCCGGCGCGAATCCGGATACCGTGCTGAAAAAACTCGCCGCAATTCTCGACCGGAATGTCGACGCAGCGAAAGAGGAGGGGCTGCACGTCCGTGGCAGCGTGGCGCTGCAGATGCACATGACACGGTTCCGCGATCTTCATCTCACCACGGACAGATATGGCGGCAACAAGCCCGCGGGAAGCTGGACCACGATTTACGGCTTTGCCGCCATCGCGGCGCTGATCCTTGCCATTGCCTGCTTCAACTTCATGAACCTCGCGACGGCACGCGCCATGATGCGCGCCCGCGAGGTCTCGTTGCGGAAGGTGGTGGGTGCGAAGCGGGTGCAGCTCGTCGCGCAGTTCCTGGGCGAATCGGTGCTGACGGCCGTGATTGCCCTGCTTCTTGCCTTCGCGGTCGTCGAAGTGTTGCTGCCGGCCTATGATGCGTTTCTCGACCGTCCCATAGCGATCGCGTATCTGCGCGACTGGCCGTTCACGCTGTCCCTGTTCGGCATTGCCATCTTCGCGGGACTGCTTGGCGGTTTCTATCCGGCGCTGGTACTCTCCGGCTTCCGGCCGGCAGCGATGCTGAAGGCGAATTCATCGGGACAATCCGGATCGGGCGCATTTCGCGCGGCTCTGGTGGTGTTTCAGTTTGCCATCTCGATCGGTCTCGGCGTGGCCGCGCTCGTCGTGTTTGCGCAGATTCGCCATGCCAGGGAAATGGACCTCGGCTTCAACCGCGAAAATATCGTTGTTGTCAGCAACGCCGATGAAATGACGGCGAGCGCGCGCGAAAGCTTTGCCCACGCGCTGGCCGCCAGTCCCGCGATCGAAGGCGTGGCGCAGTCGAGGCCGGTTCCCTTCGAAAGTGACATCGATAATGAGGACGTGCGGGTTCCGGGGCAGCCGGAGACGTTCTTCCTTCGCGTGATCGATATGGGCTTTGACATGCCGCAGGTCTATCGCATGCGCCTCCTTGCGGGCCGTTTGCTGTCGCGGACGCGCGGAGCAGATACGAATTCGGGCAGCCCTACTGACGGGTTCATGAGCGGCCGTAATGTTCTCGTCAGCGCGACCGCGGCCAGGCGCCTCGGCTGGTCCATCGCCGGCGCGCCCGGCCACACTATCATCGTCCATGGCGCCCATCTCACCATCGTCGGCGTATTGGATGATATCCGGATGGACGGCGCGAGATCGGTCCCGGAACCGCTCATCTTCTACAACAGCCCCGACAACATCAGTTCCTTTTCGGTACGCATCAAGCCGGGGCAAGCGCAGGAGGCGCTGGCGGCGATCGACAGGACCTGGAGTCAGTTTGCGCCGACGGTGGCTGTGCGTCGTCGCTTTATGGACCAGTATTTCGATCGGCTGTTCGCGGCCGACGCGGAGCAGGGCGTTATGTTCGGGTTCTTCGTCGGTATCGCCATCTTCATCGCCTCCCTTGGACTGTTCGGCCTCGCGGCCTTCACCGCAGAGCGGAGGACGAAGGAGATCGGGGTGCGCAAGGTCTTCGGCGCGCGCACGGGCGATGTCGTGCGCCTCCTGCTCTGGCAATTCTCGATTCCCGTGCTCATCGCCAATGCGATCGCGTGGCCCATCGCCTGGTATTACCTGCACAATTGGCTCGAGAGCTACGCCTACAGAATTACGCTCAGCCCGGTTTATTTCCTCGCTGCGGGCGCTGCCGCCCTCGTCATCGCCTGGGCCACTGTCATCGGCCATAGCCTTGCCGTCGCGCGCGCCAATCCTGTCCATGCGCTTCGGTACGAATAAAGGGCGTCGCTGCAACTCTGGTCAGGGCGGTCTATGCCGGGTTCTCGATGTCGAACATGCCGGTGTCGTCGTCGTAAGCAAACAGTTCGCCGAAGCGGGCCCAGCCGATCACGGCGCTGAGCGTCTGTTCGGCGTTCTTCACTGTGCTGGCCTCATCCTGGCGGCGAGGGCCATAAGTTGAGGCTGGCTCGTGACTCCTGCCTTCGCATAGATGATTTTGATCTGCGACCGCGTGGTGGTTATGGAAACGCCGCGCGCTCGCGAAATCTGTTCCGCCCGCGCGCCTCTGATGAGTTCGGTCGCAACCGCCGCTTCGGCCCTTGTCAAATCCCACTCCGGTGGCAGTGTACGGGCCAGCTGTTCCTGACTGAACGCGAACGCCGATTTCACGGGGAGGTCCTCGATTGTAACCAGGGCGCGAGCACCAAAGCCGATGTCGTTCCGGTCGTTTGGCAATGGCGCTATCTTGACGTGGATCGGCAACCTGTCTTTGCCCTCAACCAACAGGACCTGTGGCGCGCTGTATTGCGACAGCAGAGCACGTCTGATTGCACCATGGAGCATCGCATCGCCAACTGCCGAGCACGTGCCGAGAATGCCGTTCCTGAGACGAAGGTGGTGTCCGGCGCGAACTGCCGTCTCGGCTCTGGCACTCAAAGCGACCGCCCGGCCAAATCCGTCTACGGCGATGGCTGCGATCGAAATGGCGTCCAGAGCTCCGCGAAGCACAAGCAGACCTTCTGCTTTGATGCTCCGCGAGAACATTGCGGCAGCGCGCCAGCGCTTCGCGAGAGCACGAAAGCGACGCCGATTGGTGGCTTGGATAGGACCCTGTTTTGCCGAAGAAAAGACGCATAGCATGAGCTGCGTGTAGCCGTCGCTCCATAGCGGCGTGAAACAAATGTGTGGCACGTCTGCTGGGTTGTAGAACTCTCCCCACACCGGATTCCTGAGTCTCTCCTCCTCGTCCATGATTTCGGGATCGGCAATGTCGCGCATGACAGGCAAAGACGCGCCGGCTTTGATGATCGGATTTTTTTCGGGATCGGCACCTCCGATCTCCAGCCAACGCCGCACGTCATCCGGGGACAATTCCGTGGTCAGTTCGAACGGGACTTGGTTGGGACCATTCCAGCCCATCATTTCGCCGACGCGGCTACCCGTCGCCGATGTCAGGGCACGCAGCGCCTCCATCCAGTAACCGGACTCAAAAGGCGCCATGGCGAGGTGCTGGTGTGCGCTCCGGACGGAAGTGTCGGGGCTTTGCATGAGCGTTCAGACTTTCGAGCCTGCACGTGCAGCCGAATTCGTCTGACGCATGGCGCCGCCACCCCGCTCTTCCCCCACGTCCAGCCCCCGAAGGCTCGCATACCGCCAGACGATGCAGGCGAGCGGACAAGCTATCGGCAGTTCAAAACAAAAGGAAGACGTGATCCGGAAATCTGGCGATGCGCCATGCGCCGGCTCCGGGAGATATCGAGTGACCAGCCGACGCGCGGTGCATGGTGCGACGGCACAGGCTGCTGGCGGGAGGCGAGACGCTTCGAAGGGCGCGAGTTCGAGGCATTTCAATGCCGATCCTATTGGGCCGGACGGATTTGTCACCGGTCGCTCGCGGATTCACACATGCCGTTCATCCGGGCAGCGAGGGCCATAAGCTCGGGCTGGTTTTTGACCTCTGCCTTCGCATAGATGACTTTGATCTGCGACCGCGTGGTCGTTATGGAAACGCCGCGATCTCTGGAGATTTGTTCTGCGCGCGCGCCTCTGATGAGTTCGGCCGCGACTGCGGCTTCCGCCCTCGTCAAACCCCATTCCTGCGGCACCGTACAGGCCGGCGGTTCCTGCCGGGTCTCGACGATCAGCAGCACCGCCGCGCCAAGCCCGATGTCGCAGCGGTCGCGCGGCAGCGGCAGCGCAAGTATGCGCCCTGCGATTTCGCCCCGCATATTCCGGAGGCGAGCAATCGCGTGTTCGGGGATGCCGGCCGCAGTTTCGCGCGACACACAAGCCCCAATGGCGTGTTGCAGGCGGTTCGTATCGGCATCGCGGCACCCGACCAGGATACCGTTTTTCAGCCCAAGCACTGTTCCCTCGCGAACCAACTCCTCCCCACGGCGGCTGGCGGTTATCACCCGCCCGCCTGGGTCAAGAATGAAAGCTGCAATCGTCAGAGCATCGAGCGCTCCGCGGAGCACCAGCGCTCCTTCGCGCTTTATGGCTTCTGTCCGCTGCAATGCCAGCGCAGTTGCCCGGGTAATTCTTTCAAATGACGCTCGCCCCTTTGAGCTGATGGGTCCTTGTCGTTCACCGCGAAGAGTCGCAAAAACCCAGTGTGTCCGGCCGCGGATCAGCGGTTTGGCGACGCAGAAATACGGAATGTCCTTTCTGCGATAGAAATCACCGAACAGGGGGTGGCGGTCGCGATCCTCTTTGGGCATGACCTCCCAGTCGGCAAGGCTTTGAAGCTCGCCCAGCGCAGCGCCGGCGCCAACGAGAGGATTCCGCCCAGGGTCTGCACCACCCTCCTCCAGCCATTCTTTTCCATTTTCCTTCCATTGCGGCTCGGACCACAGGTTCGCAGGCAGGTTGCGACCGCTATCACCCCACGCCATGATCTGCGCGAGCGAACTGTCTGTCGCCGATCGCAATGCCTGCAACATGGGAACCCAGCTCTCCGGACAGAACGGCACCTCTTCAAGAAGCGCGAAAGCGGAGACCAGCGGGTCTTTGGGCGACTTCATGACCGCAAGCCCCGACCGGCACTCCTGGGGCAGAGCTGACGGCGCAACTCTGATTGGCGACCGCGCCTCCAGACCCCACCGCGTATCTGAAAACCGGTAACCGCCTGAATCGCCGCGCGATTCTTCCGACGTGTCGTGAATGTGGCCCCGCTGCTCACCGTCGCCCCCGCGCGCCTGGTCGAACGTCGGAAGAATTGCATGAAATTTTCAAGAAAAGAAGACGCCATCCTCAAATTTGAGGATGCGGGAACTGCCAGGCGGAGACATCTTTCCCCACGTTGAGTTCGCAAAACTTCAACGGGGAGAGTTCAATGACTGGAATTTTAGTCTCTCGTGCGGGGCACGGCATGCGCGTGGCATGTGCGACCACCCTGACCGCGGCCATGGTCGCGGGATTTTCCGCCGGCGCAAATGCCGCAACGGAATCGGTATTGCACGCGTTCGCAGGTTTGCCGGATGGCTCTGGGCCAAGTTCTGCTCTCATTGCCGACAGCTCGGGAAATCTATATGGCGCGACAGCATATGGCGGAACCAACGGTCAGGGCAGCGTTTATGAACTCTCACCGAACGGTAGGGGCGGCTACACCGAGAGCGTGATTTACAGCTTTTGCAGCCTGGCAAATTGCGCCGACGGTTCCTATCCGTTTTTCGCTTTCGGCGGCTTAAATGGCCAGCTGATATTCGACGGCTCGGGTAATCTTTACGGTACGACAGCTGCTGGAGGGGCCAATGGAGCCGGGACTGTATTTGAACTCAGCCCCGGCGCGAATGACTGGGTGGAAACGATTCTCTATTCTTTTTGCAGCCAGCCAAGCTGCGCGGACAGCTACTATCCGGTGAGCGGCCTGACCTTTGACCAGTCTGGTAACCTCTATGGCACGACCGCTGCGCAAGGAGACAACGCCAAGGTGTATGAGCTCTCTCCAAACAACGGCGGATGGACAGAGCAAGTCATATTCGGCGTGCATGATGAAAGCGCCGGTGTCACGGTAGATGCCCAAGGGAACGTCTATGGCATAGATAATTATTACAGTGGACGCGTGTTCGAGCTGTCCCCCAGCGGCGGCGGCTGGACGTCAAAATACCTTTACACTTTCACCGGCGGTAAAGACGGCTCAGGCCTGAACGGCACCCTCGTGCTCGACGCCTCTGGTAACTTGTATGGCACGACGGCTTCTGCCGGGTCCTGGGGATGCGGCACCGCGTACAGGTTGAGCCCATGGAAGAATGGCACCTGGAAAGAAACAACGCTTTGGGCGCAAAAGTCCAAGAAGGGATGTCATTCCTATGCGGGTCTGACATTCGATTCAGCCGGCAACATTTACGGAACTGCAAGTTCCGGGGGCAAGTACAACGATGGCGTCGTGTTCGAACTAAGTCCCAGCGCCACGAAATATACGGAGACGACCCTCTGGTCCTTCGACGGCAGCGATGGCGAAGACCCCCTCACAAATGTGATGTTGAACGGACAAAATATCTTCGGGACAACATTCGAAGGAGGAACCGACAACAACGGTGTCGTATTCGAATTGACGCCATAGGCCCAAAGGATAACCGACGGGCACGAAGAGCGCTCGTCGGCATTCTCCATGCTCAACATGCCGCTGTCCTCATCGTGGGCGAAAGGCTCGGTCACTCGCAGCCAGTTATCCAGTTGCGGCGATATTGCGACGCGTAACGGCGATGGGATATGGAATTCGCAGCGCTCAAAGCGGAATGCGTGTCCCGTCGTTGAAGTTTGCCATCTTCTTCGTCCGCGGGCACCGACCTCTCGCGTGCGTCGACGCGCGCAGGATAGGGATGCCATCAGGGCTTATGCAGCCCCGCTCACGCGACCAGTTTCTCGATGTGTCTGAGGCGGGCGCCCAGTTTGCGTCGTGCTTTTCGCAGATCGTAGGCCGATTGCAGATTCACACGCATGGGCGAAACGCCGATCATCCGCGCGAACTGTGCCTGCGAAAGGCCGCTTTCGTCCAGAATCTCGGCAAGGAATTCGCCGGGGTGGATGGCCGAAACCGCTTTCTTGCGCATCGCTTCACTCCTCAGTGATAATCCACGACCTCGACGTCCCATGCGTCGCCATCCACGAGCCGGAAGCACACCCGCCACTGATCGTTGACGCGAATGCTGATGTCCTCGAACAATCGGCTCCGCAATTTTTCCCTCTTCCGCTACATTTCCGGAAACAGTCGCGGGAAGAGCAGGTCGAGTTTGTCGACGGGAAAGCGGAGCGAGACCGCACCCTTCGGTGTATCCGAAGCCAACAATCCTTCCGCGACGACATCGTTGAAGACGCGCCTTGCCGTGCGTTCCGGCAAGCCCGTGATGCGAGGGATGTCGCCGCGCTCGAAGTCCCCCCGAATGAGCGCTTCCTCCAGCAACCGGACGGCCTCGGGTTTCAGCTTTTCATTTCTTTCGACATAGGTGCGAAGCCGGCGCGCCAGCGTGTCGATCTCGAAAAGATTCGCCATGAAGGTGACCTGGTCGAGGCACACGCGCAAAAACCAGAGGATGAATTCCGTAAGCGCGCGTTCGGAAAGATTGCCGCGGTCGTCGCGATCGCCCTGCCGCGGCATGTCGGCATGGTCCATCATGCGCTTGTAGTCGCCGCGGCTCTCGAGCCCCCGCGCCAGTCCCCGCGAAATCGACCACAAGCCGTGAGCGCCGATGCCGGCGAGATGGGCCATCGCATGGCTCATGAGCCGGCTGACGCGGCCATTCCCGTCCGGAAACGGATGAATATAATTGAATCTGTGATGGGCTGCGGGAATGGCGAGGATGCGCGCGGCCTTTCCGAGACGATCGAAGCGATATCGTTCGGCGAAATAATTCATGAAATCGGCGATGCGTTCGCTCGACGGTGGCTGGTGCCTGCCAACGGCCACGTCGTGATCGGAGAGTGAGCGCCATTCGCCCGGCTTCATCAGGAATTCGCGATTGTCGCCGCGAACATGGAGCATCTCCTGAGGAGCATTCCCGTAGAACTCGCGATGAAGCCAGAGGATGAAGCCGGTCGAGGCCGGCTCGGGCAGATTGCCCTTCGCAAACATCGCATCGATTTGCGCCTGGACGCGAACATGCGCCGCCGCTTCCAGCTGGAGATTGCGGCGCTCTTTGTCGGCTTCGAATTCGCCGGCGAGAGCGCGCTCGATTTCCTTCGGCCGTGTGTTATGGCCCTCGATGAGATTGCTGTAATAAGTGTTCATGATGCGTACGAGGCCGGCGAGATTGGCCGCCGTCCGTGGATGAAGACTCTTGCCGAGCCTGGCCGACTCTGCGGACAACTCAGCCACCACGTCGGAAATCGCCTCGGGGATGTCGTCGAGACGCGCGGGCTCGATGCGCGAAACGCTTTCGACAACCGTTTTTTTGGCCGATTTCGATGCCACCATAACCCCGCGTATATAAACGGGAAATAGCAAGGAGACCAGCAGGTCTGGCCGACCCGTTGGCCGATGTTCCGGCCGGGTCTAAGCCGGGTTCTCCATGTCGAACATGCCGGTGTCGTCGTCGTAAGCAAACAGTTCGCCGAAGCGGGCCCAGCCGATCACGGCACTGAGCGTTTGCTCGGCCATGTCGGGCGTCATGTGGTCCTCGAGTTCGTCGATGAAGCGCGACTTCGGCGCAGTATGGCTGCCGCGCTCATCGAGCACGCGGCGGATATGTGCGGCGAAGGGGACGTAGCGGATCAGCAGCCGCGCGAAGATGCGCTTGCGTTCGTCGGTTTCCTCATTGGCGAAGCGCTTGCCGGTTTCGGTGAGCCTGATCTCGGCGTCTTCCACTTCCGCCATGCGGAGCAGCTGCAACGTCTCCACCACCGGGAACAATTCGTCGATCTCCATCTGCAGATCGGAGGCAATGTCCGGCAAGTCCGCCTTCCCGTTATAGGGCGACGCGCAAACGGTTTCGATCAGACCCGATATCAGTCCGACCGGGACCTCCGGCAGGATCATCGCAAAGCCTGTTCCCGCGATGCGATCGAGCTTCGGTCCTTTGTCGCGACGCGCCGTCATCTCCACATAAATCTGATCGACGAGCGCGCCGAAAGCCGGATCCTGGCGGTCGCGCGGCTGGCGCATCGGAACTTTGATCTCGGTGACGATGCGGCCGGGATTCGTGGAGAACAGCATCACGCGGTCGCACATCAGTACCGCCTCTTCGATGTTGTGTGTAACGAGTATTACGCCTTTAATGGGAAGCTGGCCCTCCGACCACAGCTCGAGAAAATCAGTGCGGAGATTCTCCGCCGTGAGTACGTCGAGCGCGGAAAAGGGCTCGTCCATCAGGAGAATGTTGGGATGGACAACGAGCGCGCGCGCAAAACCGACTCGTTGGCGCATGCCGCCGGAAAGTTCGCGCGGATAGGCGGACTCATAACCATCAAGGCCGATCAGATCGATCGCCTGCAGGGCGCGCTTGCGGATTTCGTCGGCGGGAAGCCTGAGCGCCTCAAGCCCCAGTTCCACGTTCTCGAGCACGGTGAGCCAGGGAAACAGCGCGAAGCTCTGAAACACCATTGCAATCCCGCGGGCGGGTCCGTCGACTTCGTGCCCCAGATAGGTAACCGTTCCGCCGTTCGGTTTCGCGAGCCCGGCAATCAAGCGAAGAAGTGTGGACTTGCCCGAGCCGGAACGTCCCAGCAGACCTACAATCTCGCCTTCCTTGAGCGTGAGATCGACGCCCTCCAGCACCGAGAGCTCACCGCCGCCCGGTTTGGGGAACGCGCGATAGACATCCTGAACATCAAGCAGGAGAGGGGTTTCCATTTTCGCCTCCTCACGTCAGCCGGTACTTGCGTTCGGCGTACCAGTAAAGCGGTCGCCAGAAAATGCGATTGGCAAGCGCGACGAGCGCGCTCATGACGGCGATCCCAAGTACGATGCGATGGAAGTCGCCGGCATTGGTTGCGTCCTGGATGTAAGCGCCAAGTCCGTGCGCCTTCACCGTGTGACTGCCCCAATTCACCCATTCCGCGGCGATGGCCGCATTCCACGACCCGCCCGAGGCGGTGATGGCGCCGGTGACATAGAACGGAAATACCCCGGGTAATGCGATCTTGCGCCACCACAACCAGCCGCGCACCTGAAAATTCGCGCCGGCATCGCGCAGTTCCGACGGCAGTCCGGAGGCGCCCGCAATCACATTGAAGAGGATGTACCACTGCGTGCCGAGTACCATCAGCGGGGAGAGCCAAATATCGGGATTGAGGCTGAAGGTAACGATTGCTGAAACGGCAAACGGGAAAAGGATGTTCGCCGGAAACGCAGCCAGAAACTGAGCGATCGGCTGAACCAGCCGGGAGAGCTTTGGCCGCAGGCCGACATAGATTCCTATCGGCGTCCAGATTACACTGGCAAGGGCGATGAGAACCATTACCCGGACCATCGTCGCAAGACCAAGCAAGCTCGCCTCGATCACTTCCGACCATGACACGCCTATCGACACAAAAAAGAACACGCGCCAAGCGGCGTACAGAATCAGGAGCGTCAGAAGCCCGTACCAGAAGATGTCACCCGCGCGAGTCCACGCAGCACTGCGTGTCATGGGCGGAAGCACCTGCGGCGGCGGCGCCAGCCTGTAGGACCAGCGCAACGCCTGCTTGAAGGGTGCCGCGACGGCATCGATCAGCTGCGAGCGCCGGAACATGGTCAGGACCCAGGACTGTGGCGGTTCTTCGTTTTGTTCCTGCTCGAAGCGGAAACGATCCGCCCATGTAACGAGCGGCCGGAACAGCAGCTGGTCGTAGATAAGAATCACGATCAGCATCGCCGCCACGGCCCAGAAAATGGCGCTCAGTTGCCGCCGCTCGATCGCCAGCGCGATATAGGAACCGATTCCCGGTAGCGTGATTGTCGTATGGCCGACCGTTATCGCCTCGGACCAGACGACAAAGAACCAGCTTCCCGACATCGACATCATCATGTTCCAGACGAGCGACGGCATCGCGAATGGCGTTTCGATGCGCCAGAACCGCGCCCAGGCGCTGAGGCCGAAGACCCGGCCCGCCTCTTCCAATTCCGGTGGCACGGTGCGGAGCGACTGATAGAAGCTGAAGGCCATATTCCAGGCCTGGCTCGTGAAAATCGTGAATATGGCGGCGAGTTCCGCGCCCAATACGCGACCGGGAGCCAGCGCGAGGAAAAACAAATATGTAACGGAGAGGTACCCAAGGATGGGTATGGATTGAAGAATGTCGAGAAGTGGAATGAGGACCGTCCCGGCGCGCGCGCTCTTGGCAGCCCAGGTCGCGTAGGTGAAAGTAAATATCAGGGAGACGACGAGCGCGGCCAGCATCCGCAGGGTCGTGCGCAAGGCATATTCGGGAAGCGCCCAGGGGCTCAGCGAGAGCGGATTGGACTTCAGCGTGGCGAGCGGCGCGACAAGGCTGCGGCTCTCGTCCGCCAGCACGACGATCACCCCGAAGACGAGAACGGCAGCCAATACGTCCCAGCGACCTGGCAGGAGGCCACGGGCGCTGATCGAGACGGGCGGCAGTATTTTCATCCGCGGGCCTTCGGAGGTTCGATCGAGGGCTTATGGAGAGGGGTCCGCGCACGCCCTGCACGTGCCGGTCCCAACGGGCCTGCTTCGTGCCGGAAAATCGTGTCCGATGCAATGAGACGCTGTAACGATTGATACACAGGAAAGGTCGATAAGCCCTGGAGAAGACGTTGCGATCAAGGGATGCCAAGTATTGCGCCGCGCGCGGGCTTCGGCGTAAAAGCGTCATGACGTGTAAGACGCGTGAATGCGCGCGGCAGCGGGCAGCACGTCAGGTCAGCAAATCGTCATTTCGACGCTGTCGGCAGGCCAGAATAGGAACGCGTGCCGCAATGATTTCGCGGCGAGTCGGCACAACCCGGGAAAGCGGGCCGGACTGTGCGAAACGGGATTGAGCAGAATCGGGGCGAGAGAATAACGCCTAGGTCGGCGCGCGAGATGGGAGGCGCGTCGGCTGGAAAGGAACGGGCATACGGAGCATGTTCGGCAGTCTACTCGGCATCCTGTCGAGCGACATGGCCATCGATTTGGGTACGGCCAATACTCTTGTTTATGTAAAAGGCCGTGGAATCGTCCTGAACGAACCGTCCGTGGTCGCCACGATGATGAGTCGCGGCGGGAAGAAGGCGGTGCGGGCCGTTGGAAACGACGCCAAGTTGATGCTTGGCCGCACGCCGGGGAACATCGAGGCGATCCGCCCGATGCGCGACGGCGTCATTGCCGATTTTGAAATTGCGGAAGAAATGATCAAGCACTTCATCCGCAAGGTTCACAATCGCAGGTCCTTTGCCAATCCCATGGTCATTGTTTGCGTGCCCTCCGGTTCTACGGCGGTCGAGCGGCGCGCGATCCAGGAATCGGCACTTTCGGCGGGTGCGCGGCGCGTATTTCTCATCGAGGAGCCGATGGCAGCGGCGATCGGCGCCGGTCTGCCGGTTTCCGATCCCACCGGGTCGATGGTCGTCGATATTGGCGGCGGCACCACGGAAGTTGCCGTTCTTTCGCTCGGCGGTATTGTTTACTCGCGCTCGGTGCGCGTGGGCGGCGACAAGATGGACGAGGCGATCATCGCCTATATCCGGCGCCACCAGAACCTCCTGATCGGCGAGGCGAGTGCCGAACGCATCAAGAAGCAGATCGGCACTGCGGCGCCTCCGGGCGACGGTGGAGGCGTGACCCTTGAGATCAAGGGCCGCGATCTTCTCAACGGCGTGCCCAAGGAAATCACGATCAGCCAGAAGCATATTGCCGAAGCGCTGGCAGAGCCCACCAGCCAGATCGTCGAAGCGGTCAAGGTGGCGCTTGAGGCAACACCGCCGGAGCTCGCCGCCGACATCGTCGACAAGGGGATCGTGCTGACGGGCGGCGGATCGCTGCTCGCCAATCTGGACCAGGTTCTTCGCGAAGAGACGGGATTGCCGGTCAGCATCGCCGACGATCCACTGTCCTGCGTGGCGCTGGGGACTGGACGGGTTCTCGAAAATGCCAAAGTAATGCGCCACGTCCTGACAACGGCATTCTGAACGGGGGACGCGCACCTGAGTTGGTGACGGTATGGCGAATGGGAGTCTGAGACTCGCGCGAAACCGAAGCGGCGCGCCGATATCGCTCGCCGTATGCGCGGTTCTTGCCGTAATCCTTGTGCTTCTGGGCCGTGTCCAGCCGACCTTGTTCGATCGCGCGCGGGCCTACGCGTCCGACCGGGCGGCACCTGCCCTCGAGACCATGCGCCTGCCATTGCGCGCGGCCGATGCATGGATCGGCAATCTCGCGGACATTTTCAACGTCTACCGGGAAAATATGCAGCTGAAGGAGCAGAACGCGCGGCTTCGGCAGTGGCAGAATGCAGCACTCGCTCTCGAGCAGCGGCTGAAACGTTATCGCCTGCTCCTGAATGCCGTGCCGGACCCCGAGCTCGGCAATGTCACGGCCCATGTCATCGGCCGTTCGAACCGGCCATTTCTCAACACCATGATACTCGATGCCGGCCGGCGCCAGCAGGTCAAGCCGGGCGAGGCGGTGGTGGACGATCGCGGCATGATCGGCCGCATTTTTCTCACCGGCGATCACACGTCGTGGGTAATCCTGCTCACCGATCTCAACAGCCGCATACCGGTGTCGATCGAGCCCGGAAATGTGCAGGCCATTCTGGCCGGCGACAATTCCGTCGCACCGCTCCTCGAAATTTCCGGTCAAGGCGTCCATCTGCGGGCGGGCCAGCAGATCGTGACTTCGGGCGATGGCGCGCTTCTTCCGGCTGGCCTGTCGGTGGGCAAGGTGTTTTGGGACGGCAGCGACTTCCGTGCCGGACTCTATGCCGATTCAGGCCACAGCGACGATGTGCGCGTGTTGGACCTGAAACTGCCCGCGGAAAAGCTCCCTTCGGTATCGGCTGGTGATTTGCCGGTAACGGCAGCCGGGCTTGCGCCACTGACACCGCCACCGCCGAAAGTCACTCAGCCCGCGCTGCAACCGTCAACCGCCGCATCACCGACAGACGCCGCGAAACTTTCCGCCCCGGCTCGGCCGACGGTTGCGCAACAAACCCCGGCGGCAGCGGCCAAGCCCCCGGCGCATCAGCCGCCCCCCGCGCCGGATGAAACACCTGACGATCAGTAAGGGGATGGCGGGCCGGTGAAATCACAGCATCCGCGGCTCAATACTGGCGGCTCGCGCGCCCGCCGAAAAGGGGCGTGCTGATGCCGGGACAGGAACTCTATAATGTTCCGGGTTTGCGATTTCTCGCGCCGCTTTTACCTTTCACGCTCGCGATCATCGGTACGGCCATCGCGAATTTCCCGATTTCGTTTACCGGTGGTTTCCTGCCCGCACCGCTTTTTGGGCTGATGCCCGTGTATTTCTGGGGATTGCTGCGTCCCGACCTGATGCCGCCCTGGGCGGCGCTGCTGGTGGGTCTGACGGAAGATCTGCTGTCAGGCGGTGCACCGGGTATCTGGGCGGTGTCCTTCGTCGCCTCTTACATTTTTATCGATCGCCAGCGCGATTCGCTGGCGGGCCTTGCGAGCTATGGCGCAATTCTGGGCTTTGCGGCGGCGCTGCTGGTTGCGGCGGGAACCGCTTTCGCGGTCGTCGCAGTCTATTATTGGCGTCTGCCCCCGGTTGCGCCCGTCATTGTTGCACTTGCCGTAAATGTTGTGTGGTACATTCCTGCGCTCTGGTTCATGAACAAGGTTCAGCATCATTTTGTCGGACCTTTGCGGAGCGATTTCTGATGCCGCTGTTCGACCGCAAGGACAAAAGCCGCTACGCCGCGTTTACGCGGCGGACGCTGTTGGCGGGCGGAGGCATTGGCGCCGTGCTTGGGGCACTCGGTGTCAGGCTCTATCAGCTCCAGATTCTGGAAGGCGACGAGTTTCGCACCAAGGCGGAGGAAAACAGCGTCAGTGCGCGTCTCATCGCGCCGCTCAGGGGACGCATTCTCGACCGTTTCGGAATTGAGCTCGCCAGCAACCGCCGCAACTACCGGGTGTTGATCATACCGGAGCAGGCGCTGGGCGGGGTCGACGCGGCGCTCGATACGATCGGGCGCATCATCCTGCTCACCGATCGCGATCGCGCGCGCATCCTGCGCGACATCTCGCGCAACAAGAAATTCGTTCCCTCGACAGTGGCCGAGAACCTGACCTGGGAGGAGTTCGCGCGGGTCAATCTTCATCTCCCCTATCTCTCCGGTATCCAGCCCGATGTCGGCGAGACGCGGGATTATCCGTACGGCGATGAACTCGCCCATGTACTGGGCTATGTCGCGGCCGTCTCGCCGACGGACGAGCAGGCTGACGATGATCCCGTGCTCGAATTGCCGGGATTCCGCATCGGCAAGCGGGGCATCGAAAAATCGTTGGATCGCGAATTACGGGGGAGTGCCGGCGTGAGCCGGGTCGAAGTAAATGCCTATGGACGCGTCATCCGGGAACTGAGCCGCGACCCCGCCGCGCCCGGCAGTGATGTATGGCTGACGCTCGACCAGGATCTGCAAAAATTCGTGGTTCAGCGCATTGCCGGCGAGAGCTGTGCCTGCGCCGTGATGGATGTGGCAACCGGCGACGTGCTCGCGCTTGCTTCGACGCCCGCATACGATCCCAACCTGTTCAATATTGGCGTCACGCCACAGCAATGGCGCGGCCTGCTCGAAGACGACCATCATCCGTTGATCGACAAGGCGCTGGCCGGGCTTTATCCGCCCGGCTCGACCTTCAAACCGGCGGTCGCGCTTGCCGCGCTCGACGCCGGCGCGATCACGCCCGACTTCACCGTCGACTGCACCGGCTCCCTGGCGTTTGGCAATCACATATTTCACTGCTGGAAAAAGCACGGCCACGGCCGGATAAGTCTGCACCGCGGCATTGCCCAGTCGTGTGACGTCTTTTTCTACAATGTGGCGCGCCGCCTCGGCATCGACGGCATCGAGGCTGGCGCGCACAAATTGGGCTTCGGCAATCATACCGGAATCGAAATTCCCGGCGAACGCGCAGGCGTGATCCCGGGCCGCGCCTGGAAAGAAGCGACCTATGGCGTCAAATGGCTCGAAGGCGAGACGCTCAATGCCGGTATCGGACAGGGCTATGTGCTCGTAACGCCGCTTCAGCTGTGCACCATGGCGGCGCGCATCGCGAGCGGAAACGCGGTGAGCCCGCGCATTGTGCGTGTGCTGGGCCGGGAGGCGCAAGAGCGGCCGGAACTGACAAAGCTCGCCTTCTCCGGTGATGCGATCGCGGCCGTGCAGTCTGGCATGAACGCGGTGACCAACGAGCCGATGGGTACAGCGTTCAGATGGCGGATCCCCAATCCGGGATTTGAAATGGCGGGCAAGACCGGCAGCGCCCAGGTGCGCAAGATCAGTGAAGCCGAGCACCTCGCCGGCGTGACCAAGAACGAGAAGCTGCCCTGGAAATTGCGGGACCACGCGCTCTTCGTCGCCTACGCGCCGGCTTCCGCGCCGCGCTATGCGTGTTCCGTCGTCATCGAGCATGGCCGGATCGGCCAGCATCCCGACGTACAGATGGCGCGTGACATCCTGCTTTACGTCCAGCAGCGCGATCCGCTGAAGCGCACGCCGGCCTGGCCTGTCAGTGCCGCCTCGCTCGCTGCGGCCATGCGGCACGCATGACCACGACGCCTTACGTCGCCGTCCGGCGCAATTTCACCTGGATCGAAAAGCTTTCTCAGATCAACTGGTTTTTCGTCCTGCTGATCACCATCATCGCGTCGATCGGTTTCGCGATGCAATATTCCATGGCGGGCGGCCATTTCTACCCGTGGGCCGCGCCGCAGATGGCGCGCTTTGCGATCGGGCTCGTAATCCTTGCAGCCGTCGCGCTTGTGGACATCCGCGTATGGATGGCGGCGGCCTATCCTGCTTATCTCATCTCTTTCCTGCTGCTGATTGCCGTGGAGATCGTGGGGCATGTCGGCCTGGGCGCGCAGCGCTGGATCGAGCTTGGCCCGATCCAGATCCAGCCTTCGGAGCTGATGAAGATCGCGCTCGTGCTGGCGCTGGCGCGCTATCTGCACGGACTTGCGCTGGAAGAAGTATCGAAGCCGCAGAAACTCGCCGTTGCCCTTGTCATGATTGCGGCGCCGGCGGTGCTGGTGCTGAAGGAGCCCAATCTCGGGACGGCGGCCATTCTGTTCGCCGACGGTTTCTCGCTGCTGTTCCTCGCCGGGCTTTCGTGGTGGTGGATTCTGCCCTCTGCCGCGGGGCTCGTTGCGGCCGTTCCAGTCGCCTGGCACTTCCTGCATGATTACCAGAAGCGCCGGGTGATGACCTTTCTCAATCCCCAATCCGACGCGCTGGGCGCAGGGTGGAACATTACCCAGGCCAAGATCGCCATCGGCTCGGGCGGACTTACCGGCAAGGGCTTCATCCAGGGCACGCAGAGCCGACTGAATTTCCTGCCCGAAAAGAACACGGATTTTGCGATCTCCGCGCTGGGCGAGGAATTCGGATTCGTGGGCTGCGTCATCATGCTGTTTCTTTTCGCGGTGGTCATCGGATTCGGAATCCGCACCGCCATGTCCTCGCGCAACCAGTTCGGCCGGCTGGTGGCGATCGGCATCACGCTCAACTTCTTCTTCTACATCATGATCAATGCCGCGATGGTGATGGGGCTGATCCCGGTGGTGGGCATTCCCATGCCGCTCATTTCCTATGGCGGCACGGCCATGCTGACCGTGATGTTCGGCTTCGGACTGCTTATGAGCGTGCACGTCCACCGCCTCGTCGAACTCCCCAGGAGCTCGGGCGGAATCATCTGAAGCGGCCGCGACAGCGCGTGGACAGGGCAGGGGGGCTCTGCTATAGGCGCGGTCCTTCCGGGGCGCCCCGCTCCGGAGAGGGCCCATAGCTCAGTCGGTAGAGCAGCTGACTCTTAATCAGCGGGTCACAGGTTCGAGTCCTGTTGGGCCCACCAGCCTTCGCTCGCGAAGCGAGTAAGGCTGCCGCGCCGGAGCCCGCCGGGCGAAGGCGGGCCGGTTGCGGCGAGCTACGGCTCGGCAAGCCGGAGTCATTCCCGTGACATACGTCTATATACTGCGAAGTCTGAATTGCGAAGATAGACATTACATTGGCGTTACAAGCGATTTGCGCTCCCGTCACAGGAAGCACGACGCGGGCGATGTACCGCACACATCAAAATACGCGCCATGGGCGATCAAAACCTATATCGCATTTTCAGACGAACAGCAGGCATTCGCATTCGAGAGTTACCTGAAATCCGCATCCGGGAGAGCGTTCGCGAACAAACGCCTCTAACAAGTGGCATATGCCACAATTAATCTACAGGATGCGGGTCCAAAGCGCGAAGGAACACGCCATGAAACTCAATCCCTACCTCAACTTCAACGGCAATTGCGCGGAAGCATTTCACCATTACGTCAAGGTCCTCGGCGGTACGGGCTTGCATGTCATGACCTATCGCGATTCACCCATGGGCGCGCAGATGTCGGAGAGCGAGAAGGACATGGTGATCCATGCGCGCTTCCTGGCCGGCGATGTGCTGGTGATGGGTTCCGACGCGACGGGCAGCCGTTACAGCAAGCCGCAGGGCCACGCCGTGAACATCAATGTCGACACGCCGGAGGAGGCCGAGCGCATCTTTGCGGGTCTTTCGGAAGGCGGCAATGTCGGCATGGCGATGCAGGAAACCTTCTGGGCCAAACGCTTCGGCATGGTGACCGACCGCTTCGGCACGCCCTGGATGGTCAACTGCGAAAAACCGATGGGCTGAGGGAGGGGCGCCGGCGGCCAGGCCTGCTCGGGCGTATGAGCTTCGGAAGTCGTCGAGAATCTGCTTCTCGCGCTCGTCCAGATCGGGACGCAGCCGCCGCGCAGTCGAGGGACGCCATGCTCCCGCCCCGCCCCAAAAAATTCACATCCCCGTCGCTGTCCACATTGAGCGCACGAGTAGCGGCGTCGGGCCAATGGCTGGCGATGCGGCGCATAGCTGCCGCCCTGCCGGCGCGCGTTTGGCGACGAGCTGATCAATGCGCCGTCCGTGGCAAGCGCGAGGCCGGGTAGCGCGCGAGGGATTGTCACCAGATGAACGCTGCCGGCCTCGCACACAGTGTCCGGGGCTTTAACCGGCCTCAGGGTACTGTCCTATTTTGCCCCCGAGTGTCCTAATTTGGCGGAGCGGGTGTCCTAATTCGATCTAGAGGAACTCGATTACAGATTTTACTCCGCATCGGACCCTCCATTCTTGCATAACAACACCAGTATTCCGAACGTCTTGACGTTGGTCTGCTCCTAAGCCACCGGTCTTGCCTAAGAATGTAACTGGCCCCCAATGCGGGTCGAGTTCAAATCTCCAACCCACACCCGCCACGCGATATTCCAAATAAGGGTAGTGCTCCGATTCGTCGTCTGAGACAGCCAACCGCGCGTCCGACACCCCGGGTGTCTCGTTTAAGACGACCAGCATGCATTCTTCCGCCCGAAGCAACGCATGCGATGCATCACTTGCAACAGCTTGCGCGGAAAGCACAATCGTTGCGAAGGCACCTATCGTCCAGCGCGAGAGCATTTAGCCGTTGCCGGTTTCGGAGCCGCCAGCGTCGTCCTCAGTCCGCGTCGGACGTGTCAACCGCTTGCGCTGGCGCTTCACGTAGTCCTCCAGCGCCTCCAGCATCGTGTCATCCACGTCTCCGCTGGCGACCAGTTCAAGGCATTGGCCGGGCCGGCCCTCTTCTGTGAAGGCAACGCGCTCGCCTTCCATTGTTGTCATGGCTGTACTTCGACCCTGATTCTTCGCGGCGCATCCTTGGCCATCTGGCGCCGCAAAGCGAAGGGGGATTTGATCGAGGGCAGTCCCTTGCGGGCGCCATTACGGCGTAATCGCGTAGACCGTGCCGCAGCCATTCGGTTCGTCTTCTGTCACGCACGATCCGCTGCCTCCATACTGCGTCACGCCATAGAGAGTTCCATTCACGTTCAGAAGACTTGATGTGGGAACAGCGCCGTCCACGCAGCCTGGCTGGCTGCAAAAGGAATAGACAATCGTCTCCGCGCCCGTATTCGGATCGATCGAATATACCACGCCGCATTGAGATGGGCAGTTCGCATTGGCATTGCCATACTCAGTCGTGCCGTATAGAATTCCATTAAGATCGATAAGGCCGGTGCCGGGCAGACTGCCGTCGGAGCCGCCCGAGAAAGAGTGCAGCACCGATTCGTGGCCATTTGAAAGATCGATGGCAAATATAGTACCAAGATTGTCTAGGCCACCCTCGTACGTCGTACCATACAGCCTGTGCTTAAGAATGACGAGCTCGCCGAGAGGCTGCGATCCGTCCACGCACGGCAAATGGCTGCAAAAGTTGTAAATTACGGATTCCGCTCCCGAGTTCGGATCGAGCGAAAAAACCGTTCCACAACAACTAGCGCTGTTTCCTCCGGATATAGTCGTGCCATATAGAATGCCCTTCACATTGAGCAGCGCGCCGCGGGGAACGTCCCCGTCCGCGCAATTCGCAAGGCTGCAAAAGGCGTAGAGCACATTTTCGGAGTTGTTTTTCGGATCGAACGAAAATACCACGCCTCCAGAGTCCGGGCCGCCGCAGCACGTCGTGCCATAAAGCGTACTCTTGGAAACGAGCAGACCGGAAGTTGGAGTACTGCCGTCCAGGCAGCCATAGAGACTGCAAAAGTAATAACGTTGCCTAAATGCGCCTGATTGAGGATCGAAGGAAAACACCATACCAGCGTCGCGATGGCCGCCAATGGATGTTGTACCAAAAAGCGCGTTTCTCGTTGCGAGCAAGGTTCCCGGTTGAGGAGCAGCCCTGTCGTCACCCCGGAAAGAGTACAGCACGGATTCGGCATCCGTGGTTGGATTGACTGTGAAAATCGTGCCGCAACCGCCAGAGCAGCCGCCGGTGCCGCCGTTCGCGGTCGTGCCAAACAGTGTACCGTTGACGTTGGTTAGTTGGGCTTGCGGGAAGAGACCGTCCTTATCGTTGTTCTGAAAGGAATAGACCACGGATTCCGTCGCGGCGTCCGCAGCCGGAGCAAAGGCCGCAAGGGCACAGGAGAAAATCCCCGCAAAAAGAACGGCTATCGCATTTGAAGTCTTTGCTGGCGCCATCTGGATTCTCCCCAATGTTCCATTCGAGTTGATCATGCCCCATAGTCGAGACACGGCATTCGCCCAGACTAGGGCATGGCTGACCAAAAGGCGATTCCGGTTGGGTGGGCGCTTGCCCAGTCCCAAACTGTGCCACTACCGGGGTACGCCGGGAGGAAGACTGAGCAAGGGTATCGCTAGCGCGTCGCGGAGCAGGTCCAAGAGGCCGCGCGGCGGATTCCATCATGCGGCAAGCGACTTCGTCCGCAAGCTCGCCGCCGGTCCCAGCTATCGCAAGAATTTCCCGCGCATGCAGCGGCGTCAGCTTCGCACATGAATCGCGCGCTGCGGTATGCATGTCGCCGTTCGGCACTCGCGGACGTGCGCCGCGAAATGGCCTCGCGCTTCCTCTTGTGCTACCACGGCCATGATTCCAAGCTGTAGATCGCTGGCATGGGGCCCATCGGCGAAAACGACGGTCACGCGCGACTTGTCAAGCAGCGTGAGCGCTTCCGATGCCCGACTCGGTCGAGCTTGGCGCTACAAGAGGATAGACCTTGTAGCGCGTGCTTTGGCAATCGCGTCTTTCAGCGCGGGACGTCCTTTAAGGCCGGACTTCACTTCGGAAAATGAGTCGATGACTCGCGCATTGTGCCGGGAGACATAGGAAGCGAGCAGCGCATCTTGCGCGGCCATGCCGAGTCCATCGTGTCCTTGCTTCGAAGTCGAAACTCGCGTGTATGTCACGACTCTTGTTTCATTTTGCATCATTACACATTCTCTCGTTCGTCGGAAGGCGGCAATGTCGGCATGCCGATCCAGGAGACATTCTGGGCGAAGCGATTCGGCATGGTGACCGACCGCTTCGGCACGCATTGGATGGTCAACTGCGAAAAGCCGATGGGATGAAGTGGACGCTCCGAGGCGATCGAGCCGGTTGCTCAGCGGTACGAGCTTCGGAAGTCGTCGAGAACCTGTTTCTCGCGGTCATCCAGATCGGGAATAGCGGCCGCCAGAAAGGCGCGAAGCTCCTCCTTGTTGCCGGAATCGTGCAAAAAGTCGTACTCGTCGAGGGCCGACGTGGTTTCGAGATTGTCGAGAACCATTTCGTCGAGTTTTTCGCCGATCTCTGCCAGGAGATCCGGGCGGAGCTTTTCGTCGAGTCCTTTTTCCCGGATGAGATCGGAAACAAAGCGGTCAAGATCGGCCATCCTATAGCTCCTCTCGCGAACCGCCCGAGAATGCCTCGAAATGACTAACAATCCGTTTGGCCGGTCCCGCCCCGCGGGGGTCATTGCGTTTGAGTTTGCGCCTTTTGCCGCGCTATCGGAACGCAGCGGCGCGGAGTTATTGAACCACGAGGAACACAAAGAGCACAAAGGATCAGGATGACAACTCCGCTTCGACTTCCGCCGTCTCCTTCGGTATCCCCGGCCCGAGCACGCGGTGGGCGGTCTCGGTGACCAAGACGTCATCCTCGATGCGGATGCCGTGGATGGGGAGGAATTCGCGTGCGCGGGCGTAATCGATGTGGCCCATGTAACGGCCCTCGCTTTCCCAGCGGTCGATCAACGCGGGAATGAAATAAAGGCCGGGCTCGACGGTTACCACCATGCCGGGACGCAGCGGCTTGGCCATGCGCAGATTGCGCAGGCCGAAGAGCCCGCTCCGGCTCACCGTGCCGTCATAGCCGACGTAATCCTCGCCGAGTGCTTCCATGTCGTGTACGTCGAGGCCGATCTGATGGCCGACGCCGGTCTGGAAGCAGAGCGCATAGGCGCCGCTGTCGACGATCTCGTCCGGATCGCCGCGGAACACGCCTTCGCCGATCATTCCTTCCGCAAGCACACGCGCGGCGAGCTTGTGAACAAACAAATATGGAGCGCCCGGCCGGCAGGCTTCGATCGCCTCAAGCTGCGCCTTGAGCACGAGATCATAGCAGGCACGCTTGCGTGCTTCGAAGCGGCCGCCTATGGGTAGCGTGCGCGTGATGTCGCTCGCATAGCCAAGCCGGCTTGCGGCGCCGCTGTCATGCACGACGAGATCGCCCGCCTTGAGCCGCCCATCGTGCCGGTCATTGTGCAGAACCTCGCCGCGTGCGGAGAGAATGACGGGATAGGCGAGGTTGAGATCGGCCGCGCGCGCCGCGCCCTCCACCGCGCCGGAAACCGTATGCTCCATCACACCAGGCCGTGCGAGCTGCATGGCGGTCGCATGCATCTCGGCCGTCACCACGAGTGCGGATTCCATCTCGGCGATTTCTTCCGGTGTCTTGATCTCGCGCTGGGCGACGATGGCCCCGATCAGCGGTACCGAGGCGCGATCCGCCACGTTCTGCACCGGAAGATCGAGCCAATCCGCGAGCTGGATCGTCACCCCGCCGCGATAGGGCGGGGTGAAATGGATCATGCGTCCGTGCCGATGCTTCGCGAGCCAATCGCCGAAATCCGAAAGCGGCCGGACGTCATCCGTGCCCGATCGCGCCGTCCATTCCTGCATCGGCGTGCCAGCGCCGAGCCAGATCAGATCGTCAAGCGTGGGATCGTCGCCGAACAGGAAGCTTTCACCGGAATCGAAATCGATGGCGCCTGCGAGCCCGGACCGCGGAACGCCGAAATAATAAGCAAAGCAGCCGTCCTGCACATAGGGATGGGTATTGTGGGCGTAGTTCATCGGGCTCGGCGGATTGGCGGGGAAGAGACCGATGCCTTGCATTCCCTTCGCGAGCCATTGGCGCCGCGTCCTGTAGGTTTCAGCCGGGAACATCTCGCATTTCTTCCTTTCGGGGCAGGTCAATCAATACAGCCCGCGGCCGCGCGCGTATAGCCGCGTAAGGCCGAGCAGCGCGTCGAGGTTCGGCGCGGGGACGCCCAAGAGCCGCGCAATCTCCTGCGGCGCCGCAAGCAGCTGATCGATTTCGAGCGGGCGCCCCGCTTCGGCGTCCTGCAGCATCGAGGTCTTGAAGGCGCCGAGATGACGCGCGATGGCGATGCGGTCCTCGCCGCTCTCATGGATTTCGCATCCGATCCGTTTTCCGATATCTGCCGCCTCGGCCATCACGCGGAGCACAAAGGCATTTACGAGGTCATCGTCGATGATGCGATCGCAGGTAGCACCCGCGATCGCCGAGATGGGATTCATGGTCATGTTGCCCCAGAGCTTGTACCAGATGTCACGCTGGATATTGTCGCTCCGCAGCGCCTCGAATCCGGCATCTGCAAACAAATCAGCTATCGTTTTCAGTCGCTGCGACTGCGTGCCGTCAGGTTCGCCGAAAATCAGCCGGTTGCCGCCTTGATGGATCGCCACGCCGGGCGCGGCGACATGGGCGGAGACATGCACCACGCAGCCAAGCACGGATTCGAACGGGATCGCCCGCGCGATGGCGCCGTCGGGATCGACGGATTTGAGCACGGTGGGAGGCAGTGATCCTCCGCCCGGCAGCAGGAACCACCATGGCACGCCGTTCATCGCCGGGATGATGATGGTCTGCGGCCCGATCATCGCCTGTGCGGCCTGCGCGGCTTCGGCGAGCGCCGGCCCCTTTACCGCGATCAGCAGAATGTCCTGCGTTCCGAGGTCCGCGGCATTGTCGCTGGCGGTGACGCTGGCTTCCAGGCGTTCGCCGCCGCGTTCGAATATCCAGCCGCGTGCGGCAAGCGCGGAAAGCGTCTGTCCGCGCGCGAGAACGCTTACTGCATGGCCGCTCCGGGCAAGCACGACGCCAATCATCCCGCCAATGGCGCCCGCGCCGACAATTCCGATCCGCATTCCGTGCTCGACACTTGATCCGGGACCAGTATCGTCAGGGTAATGGACCGGTCAATAAAAGGCGGGTGGCCGAAAGCGGAGCGCAGGTGGCGGCGCACGAAGTGCCGGTTCATGTAATGATTTGCAGCGCAGAAGAAGGGCTTCGACAATGAACAGGCGCGACGTCATCAAGACTGGCTCGGCGGCGGCCCTGCTGGCCGGAGCGGCTGCAGCCCAGGGAACAGGCGATGCCGTCTCGCCCGAGGCCGCGCGCCTTTACGAACAGGCGATCGTTTTCGATGCCAATCTCAGTCCGCCGGTGCAGGACAAACTTCCATTTCCAAAATCCATGCTCGACATGGCGCGGCAATCCGGCGTTACGGCGATGAAGACCACGCTTGGCGGCATCGATGAAAAGTTCGAGGACGCCGTGGATGAAATTTCATTCATGCAGCGGATGATCGAGCAATATCCGGACGTCTATCTTCAGGTGCGCCGGCGCGGTGATTTCGCGCTGGCAAAGCAGGAAAGGCGCGTCGGGATAATACTTTCATTCGAGGCCGCGACCATGCTCGAGGACAAGCTCGACCGGATCGAGCTGTTCCGCGGGCTGGGGGTGCTCGTCATGCAGCTGAGCTACAACAAGCAATCGCCTTTTGGAACCGGCGTCCTCGGCGATCCGCATGCGGGATTGACCGAACTGGGCCGCAAAGCGGTCGCCAAGATGAACGAGCAGGGCGTCGCGATCGATATCAGTCACGCCAATGAAACAACATCGTTCGGTGTCTTGCAGGCGTCAACACGCCCGGCGCTGATCACGCATGCGGGTTGCGCCGCGATTTACGCCCATCCCCGAAACAAGCGCGATGCACTGCTTCGCGCGGTTGCGCAAAAGGGCGGCGTTGTCGGCATATATGATTTGCCGTATCTCACGCCGAGCCCCAGACAGCCGACCGTCGAGGATTACATGAACCACATGACGCACGCGCTCTCTGTGTGCGGCGAAGACCATGTGGGGATCGGCAGCGACAGCGATATGGCGCCGATGGATCATTCGCCGAAGGCGCTTGCGGAATTCCGAAAGGACGAGGAACACAGGCAGAAAGCCGGGCTCGCTGCGCCGGGAGAGGACCGGCTGCCCTATGTCATCGGCCTGAACACGCCGCGCCGTTCGGAAGTCATCGCCGACGCCCTGCTGAAGCGCGGCTATCCCGCGCGCGTCGCCGAAAAGGTGCTCGGCCGCAACTTCGTCAACGCATTCGGACGAATCTGGAACGATTGATCCTGCATGCAACGCGCCATCGGTCTTCCGGAGAGAGAAAGAGAGATGGCCAAGGGAATAACACTTGAGCTGGTCCAGGCTCAGGCGGCGCTTGTTCCACGCTCCAGCCGCTGCCGCACGCGTCGCAGCGAGCGGTTTGCCTTGAGGCGGATGCTGTCGAGGGCCAAATAGACAATCGGCGTTGTGTAGAGCGTGAGCGCCTGGCTCACGATAAGGCCGCCCACGATCGAAATGCCGAGCGGCTGCCGAAGCTCGCTTCCGAACCCGAGAGGCAGGCAGAGCGGGACGGCACCAAGGATGGCGGCAGTGGTCGTCATCATGATCGGCCGGAAGCGGAGGACGGCGGCGGTGAAGATGGCTTCACGGCTGTCCATGTTCTCGTCCCGCTCGGCCTTCAGCGCGAAATCGATCATGAGGATTGCGTTCTTCTTCACAATACCGAGCAGCAGGATTACGCCGATAAGCGCCATGATCGTGAACTGGATGCCGAACAGTTCGAGCGCGAGAAATGCGCCGAGGCCCGCCGATGGCAGCGTGGACATGATCGTCAGCGGATGCACGAAGCTTTCATAGAGAATTCCGAGCACGATGTAGATGGCTGCGAGCGCCGCGATGACGAGAAAGGCCTCGCCGCTCAGCGATTGCTGATAGACGAGTGCCGTGCCGGCGAAGCCGCCGATAAGGCTGGACGGCATGTGGATCTCGCGCGAAAGGCGCTCGATCGCCGTCTGCGCCTGGCTCAGGGATTTGTTCGCCGGCAGGTTGAACGAAATCGTCGTGGCGACATATTCACTCTGGTGATTGACGGCGAGCGGCGTGTTGCCCTGCGCCCAGCTCGCGACGGCCGACAGCGGGACCATGCTCTCGACGGAGGTCGCCACGGCGGCACCGGTTGACGAGATGTTTCTGCCGGTTGCGCCGATGGATGCCTGCGCGGCCGTGCGCACGGCGTTGTTCGCGGCGGTCGAATTCGCGGAAGAACTCGACGAGAGAGTCGCGGCGGATGTGCTTCCGCCCCGTCCGAGCACGTTGATATTCGCGCTGGTCACAAGGGGATTGCTCTCGAGCACGGTCGCGTTCGCGGTCGGAACCGTCTGGCTGTTCGTCTGCGACGCGGCAAGCGAGGAGATATTCGGTGTCACCGGCGGAAGGATCGCCGCAGGACCTGTCTGGGCGACAGGGGCGGTCACGCTTCCGGCGCTCAGTTGCGTTGTGGCGGAGCCGCTTGGCTGAGCGCCCGATGTGCTCACCCAGATCTGATCGAGCGTCGAAGGTCGCTGCCAGTATTTCGGCGCGACCTCCATCACGACATGGTATTGGTTAAGGGCATTGTAGATCGTTGAAACCGACCGCTGGCCGAAGGCATCGTAAAGCGTGTTGTCGATCTGATAGAGCGTCAGCCCCAGTCGCGAGGCAGCATCGCGGTTCACGGTCAGTCCGGTCTGGGCGCCACCCTGTTGCTGGTCGGAATTGACGTCGAGGAACGTTGGATCCTTCTGCATCGCCGCCATCAGCTTCGGCGCCCATTGATAGACTTCCGCCGTGCTGTCGCCGAGGATTGTGTACTGGTATTGGGCGTTGCTCTGGCGGCCGCCGATGCGAATATCCTGGAACGGAACGAAGATCAGTCTGCCGCCCGGTATGTGCGAAAGCTTGCGACGCAGCCGATCCATGACGACCGTGATTGAAGGCCGCTCGTCGAGCGGCTTGAGTGAGACATACACCGACGCCGTATTGGTTTGTCCGCCACCACCTCCGCTTCCGCTGCCGGTGTATCCCGCGACGCTTTGGACAGCCGGATCGTGCTGGACGATGGACATCATTTCGGTGAGCTTTTTGCTCATGAGCTGGAAGGAAATGGACTGATCAGCCTGCAGTGAGCCGCCGAGCCTGCCCGTATCCTCCTGGGGGAAGAAGCCCTTCGGTATGGTGATGATCAGCCAGAAATTGAGTGCAATAACGGCTACGAGAATCACAAGCACCAGAATCTCGTGGTCGAGTGCGACCGCCAGCGTGCGCTGGTAGGTATTCTGCATCCACATGAAGAAGGAAGGACGGCCGGTTCTTCGTGCGGGAAGGCGGCGGAGTATGAGGGCGCTCAGCATCGGCGTCGTGGTCAGCGAGACCACCATGGAAATGATGATCGCGAGCGACAACGTCACCGCAAATTCCTGGAACAGACGTCCGATGATCCCGCCCATGAGCAGGATCGGCAGGAACACCGCGATCAGAGAGAGGGTGATGGAAACGACCGTGAAGCCGATCTCCTGCGCTCCCTGGAGCGCCGCTTTCAGCGGCGGTATGCCCTCTTCGAGATGGCGGGAGATGTTTTCGACCACGACGATGGCATCGTCCACCACGAAACCGGTGGAAATGGTCAGCGCCATCAGCGAAAGGTTGTCGAGCGAATAGCCGAGCAGATACATCGCGCCAAAGGTGCCGATGATGGAGATAGGCACCGCAACGGCGGGTACGAAGGTGGCGCGGCCGTTGCGGAGATAGAGATAGACGACGGCGACGACGAGAAGCATCGCGATCAACAGCGTCATCCGCGTGGTGGCGAGCGAAGCGCGGATGGTAATGGACTGGTCGGAGACAACCGAAATGTCGATGTCGCTGGGCAGCGCGGCTTTCAGTTGCGGAATGGCCGCGCGCACGCTGTCCACGGTCGAAACAATATTTGCGCCCGGCTGGCGGAAAACGATGACGAGGACGGCGGGCTTGCCGTTCGCCAACCCCAGATTGCGCAGGTCCTGCACCGAATCCTGTACGTCGGCGACATCTTTGAGACGCACCGCATCGCCGTTTCGGTAGGCGACCACGATGGGCCGGTAGTCCTCCGCATGATTGGCCTGGTCGTTGGTATAGACATGCCAACGCACCGGACCGACGTCGATCGCGCCCTTGGGCGCGTTCGCATTGGTGTTGCCGAGCGCCGAGCGGACGTCTTCAAGACCGACGCCGTAATGGAAGAGTTGCTGCGGATTGAGTTCGACGCGCACAGCCGGCAGAGCGGAGCCGCTGATGATCACTTGGCCCACGCCGGGCAGCTGCGACAACTGTTGCTGCATCACGGTGCTCGCCGAGTCGTACATCTGACCGCGCGTCAGCGTTTTCGACGTGAGCGCAAGTATGATCACCGGCGCATCGGCGGGATTGACCTTGCGGTAGTTGGGCTGGGTGATGAGATTGCTGGGCAGGTCGGCCTGGGCCGCGTTGATGGCGGCTTGCACGTCGCGGGCCGCGCCATTGATGTCGCGGCTGAGATTGAACTGAAGAATGATGCGCGTTTGCCCGACCTGGCTCTGCGATGTCATTTCGGTCACGTCGGCGATCTGCCCGAGATGGCGTTCGAGCGGGGCAGTGAGGCTGGTCGCCACCGTGTCGGGACTGGCGCCGGGCAACTGTGCGAACACGGCGATGGTCGGGAAATCGACCTGCGGCAGAGGCGCAACCGGCAGATGGATGTAGCCGAGTATGCCGGCCAGCGCGATGGCAATCGTCAGCAATATGGTGGCGACCGGCCTTGCGATAAAAGGCGCGGAGATATTCATACCGCCGGTGCCTCATGCGGCGGCGCGCCGAAGCGCCGCCGGAACCAGGCTGCACCCCGATCGAAATAAAGGTAGATCACCGGCGTGGTGAACAAAGTCATGAGCTGACTTACGGTCAGGCCGCCGACGATTGCGATGCCGAGCGGGCGGCGGAGCTCGGATCCGACACCCGTGCCGAGCATCAGCGGAAGTGCCGCGAACATCGCCGCCATCGTCGTCATCAGGATGGGGCGGAAACGCAGGAGCGCAGCCTGGTGAATGGCTTCGCGCGGCGGCTTTCCTTCCAGCCGTTCTGCGCGCAACGCGAAATCGATCATCATGATTGCGTTCTTCTTCACGATACCGATGAGAAGAATGATTCCGATGATGCCGATGATGTCGAGACCGGCGCCAGCGATCCGCAGGGCGAGAAGCGCACCGACACCGGCTGAAGGTAGCGTGGAGAGGATGGTGATGGGATGAATGAAGCTCTCATAGAGAACGCCCAGCACGATATAAACCGCGACGATGGCGGCAATGATCAGGAAGAATTCATTGCCCAGCGATTTTTCCAACGCATCCAGAGCCCCCTGGAAGGATGTGACGAACGTATTGGGCAGGCCGATGTCATGTTCCGCTTGGCGGATATCGGACGCGGCGGAGCCAAGCGACGCACCGGGCGCAAGATTGAAGGAAATCGTCGTCGAGGGCGTCTGGCCCAGATGCTCGATCTGGAGCGGGCCGCTTCCCGTGCTCATATGTACGATGGCCGCGAGCGGAACCTGGCCTGTCGTGGCGGTGGAGGATGGCACGTAGAGACCGTTCAGCGCGTCGTCGAGATTGGACAGCCCGCTCAGATCGGCGTTGAGGATGACCCGGTACTGGTTGGACTGCGTGAACAATGTCGAGGCTATGCGCTGCCCGAAAGCGTCATAGAGCACGTTGTCGATCGTTGCCGGCGTGATCCCGAAACGGGCGGCCGTCGGCCGATCGATCGTCAGCTGCAATTCGCGCGCGCCATTGCCAAGATCGCTCTCCACGTCTTCGAACTCCGGCATTTGCTTCATGCGGTCGACAAGCTTCGGGGCCCAGACGTCGTTCTGCGCTTCGTCGGAATTTGCAAGAAAGAAGAGATACTGCGCGCGTCCCACCGTGCTGTCGATCGTCAGGTCCTGGACGGGCTGCATGGCAAGCGAAATGCCGGTCACATTGGCAGCTTCGCGACCGAGCCGGCGGATGACGTCTGAAACACCGGGCCGCTCATCCAGCGGCTTCAGCGTGATCAGGAAACGGCCGCTGTTCAGGGTCGTATTGGTACCATCGACGCCGATGGTGGAAGAAAGAGTGGTCACGGCAGGATCGGACAGGATGACGTTGGCCAGGTCCTGCTGCTTCCTTTGCATTTCCGCAAAGGACGTATCCGGCGAGGCGTAGGAGATGCCCTGAATTTGTCCTGTATCCTGAACCGGAAAAAATCCCTTGGGAATCTCGATGAACTGCAGGACCGTGACGACGAGGGTTAGAATGGCAATGACGAGAACCAGCGGCTGGCGGTCGAGCGCCCAGGTGAGACCACGGTCGTAGAATGCGATCGTGCGATTGAACACGCGCTCGGCTGCGAGATCGAACCGGCCGCGGTTTTCTTCCTTGCGGTGGCGGAGAATTTGCGCGCACAGCATCGGCACCAGCGTCAGCGATACGACCGCTGAAAGAACGATGGTCGTGGCGAGAGTCACGGAGAATTCGTAGAACAGCCGGCCGATCACGCCGCCCATGAACAGGAGCGGAATGAGAACGGCGATCAGCGAAACCGTCAGCGAGATGATGGTGAAGCCGATTTCGCCCGAGCCCTTCAGCGCCGCTTCGTGGGGATCTTCGCCCATCTCGATATAGCGCGCGATGTTCTCGATCATCACGATGGCGTCGTCCACCACGAAGCCGCTCGCGATGGTGAGCGACATGAGCGAGAGCGTGTCGAGCGAGAAGCCGAACAGATACATGCCGCCGAGCGTGCCCACGAGTGACAGCGGTACGGAGAGGCTTGGGATGACGGTCGCCTGCCAGGTGCGCAGGAACAGGAAGATCACGAGGACGACGAGAACGACGGCGAGCGCAAGCTCGAATTCCACATCCGAGATCGACGCGCGGATCATCGTCGTCTGATCCGACAGGACCTTCACGTCGAGCGCCGCGGGAAGCGTTTTCCTGAGCTGGGGAAGGAGTTTGGTGACCGAGTCGGCCACGGCCAGAACATTCGAGCCTGGCTGCCGCTGGACATTGACGATGATGGCAGGTGTCTTGTTGGCCCAGGCGGCGAGTTCGCTGTCCTGCGCACCGTTGACGATCTTTGCGACCTGCGACAGCCGGATCGCATCGCCGTTCCGGTAGCCAAGGATCAGATTGGCATATTCCTCCGCGCTCTGCAGCTGGTCGTTGTCGTTGATCGTGGTGTTGAGCGCCGGTCCGTCGAAATTTCCTTTCGGCGTGTCGGTGTTTTCATTTCCGATGTCGGTGCGGATGTCGTCGATGGCGATGCCGTAGGCCGCGAGTGCGCGGGGATTGACCTCGATGCGCATGGCGGGCCGCATGCCGCCGGCAAGGCTGACCAGGCCGACGCCTGGAAGCTGCGACAGTTTCTGGGCGAGGCGGATATCGGTGAGGTCTTCCACCTGCGTCAGCGGCAGGGTCTTTGAAGTCACCGACAGCGTCACCACCGGCGCGTCGGCCGGGTTGATCTTGGCATAGACGGGCGGTGCCGGCAGGTCGCTGGGCAGAAGACCGTTCGCGGCATTGATTGCGGCCTGGACCTCCTGCTCGGCAACATCGAGCGACAGGTCGAGCGTGAACTGCAGCGTGATGACGGAGGAGCCCGCCGAACTGATCGAGCTCATCTGGTCGAGGCCCGGCATTTCGCCAAACTGCCGTTCGAGCGGCGCCGTGACCGCAGTCGTCATCACTTCCGGGCTTGCGCCGGGATAAAAGGTCGAGGTCTGGATCGTCGGGTAATCCACCTCCGGCAGCGTCGAAACCGGCAGGAACTGATAGGCGACAATGCCCACCAGAAGCAGCGCGACCATCAGAAGGGTTGTGCCGGCCGGCCGGAGAATGAAGACGCGCGAAGGGCTCATTCGCGCTTATTGCGGTTGACTGGAATGGTGATGATGCTGATGCGGCAGCGGCTGCGCATTCTGCGGCTGGTGACCGGGCGGCGCGCCGGGCCCGTTGTTCACCTGCACCGGCGTCGCATTTCCGCTCGGCGAGATGCGGACCTTCGCGCCTTCGCGCAGCAGCCCCGCACCATCCGTCACCACCGTATCGCCGGGCTTGAGCCCGGACAGCACCTGGGTGAAATCGCCATCCGTGATGCCGGTTTTTATCACCTGGACATGCGCGGTGTGATTGGGCCGCACGAGGTAGACGAAAGTTCCTGGCGCGCCGGTCTGCACCGCGCGTACCGGAACCTCGATTACGTTTTTCAGCGTCTGGAGCAGAAGCTGCGCATTGACGAATTCATTGGGGAATAGCGCGAGATTCGCGTTGGGAAACGTTGCGCGCAGCTTCACCGTACCGGTCGTCGTGTCCACCGTGTTGTCGATGGTTGTGAGAACGCCCTGTGCGATCGCGCGCTGCTGATTGCGGTCGAAAGCGGTCACGGAAAGCTTCGCGCCCGCAACCATCTGCTGCGTGACGGCCTGGATTTGATCTTCCGGCAGCACGAAGATCACCGTAATCGGCTGCAACTGGGTCAGTACCACGAGCCCCGTCGCCGACGAAGTCTGCACGTAATTGCCGGGATCGACCAGCCTGAGGCCAACGCGGCCCGTAACCGGCGAGGCAATGTGGCAATAGACGAGATTGAGCTTCTGCGTATTGACCGAGGCCTGGTCTTCCATGACCAGGCCCTCGTCCTGCTGGACCAGGAATTCCTGATCGGTGACCGTCTGTCTGGCGATGGCGTTGACGCGGTCGAGGGCGAGATAGCGCTGGAGGTCGGATTTGGCCTGATTGAGGAGGCCGGTATCATGGGCAAGCGCGCCCTGGGCCTGTTCAAGCGCGATCTGGTAAGGCCGGGGATCGATCTGTGCGAGGAATTGGCCCTTCTGGACGATCTGGCCTTCCTTGTAGCCCACCGCGGTGAGTTCGCCGTTAATCTGCGTCTGAACGGTCACGGTCGCGACGGGCGTGACGGTGCCGAGCCCCATAAGCTGAACAGGCATGTCGCCCGTTGCGATCTTCGAAACGCCGACCGGGATGCTCTGTACGTGGGGTTTTGCCCGATGGCCGGAAAAAATAAAATGCCAAATGAGCAATCCCGCGATCAGCAGCGCGCCCAACAGAATTGCAAGGAGCCGGAGATTGGCGCCGCGGCGCAAGGGAATTGACCGATCCGACGCCATTCCACCGATTGGCCTGGATTGCGTTTCGATCTCGGCTTGATCCTGCGCCGTTTGCGTTACCAAGGCTTTCTTCCACCGCTAACGGGTTCACGGGCGCTTTCCGCAACCCGGTTACTCTGAACTCTCGCAGATTGCATTAGCGGGATTTCGTCCCGTCTGTGTTGATCTGTCGAAAGCGGGATGCCATGAGAGATATTGATACACATCCCGGCCGGAATGAAGCGCTCCGGGGCTGCGCATCTCGTCGGCCTGTTCCGTATTCTCGAAGCAGCGCCCATCGCGGCAGGACCCGTGCCGAAACTGCGACAGGGAATAACGCATCGAAACAGCAAAGGCTGCAATGGCCTGCCACGCCCGGCATGGATGGAGCCCGGCCGCCCCCTGGCCGCAATTCGTCGCACCGCAGCCGGAATGGATCGGTGCTATCATGGCTTCGGCAGGTCTTGAGCCGGGGGATTTCCGGCATGGCGTCTTGGCGGGGGATTGCGGGCCGTTGCCCTCTTGCGACGCCTTTCGGCATGGCTGTGTTTGCGGCGCCACAGCTATGCTTCGCGGATTCGATCCTCGCGCCTGTCGGTCCCGTCGGCGCGGGTGACCGCATCATCCTCCTCGACGCCACTTTCATCATGCTCGCGATCGTCATTCCGACGATGCTCGTGACTCTCGTTTTCGCCTGGTGGTATCGCGCCTCGAACACGCGCGCGACCTACCGGCCGGACTGGAGCTATTCCGGGCGCATCGAGCTGCTCGTGTGGTCCATCCCCACACTGGTGATTTTCTTCCTTGGCGGCGTAATCTGGATCGGCTCGCACCGCCTCGACCCGTTCGCACCGCTTGCCTCCGCGAAGAAGCCGCTCGAGATCGACGTGATCGCGCTCGATTGGAAATGGCTGTTCATCTATCCGCAGCAGAACGTGGCAAGCATCAACAGGCTTATCATTCCGGTAGGTCGCCCGCTGCACTTCCGCATCACGTCTGCCACCGTGTTCAATGTTTTCTTCGTTCCGCGGCTGGGCAGCCAGATTTACGCGATGAACGGCATGACGAGCCAGCTCAATCTGGAGGCGGACGAGGCCGGCAGCTATCTTGGCCTCTCGGCGCATTTCAGCGGCGACGGTTTTTCGAACATGCATTTCGCCACGGTCGCCGTGCCGCAGGCGCAATTCGGCCAATGGGTTGCGGATGCACAGGCGCGGGGGCCGGTGCTCGACACCGCCACCTATAGAAGGCTGCTCCGGCAGGATCTGAAGCTCTCACCCTATACTTACCGTGGCGTACAAAGCGGGCTGTTCGATGCCGTCGCGATGCAGAAGCTGCCGCCGGGCGAAGGTCCGAATGCGGACCAAAGCCTGCAGCACACGAGCCCGCAGGGCGGCCCATGACCCTCTTCGGAAAGCTCAGCTGGAGCGCCATTCCTTTCAATCAGCCGATCCCGCTTGTCGCGGCGGCCATCGTACTCGTTGTGATCCTCGGCGTACTGGTCTGGGTCACGCTGAAAGGCTGGGTTCCATATCTGTGGAAGGAATGGATCACCAGCGTCGACCATAAGCATATCGGCGTCATGTATTGCCTGCTCGGCCTTGTGATGCTGCTGCGCGGCTTCATCGACGCCTTGATGATGCGCTCGCAGCAGGCGCTCGCCTTTCATGCGCCAGGTTATCTGCCGCCCGAACATTACGACCAGATATTCTCCGCGCATGGCACGATCATGATCCTGTTCGCGGCCATGCCGCTGATCATCGGGCTCATGAATTTTGTTGTGCCGTTGCAGCTGGGCGTGCGCGATGTCGCCTTTCCGACGCTCAATTCGGTAAGCTTCTGGCTCACCGCGACCGGTGCGTTGCTCGTCAATGTCTCCCTCGTTGTGGGCGAGTTTTCGCGCGTCGGCTGGCTGCCGTTCCCGCCGCTCAGCGAGCTGCGCTATTCACCGGGCGTGGGCGTCGATTACTATCTGTGGGCCGTACAGATTTCCGGCGTCGGCACGCTGCTCACCGGCATCAATTTCGTCACGACGATCCTGAAGACGCGCACCTATGGCATGACATATCTGCGCATGCCTATCTTCTGCTGGACGGCGCTCGCGGCCTGCATGCTCATCATTGCCGCTTTTCCGGTTCTCACCGCCACGCTCGCCATGCTGACGCTCGACCGCTATCTCGGCTTTCATTTCTTCACCAACATGGCCGGCGGCAACGCGATGATGTTCACGAACCTCATCTGGGCGTGGGGCCATCCCGAAGTCTACATCCTCGTCCTGCCGTCGTTCGGCGTCTTTTCGGAAGTGATCTCCACCTTTTCGTCGAAACCGCTGTTCGGCTACCGCTCGATGGTGATCGCGACCCTGTTCATCTGTCTCGTCTCGTTTTGCGTCTGGCTGCATCACTTCTTCACCATGGGCGCCGGTGGCGACGTCAACGCGGCCTTCGGCATCGCCACGAGCATCATTGCGGTGGGCACCGGCGTGAAGATGTACAACTGGCTGTTCACCATGTATGGCGGCCGCATCCGCTATGAGACGCCGATGCTCTGGGCGTTGGGATTCCTGATTACGTTCATCACCGGCGGGATGACCGGGGTCATGCTCGCCGTGCCGCCCGCTGATTTCCTGCTCCACAACAGCATGTTTCTTGTTGCGCATTTCCACCATGTGATCATGGCCGGCGTGATATTCGCGGTCATGGCCGGCATCGCCTACTGGTTTCCCAAGGCGTTCGGATTCCGCCTCGACGAAGGCTGGGGGAAAGCGACGTTCTGGTTCGCGTTCGTCGGCTTCTATGTGACGTTCATGCCCCTCTACGTTCTCGGCTTTCTCGGCATGACGCGCCGGCTGCAGCACTACGACGTTGCGGAATGGCGGCCCTGGATACTGGCGGCGATGGTCGGTGTCCTGATCCTCCTGTGCAGCGCGATCTGCCAGGTGATGCAGCTCGTGGTCAGCATCCGGCACCGCGAGGCGCTGCGGGACCTGACCGGCGACCCCTGGGACGGGCGTTCGCTCGAATGGGCGACTCCGTCGCCGCCGCCCGCGTTCAACTTCGCGCATCTGCCCCATGTCGATAATCTCGAAGCCTATTGGAACGTGAAACAGCGGGCGCGCGACGAACAGACGCTCGGCCGGGCGGCGCCTTACGAAGATATTGAAATGCCGCGCAACAGCCCGACCGGGTTCGTCTGTGCGTTCTTTGCTACGTTCATCGGCTTTGCGCTGATCTGGCATATCTGGTGGCTGATGATCCTGGGTCTTGCCGGCGCCTATGCCACTTTCGTCGTATTCGCGTGGCGCGACGTTCCCGAATACGTCATTCCGGCCGAGGAAGTGGCGCGCAGCGATCGCGCCAATCGCGCCATCCGCCAGGAGGCGCTGCTCGGCGGGCGGACGTCATGAGCGCGACCGACGCCGCGCTCGCGGCACGCGATCCCTACCACGTTGGACACGCCGGCGAGAGTCAGGCACGCGGCCACGGCGCGGGCGGTCCGGCTTCGAAGCGCATCGTCGTCGGATACGGATTCTGGCTGTTCCTGTTGTCCGATATCGTCATCTTCTCCTGCCTGTTTGCCTCCTACACCGTGCTGGCGCAGGCGACTGCAGGCGGCCCGTCGGGGAAGCAGATCTTCGATCTGAAGCGCGTGGCGCTCGAGACGGCTTGCCTCCTCGCCTCGAGCTTCTTCTGTGGGACGGCCAGCATCGCGGTAGCGCGTCGCAGCCAGCTCTGGACGCAGGTTGCGCTGATCGCGACCGGGCTTCTCGGCCTCGCCTTCCTGTTTCTCGAGGCTTCCGAATTCGCGGCGCTGCATGCGGCGGGCGACGGCCCCCGGCGCAGCGCCTTCCTGACCGGCTTCTTCACGCTGGTCGGCTGTCACGGCCTGCACGTTTCGGTCGGGCTGTTATGGCTCGGCACGATGATGGCGCAGCTTTTCGCCAAGGGATTCCGCGCTGATATTCGTCGGCGCTTTCTCTGCTTCACGATGTTCTGGCATTTCCTCGACATCATCTGGGTGGCGATCTTTTCGCTCGTCTATCTCGTGGGGACGAAGTTATGACAATTGATCCAACACATGCAGCAGGCGGCGCAGATTCGGTTGAGGAAGGCGACGAACATGTTCCACAGTTTTCGACCTATCTGATCGGACTGGCACTCGCGGTGCTGTTGACCGCGGCGTCATTCTGGGCGGTGAACACGCCGCTGATCTACGGTCCCGGCATTCCGGTGGCGCTGGCCACGCTCGCCGTGGCGCAGATGGGCATCCATCTCGTCTTCTTTCTTCACCTCACGACAGCGCCCGACAACATCAACAACGCGCTGGCGCTGGCCTTCGGACTCCTCATCGTCGGCCTTATCGTCTTCGGTTCGGTCTGGATCATGGCGCACATGAATTACAATCTCATGGCCATGTCGCACCCGATGGGATGAACGAACTGCGGACGTTTGGTTCTCTGTGCGGTGCAGAACCGACTGCTGTATTTTCCCCTTCGCTGCCTTTTCCCGGCAGCGGGGCGGCTGAACGATTCTTTTCAGGCCATGGATCGCGCGTTGAAACTTGCAGCCATCAAGCCGGTGAGCTCGCTGATGGGCGGTCACGCGGAATTCATGATCGGAAAAGGCACTTCGGGCAGCGCGTGATCTGCCAGGGGCCATTCTGCCGGCGCAAATAGGAAGGGGCGAGCAATGTCATTCTTGGGAAAAACCGCCATCGTGACGGGTGGCGCCAGCGGCATAGGACGGGCTGCGGCGCGCGGTTTTGGAGCGCACGGCGCCGCGGTCGTGATCGGCGATATCGATGCGGACGGCGGTGAGATCGTGGCCGGCGAAATCGCCGAGCGGGGAGGGCGTGCCGTTTTCGTCCCGACCGATACCACCGTGCCGGAAGACTGCGAAAATTTGATCGCGGAAGCAAAGAACCGCTTTGGTCGGGTCGACTACGCCTTCAATAATGTCGGCGTCGCCGACCACCAGATCGGGCGCGCCACCGCCGATGTGCCCGTTGAAGTCTGGCGCCGGACGATCGAGCTCACCCTCTCGAGTACATTCTATTGCCTGCGGGCCGAAATCCCGGCCCTGCTTGAGATGGGCGGCGGCGCCATCGTCAACATGGCTTCGATCGCCGGGCTGATCAGCTTCGCCTGTTCGCCGGGCTATGTCGCGGCAAAGCACGGGATCATTGGCCTGACCAAATCGATCTGCAATGAATATGCGGCGCAGGGCATTCGCTGCAATTGCGTGGCGCCGGGATTCATCGAAACGCCGGCTTTCGCGGAGGATTTCCGCCATGCTCCGGAGGCGCGCGAACAATTGGTCAGCGGTGTTCCCATGCTTCGCATGGGACAGCCCGAGGAGATTGCGGAGACGGTGCTCTGGCTATGCTCGCCCGCATCGTCCTTCGTAAACGGCGCCTGTATTCCGGTCGACGGCGGCTATGTTGTCCGCTGAGATTTTATGATCATGAAAAAAGTTGGTCTTCGACATGTCCGCGTTGCCCGTTGGGTTCGTCGCGGGATATGGGGATGGAGAGCGCCGCTTGGGCGAGATGGTGTTCGGCTTGAAAGGCTTTCTTCGGCCGATCGGCCTTCGCCAGACATCTGCGCCACATCGTGTTGACAGATGGGAGTTTGGATTGATCAGCGCATACGGAAGGGGTTGGTGATACGCAGGTCTTCATTGACCACCATGCCATGGTGCATGTTCTCGGAGAACAGCGTATCGCAGTCAGCCAGCAGTGCCGCGGCGGCAATCATGGCATCGAAGACCTGGAGCTTGTAGCGCTCAGCGAGCAGCAATCCGACTTCGTGCGTCTCCGATGTGACGGGACGAACATCGAGCAAGTTGCGCAGAAGCAAGAGAAACGCGCGTGTGTCCGCCCATGATATCCGCATCTTGCGGCGGGCCACATTGGCAACTTCATTCAGGACCTGCACGCTCACAGTACCGCCCTGCGCGACTACCGCCTCCGCCTGGACGGCTTTTGCCCCGCCGGAGGCCAGGTAGACGAGAACGTTGCTATCGAAAAAGCTACCGGGCATTTGCCTCGTCCCGATCGAATTTGAAATCGGGTGGAAGCCGGCCCCGGAATGCACGCAGACGCTTGAGGAGATCTTCGCGGCTCGGCTTGCGCGCCACGCCGAACCGCCGCGTATCCGCGACATGGATTTCGATATCGTCGCCTTCCTTCAGCTTCAGCGCATCGACCACGGCGGCGGGAAGACGGATGGCAAGGCTGTTACCCCATCTGGCAACCTGCATCGGCAATACCTCGGATATACATCAGCGCCAATGTATATCTCAGGACGGCGGCATGCAAGTGTCGGGGATGACGGCTGAAGTGTAGGGTGCGTAATCCGACCAGCCGAGCGTGCGGTAGAGCTCGCGGCCGGCGGGCGTTGCGACCAGTATTTGTATGGAAGTAGCGGCGGGGCGGGCGGAAGCAAGCGCGGTCATGATGATCGTGCCAAGCCCTTTGCGGCGATGGCCTTCTGCGGTGAGAATGCGGTCATAGATGAACACGTCGCCGTATCGCGCGGCGTGACCGCTCGCGGCGAGTTCGCCGGCCGCAGAGAAGATGCAGGAATGCGTTACGTCTGTTTCTGATTTCAGTTCGAGCTGGTAACCCTCGGGGAGCTGGACGGCCGCACCTCGCCCATCGAAGCCTTCGCTGCGGGTCATCACGAAGTTCGGCGGGAAAATCTCCCAGCGGGTATCCAGATAGCTACGCAGCGTTTCCGGCGTGTCGCACAGCTTGAGCGGGATGCGGGGTTCGTGAATGCGGTCTGCAACGTCGCGCAAACTTTCCACTGCTCGCGGGAAAAGATACCGACGCGTCTCATTCGGCAGGCCGGAATCGACCCGCAGTCCGCCGGAATCGGCGACCGGTTGCGGCAGGCCCCGCGACAGCGACCGTGCCCGCAACCATGCTTCCAGGAGTGAAGGATCGACGAAGTACGACATGCGCCGTTCTGACCGGTTTGTTCCGCCGCGCGCGCTGAGCTATCCAAGCTTTGCGTCTAGCGTTATCTCCGCATGGAGTACCTTTGAGACCGGGCAGTTTTTCTCGGCGTCATGCGCGAGACGGTCGAAGGTGGAAGCATCAAGGCCGGGCACCTGCGCATGCAAAGTGAGCGCCGAGCGGCTGATGCGAAAGCCCTGGCCTTCGGGTTCAAGCGTCACCGCGGCTTCGGTGCTAAGTTCCGTGGGCGTGAATCCCGCGGCCTGAAGTTGGAAAGCGAGTGCCATGGTGAAGCAGCCTGCATGTGCGGCGGCGATCAGCTCTTCGGGATTGGTGCCTTTCTCGTTTTCGAAACGCGTTTTGTAGGAATAAGGCGTGTTGGCGAGTACGCCGGACTCGGTGGAAAGATGACCGTTTCCGTCGCGGCCGGTACCGTGCCAAACGGCTTTCGCTTTGCGGATCATGATAATCTCCTTCTCTCACGCGGTTCGTTGCGGCAGGCATATTAACGCCGCAATCCACGAAGCGTACCGTATTTTGCGAATGCCAGATCGCTATGCGGCGATTTCGCCTGTGAGAATTATCGCCGCCTTGTTTTCGGGCAGCAAGTTGATGCGCGGCTTTGAGAGCCGACATCAACATCGTCTCGTTCACCTTTCGCAGATCGCACCGCGTCGCGCCCATGCGGCCCCAACCGCCCGGAACCGGCGCAAATGTCTGTGGCGCCTGCTCGCAAAAGAAGTCGCGGAGATCGGGGTTGAACATCAGATTGAGATCGCCTTTGGCTTGGCTAAGGGTGGCGAAGATCTTGCGAGGCGTGCGAAATGCGAGCCGGTCGAAATGCGGCGCCTCGCTGGATTGCGGTAAACTGAGAGCCAGTTCTCGGGCACGCACCGCGGTTACCGGCATTGTGATCCTCTTCGTTCGCTCAAGCCTGCGGCCGATTTGTATAGCCCCGGTCCCGCACGGCGGATTGGATGAAATTTATCGAAACCCTGCATCGCCCGTGTGAACGTGAGGACGCGCCAGGGCAGGGCAGGAGAAAAGACACTGGCCCCATGAAAACCTCTGCCAGCCTAGGAATTTTGGCCGACCCGGCGGTATGATCGGCCAATGAACTCCATTTTCCATTTCCTGGGGCGCCAGCCGCGGGCTGCAGTGGGCGTCTATTCCATATTGCTGACGCTCCTGGTGGGTTATCTCGACTATGAGACGGGGCCGGGCATTTCCATGTCGGCCTATTATCTGCTGCCGCTGGCGCTGGCAGCCTGGTATGTCGGCTGGCGCTTTTCCATCGCCATTGTGATGCTCGGCATAGGGGTGTGGATCCCGGCCAATTTCTGGAACGGCGATCCGAACTTCCACAATTTCCCCGTGCTCGCCTGGAACGCTACAGTGCAGGTGTTTTCCGATGCGATCGTGGTGTTCGTGGTGACGCGTCTTCGCGAACTCAATGCCAGCCTGGAGGCGCGGGTGCGGGAGCGCGCGGCGGACCTGACCAAGGAGATCGTCGAACGCGAACGCGTTCAGGAGGAATTGCTCAATGTCAGCGAGCGCGAGCAACGGCGCATCGGCCGCGACCTGCATGACGGGCTTTGTCAGCATTTGGCCGCAACCGCGCTGACCTGTCAGCTGCTGCGCGAGGAACTCGCCGAGCAGGGCGTGGCCGGCGCCGGCCGGGCCCAGAAGGTGGTGGAACTGATCGAAAAAAGCATCCGGCTGTCGCGGCAATCCGCGCGCGGCCTCGATCCTGTGGCCATGGATTCCGAAGGACTGATGTCGGCGCTCGAGGAGATGACGGCGACGACCTCCGATCTGTTCCGGGTTCCATGTACATTTGAATGCGAATCGCCCGTGCTGATCCATGACTCTACGGTCGCCGAGCATCTGTTCCGGATCGCGCAGGAAGCTGTCCGCAACGCGGTCACCCATTCCCGTGCCAGCCGGATCGCAGTTACACTCGAAACGACGGAGAACGGGCTCGAATTGCGGATCGAGGACGATGGCACGGGCTTCGAACCGGAGAGGAGCTCGACCAAGGGCATGGGCCTCAGGATCATGCCGCTGCGCGCAAAGCTGATCGGCGCTGCGTTTCGTGCGATAAGCAGCCCGGGAGCTGGTACGGCGATCACCTGCCTGCTGCCGATGACGAAACACTCCATGAGGAGGCAGCGTGAACACGCGACCGTCTAAGGTCTTTCTGGTGGACGATCATCCCCTGCTGCGCGAAGGGCTCGCGGGGCTTATCAACCGCCTGCCGGAACTCAAGATTTGCGGCGAGGCCGAGACGTCCGGCGAGGCGATCGAGGGAATTTGCCGGACAAAGGCCGATGCGGCGATCGTGGATCTTTCACTCAAGGAAGGGTCCGGGATCGAACTGATAAAGGCGATCCGGGCGCGCTCGCCGGGAACCGCGGTGCTTGTGCTTTCCATGCATGACGAGCGGCGCTACGCGGAACGCTGCATTCGCGCCGGCGCGCGGGGCTATGTCATGAAAGCGGAACTGGCGACCCGCGTGGTCGATGCCTTGCGCGACATTCTGGCCGGACGGATTCACATCAGCGAGCAGATGCGCGCCGCTTTCGTCGAGCGCTTCGTGGACGGAACGCCACCCCTGTCTCTTTCGCCCCCTGACGTGCTCAGCGACCGCGAGCTTGAGGTCTTCGAGTTGCTGGGCCAGGGCTTCGAAACGCGCAGGGTCGCCGAGATGCTCGGCCTGAACATTAAGACGATTCAGGCCTTTTGCGCCCGCATCAAGGAGAAACTCCAGCTTGCGAACGCCTCGGAGCTTCTCCGTGAGGCCGTCCTTTGGAGCGATCAGTCGCTGTCGAAATAGGCTGCCGGGCGCGGCCGCGGGTATCAAATTCAAACCGACAGTGACTTCACAGTCGGTCGGCCCCGGTTCCGCGGGAGGCGCCGGATCCGAGGTCAGCCCTAATCATTGTGTAGGTCCAAATCCTACAAATGATGCCATGCGCACACAAGCGGGGCAGAAAAAACCCCGCCAACAGACAACCCGTTGGCGGGGAAAGTCGGAGCCAGAGGCAGGAAATTGACCTTCAGGCGCTTAATAAATCGTGTAGGCAAGTCGGTATTTGTATAGGACCATAACCCACACGTGATCTGCTATTTCCAGGCGACCCGACATCTATATAAGGTAATGTCCTACATGACGAGGCCAAACATATCCGCGAGAGAAGGGAGGCTGGGAAAGGCGTGCGGCGTCGGGCCATCAACGCGCAGGGCCTTACCCCACCTGCCCCGCGCCGGCGAAACTCTTGCGCCGCGGAGCCCGGCCAGGCCGAAGGGGAGACGATGGCGCCTCAATTATTTGTAATCGCAGCGCAGCGCGACTTCGGAGGAAGGGAGGCGTCCTTTGAGCGGTAGATCTGTTTGATGGAATGAGGAACATGATTGGTGGGTATCGCCTCGAAATAAGAATGGGGGGTAACGAGTCCTATTACGTTCGTGTCAGGAATATCGATCCGGTTCGCGCGGAGCAGATAACGCGTGAAAGCCTGAATCTGCCGGCAAACGCAGAGATAACCACTGCGCCGTTGAGCAAGGCATCGGTAATGGATTGCCCCTTCGACAAGGTTTGTTCGTTGCGGAACCAAGCGGTCCGTTAACCGCTTCGCCGAACCAACCGCTTCGCATGCATCTGCATTCCGTTCGTAGATTCTTAACGCTTCTCATCGTTCGCCAATGCCGGCCGAAAGTAGCCTCGCGTGAATGTCCATATTGTAGGGTATGTAGGTGCTTGCCTATATTTGAATTATCTATGGTAATCAGATGGCCGGTGGCGTTTGCGCCGTAACGCCCGGGACAAGCCTCTCTATAATCCGATCGGAGAGGATGCGGCGCAGCCGGCCATTCTCGACTTCCAGTTCATCAAGCCGCCTCGCATGCGTCGCACCGCCGTAATTGCGCGCCGCGCGCGCAAGACTCTGTTCGATGCGTTGTTGGAGCAGGGGATATTTGCGACAAAGCCGGCGCAGCTCATCGCCCGAAAAGGCGATGATTCGCATGTCTGCCTCGGCAGTCACCGTCTGGGTGTAATTGGCCGCGTGATGCAACGCCTCTTCGCCAAAAATCGCACCAGGCCCGAGTTCCTCCGAATGATCGCCGGTTTCAGCGCAGGCGCGGCCGGAAACGACCAGATAGAGCGCCGATGCTTCTTTGCCGGCGACGGTGACCTGTGCGTGTTGGCGCGCGATATGCGCGGTCGGCACTTCGAGAATGGTGTTGAGGGCGTCGATATCGAAACCCCTGAAGAGAGGCTGTCGCCGCAGCATCGACCAGGTGATGGCGAAACGGCGCCGGCTGAGGCCTGTCACGAAGCCGTTGGCGATAATGCCGACGGGCAGCGCGAAAAGAGCAACTCCTATGGCCATGGTACAGCCCGCAATGAACTTGCCGAGCGGCGTAGCAGGCACGATGTCGCCGTATCCCACCGTCGCAAGCGTGGTGATTGCCCAGTACATTCCGCCAGGCATTGTGCCCAGGACATGCGGCTGCAGGGAACCTTCGGCAAGATGCATGAGTTCGCCGAAGAAACACACGGTCGCGAACAACAGGAGCGTCGAGGCAAAGAGAGACGACCTTTCGGCCAGGAGCACGCCGAGCAACGCCTGCAGTGCCTGCGAATAGCGGGCGAGTTTGAGCAGCCGGAAGAGCCGGAAGATACGCAGGACGCGCAGATCAAGACCGAAGAACTGGCCAATGAGGCTCGGCACGACGGCCAGGAAATCGACGACCATCAGCGGCCGAAGCGCAAAGGTCAGACGTCCGCGCCACGCTCCCCGCGCTGCGACGCGCGGGTCTTCGACTGACGACCAGATTCGGGCCATATATTCGATCGTGTAGATGGCGAGGGAGAATTCTTCAAAAAGTTTGAAGAAGCCGGCATGGGGCGCATAAATCAAGGGGATCGTTTCAAGCGCCACGGCCGCGACATTTGCAACGATGAGAATGATGAGGAAGACCTCAATGATGCGGCCTGACAGGCTTTCCATCTGGCCCTCTTCGAGCAGTGCATGCATCCATTGCCGCAAGCTGGGACGACGCGCTTCAGATTGCTCGACGAGATCTGAGGCTGCTGCCTCGGGCACCGCATCACGTTTCGGCGCCTCCGGTGCAACTGTCACATTCCACGCGCTTTGCATCGCTTCGTGAGCATGGCGCGCCTGATCTTCACGGCCGAAGGTAAGCGCAGAGAGAAGCCGGTCCTGTCCGTCGAACAGCGCGAAGCCCCAGCCGCTCCCATGGTCTTGCGGGCTGCCGAGCCGAAGCGAATGGCCTGAATATTCCGTCCCGGGATCGTGACTTGTAGACATTTGTTTCTCCCGTCTCCAGCATCTGCTTGCTGGTTCCTGTTTTCGCAGGAATGCCAACCTTGTTTGCAGGGGTGGTATTCGCATTGCATCATGCCGCCGTGCGCAGGAACCCGCCGAGCTCGGAGGGATTGCAGATACAGGTCACGCGTCCCCGGTCGAGCACGACCGCCCTGTCGGCAATGGCGATGATTTCCGGATGATGCGAGACTACGAAGGTCAGCCGGTCTTTCCGACCCTCGCGGAGCACATCAAGAAGAAGCGGGATTGCTGCCGTATCGAGTGCAGAGCCGGGTTCGTCCAGGACCAGGATGCGCGGCCTGCACAGCAGCGCGCGTGCAAGCGCCACGCGCTGCCGCTCTCCGCCCGAAAGCTTGTCACCCCTGTCGCCAACCATCGTCTTGAGCCCCTTCGGCAGCCGCGCGAGGACCGGCGCCAGCCCCACCATCTCCACTGCGGCGCCTATCTCGTCATCGCCGGCTTCGGGCGCGCCGTAGCGGATGTTTTCTTCGATCGTGGCATGAAACAGCAACGCACCTTGCGGGAGCACGGCTGTGGCCCCGCGAAATGCGGCGATATCCCATTCTTCGAGCGGCACGCCCCCGACCCGGATCGTGCCACAATCCGGCTTCAGCAATCCGAGGACAATGTCCATGAGCGTCGACTTTCCCGCTCCGTTTTCACCGATGACTCCAATTATTTCTCCGGGCGCCGCGGAAATAGAAATGCCATCGAGAACCCTGCAGCCGCTGCCGGACCAGGAGAAGGCGACATCCTCCAGCTCTATACCGAGCGGACCAACCATCGCCGCCGTCCCGCTGCAAAAAACCGGCGGGAAGCGCTGCGCAAGATCCGCGATGCGGCGGAGCGTGCCGGCGGATTGTTTATAGTGCCCATAATGCGCGCCCGCGTCGCGGATCGGCTCGCGCATCAGTTCCATGTAAGCGATGAAGGCGACGAGCCTGCCGGGTGTCAGTGCGCCAGCATGGACAAGAAACGCACCATACCAGACGACGGTAAGAAAACCGAAGGTCGTCGTCAGCTGCACGAGCGGTTCGAGCCGGGCCATGATCTCGCCTGCAGCGATTTCCGCCTGCATGAGACGTTCGCCCTCGCAATCGAGACGCCGGGTTTCGAACCCTTCCCGCCCGAAGCTCTTGACCGTGCGAAAGCAGGCGAGCGCATCCTGCAGCTTGCCGCCGAGCCGTGCCCAGCGATGCCGGATCAGCCTTTCCGTCGTGCCCAGGGGGCGGCCAATGCGCTGGGAGAGGATCGCGACGGCCACAAGGACCGCCGATACGAGCAGCGCCAGTGCCGGCTGCATCCAGACCATCACACCGAAGACGCCGGATATGGTCAGAATGCAGAACGGAACATCGGCGAAAAGATAGATGGCATGCGCATCGAGCACCTCGGTGTCGCACATCAGGCGCTGGGCAATTTCGCCCTTGCGCGAACCGGACAAGGAAGAAAGCGGCTGTTCGATCAGTCTTGCATAGAGGTGACGGCGCAGTCTGAACGTGCCGCGCGCAACCAGCCGCGTTTCAGCGCGCAAATAGAGGGTGTGCAATGCATACAATGCCGCCGCGATCAGCAGGGCGAGGCTGCCGAGACGGAATATTTCCGGGAATGTGTTCCGCCTTGCTACGGCGGCGTCCACCGTTGCGCCCAGCAGGAAGGGAATGGCAAGCTCGCAGAGCCACACGCCGAGCAACGTAACGACAAGGACCGCCAACGCTCCTCGCGCCGGCTTCAGCGCCCAGACCAGCAGCGCGAAAGGACCTGTCGGCGCGTTGGTGGAGCGCATCTCACGATCCGTCCATAAGGGCGCGCAGATCCTTGGGCAAAGCAAACAGCCCCTGATGCGTTTTCCCGTCGTAGAATGACAACTGATGCGCCAGCCCGCGTCGTGCGATCACGACGTCGATTTCGGCGGCACCGATCGCGCACGGATCGACGCCGTCGGATGCCATGACAAAGCACCAGTTGCAGCCGTAGGACGGTATAAAGGCCAGATAGCTGTGCACATGTCCGAACAACGCCTTGAGACTTCGCCGCATGCGCAGGTGTCCCTGCCATTCGCTTGTGTTGCATTCCATGCCCTGGACGACGAGAGTTCCTCCCTCAATTAGCCGTTCTTTCAGCCCGCGGTAGAACTCTGCTGTGTACAGCGCCTCTGCCGGCCCATCCTCGAAAGAGTCGACGATGTCCACGATGGCGACGTCGAAGCGTTCCGTGGTCGATCTGACGAATTCGTAGCCGTCGCAGATGACGACCTCCAGGCGCGGATCGTTGAAGGCGCCGCGGTGCCAGCTGTGCAGATGCTCGCGGGCGAGCGCGACCAGCTGGCTGTCAACATCCACCATCACGACCTCCTCGACGGTGTCATGTTTGAGCACTTCGCGCGCCGTGGCCCCTTCGCCGCCACCGATGATCAGGACCCGTTGCGGCCGGCGATGCGTACACAGCGCGGGCTGCACCAGCGCTTCGTGATAGACGTACTCGTCGCGCTCCGCTGACTGCAGTTTGCCGTCAAGCACAAGTGCGCGGCCAAAATGCGCAAACTGCAGGATTTCCGCCGTCTGATAGGGTGTCTGTTTCGTTGCGATCGTTCCATCGACGACGAACCAGTGTCCTCCGACCCCGTCATCCTGATCGATATAGATATCGTCGCCCGGTCCGTCTTGCGGCAACCCGGTTCGGGGCTCCGCATCACCCGCTGGGATGGGACATCCAGAAGCGAAAGAAAGGACCGGATCGCGCCCGCGGGTGAAGTAGGCGAAGCGCGGATCGGCAGAGGCGAAGGCGTCGGCAAGCCATTCGGCCGCCCCGCGCATGTTGAGGCCGGAGTTGCAGGTAAACACGTCGACGGCGGCAAACCGGCGCTCGGGCCAGGTATGAATGGCGAGGTGCGACTCGCCGATCACGACGACACCGGAAATGCCATGCGGCTCGAAACGGTGGAAATGTTCGCTGACGACCGTCGCCTCTGCGCGGCGCGCCGCTTCAAGCATCGTCAGGCGCACCCATCCGATCTCATCCAGATGCGGCGTTCCGCAACGATGCAGATCGACCACGCATTGCCAGCCCACACCATTCTGATCCTCGCGTTTCGCACGCGCGAACTCGATTCCCAAGATTGTCATGATCTCTCCCCTCGCAGGCAGCGCAGGCGCCGGAGAACCTGCGGATGCATATATATGCCTTGCGCATCTATATGCAAATATCATATAAATTATCCGGCAGGTCAAGTCGGAAGGGGAACGGGAATCGCGCTATGGTCCATCCGTTCGGAAATCAGCCAGGCCATTGGTCATGCAGAGGAGAGACGGAATTCGCGCGATCGAGCGCGCCATGTTCGAGATTGCCCGTAGTCTCGGACGGCGCGACCTTGGGCGCCATGTCGAACGGCGGCTGGGGAAGCCCGTCGACGGCTCGCATCTGCTCGTCGTCGATGCGATCGATGACGGTGCCGAAAACGGCGAGCCGCCGACGGTTGGAAAAGTCGCGAAGGTTCTCGACGTCCATCCCTCGCGCGCGAGCCGCATGGTCAAGAGCGCGATCCGCGCCGGGCTTGCGTTGCGCGTGGCATCGCAGGGCGATGGACGCAAATCATGCCTGGAATTGAGCGCGCGCGGCCGCGAGATCGTGAAAGCGCTCCGCAGCGCGCGCGCCCGATATTTCGCCGCGCGGATGAAGGGCTGGCCGCGGGCGGACCGCCGCCACTTCGCCCGCTTGCTCGTGCTGTTCGCACAAAACGACCATTCGCGCCACGTCCTGCAACCGGGCAACGACAATGCCGCGCTTTCCGTACAGGGCGAGCCCAGGTCCGATCTTGCCGGTTCAGCCCGCCCGGCCACTTCGAAACGCCGAACCGGCCATACGGCGAAACGGACGCGAAACGCCTGAATCGCGGCGTACCATGCCGCAATTTTCAGCTGGAAATCGCGCCGCCGGTATGGCAGGCAGTTGCATAGGGCTTTACCCTATAAAAAATCTAGGAAAAAGCCTAACATAAAGTAGGGGCATGAACAAGCCTGGCGCTTCCGCAGTGGTAGGCACGCCTGCGCCGACAGCCGCGCGGACGGCAGCACTGACGCTTGGCGCGCTGGGCGTCGTTTTCGGTGATATCGGCACCAGTCCGATCTACGCGATGCGCGAGTCGGTACGCGCAACCGGCGGCGCGATGCCGGGGACATCCGCGGTGATGGGCGCCCTGTCCGCCATCATCTGGGCGCTGATTCTGGTCGTAACCGTCAAATACGTCGTACTCATCATGCGCGCTGACAACGAGGGTGAGGGCGGCGTGCTTGCTCTTGCCGCGCTCGCCCATCGTTCGCCGCGGCTGAAGCGGCCGGTAAAGAACGTCATCGGCGTCGCGGCGCTGCTCGGGCTCGCGCTGTTCTTCGGCGATGGAATGCTCACGCCTGCCATTTCCGTGCTTTCCGCCGTCGAGGGCCTCGGCATCGAAACTGCAAGCCTCGAACCGCTTGTCGTTCCGCTGACGCTGGCGATCCTCATCGGATTGTTTGTCATGCAGAGCCGCGGGACGGCGAGCATCGGCCGGTTGTTTGGCCCCGTCATGGTGGTGTGGTTCTTCGTGCTCGCTCTGTTGGGGTTGCGCGGAATCGCGAAGGATCCCGGCGTCCTGCTCGCACTAAACCCGTTCTACGCGATCATGTTGTTTGTGCATGCGCCGTGGACGGCGTTTGTTGCGCTGGGTTCAGTGGTGCTGGCAGTGACAGGCTGTGAAGCGCTGTATGCGGATATGGGCCATTTCGGAAAAGGACCAATCCGCAACGCCTGGCTCTATTTCGTACTGCCGGCGCTGTTGATCAACTATCTGGGGCAGGGTGCCGAACTGCTGCGCAATCCGGCCCTTGCCGGCATTCCCTTCTATGCACTGGCGCCGCGCTGGGCGCATTACCCGCTCGTGCTGCTTGCAACCGTCGCGACCATCATCGCTTCGCAGGCCGTGATTTCCGGGGTCTTTTCGATTGCCCGCCAGGCCGTTCAGCTCGGCCGGCTGCCACGCATGGAAATTCGTCATACTTCTGCGACGGATTTTGGCCAGATCTACGTTCCGCGCATGAATGCCATTCTCGGCATTGGGGTGGTGCTGATCGTTCTCATCTTTCATACGTCGAGTTCGCTTGCCGCGGCTTACGGGATCGCCGTGAGCGGGGTGATGGCAATCGATACGTTTCACGCTTCCATCGTCGCGACACGGAAGTGGCATTGGAAACTCCGCGCCGCGGTCGCGCTGTTCGGGATCCTTTTTTTCATTGATATTTCTTTTCTCGCAGCCAACTCGCTCAAAGTCGTGCAGGGCGGATGGCTGCCGCTACTGATCGCCGGCTGCGTGTTTCTGGTCATGCAAATCTGGCGCGCGGGGCGCCGGGTGCATCTCGAAAAACTGCGCGACGAGACGCTGCCGCTTGATTTGTTTTTGCAGCGCGCCGACCGGACGCCGCAACGCGTGGCAGGTACGGCAGTCTTTCTCAGCGCACGCGGCGACACGGTGCCGGGGGCCTTGCTGCACAGCCTCAAGCATTACAAGGTGCTGCACGAGCGCATTCTCATCGTCCATGTCGCGGTGGAGGAAGTCCCCATCGTGCCGGAATCGCGACGAATAGAAGTTCGCAAGCTGGGCAAAGGATTCTTCCGCGTGACGATCCATCACGGCTTCTTCGAGACGCCGGACATTCCGCTCATCCTCGAAGGCGCGCGCGTATTCGGCCTCGCCATCGACATTGGGACCACCACGTTTTTCATCGGGCATGAAACATTGGTGCCCTCGGAACATTCGGTGCTAGGCCGCTGGGCGAGCCGTATCTATCTGCGGCTCGCAGCGTCCGCGCTTTCGCCGGCCCGCTTCTATCGCCTGCCGCCCAACCGGGTCGTCGAGTTCGGCACACAAATCGCAATCTGATCTCCGGCCGCGTGAAATTTTGCCTTGTCTATATGTAGGTCAATGACCTATAGTGATGTAGGGCAATTTCCTATGTGAGGCGGGATGCTAAATATCGGTGCCGGTATCCTGGGGCTGCTGTTCAGTGGCGGCACGGTCCTGGCGGTGGGCTCTGTGCTTTGTTCCTTGAAACGATCGATGTCCCGCCGTCCGGGGCCATCACTCGTAGTCAACACGGCAGCAATACAAGACCGATTGCCGGCGGCACCGGAGCCGGAACCTGAGCAAATCCGCGAGCCGGCGCTCCTCACCCTTCCTGCGCCGACCGGACCAGACGAAAATCGGGAACCACCGCACGGAGCGATTACGTCGGTAGCAGGCAGGAAAAAGAAAAGGGCACGTCACACAGAGTCTTCCAAGCTCGATCGGGAAAGGAATCGCCACGACGCCGGATCCAGGCCTCGCAGGAAGAAAGCGGGTGCAGAGCGCAGGGAAAAATCAAATTAGCGCCGCACGGGTGCAGGGCCGCGCCGGCTGGAAGTTCAATAATGCGAACTCTGCTCAGCGCAGCTCGATAGCGGTTCTGCGATGGCTTCCAGTGATTTTCCTTCCGCATCGGCGCCGTAGAAACATTCGGTGATTGCGGCAGCGCACAGCACGCCGGCGAGTGCATGGCCGCCGCTCAGTGGGGTTCTCGACCCGGCTTCCACAACGGAACGATTGCACAAAGAGATGGTTGAAGCAGCATGCTCGTTCTTGTTCTAACAGTCGCGGAAACAGGCTGTTCAAGGCAGATCGAAGGTTCCGGTCTGCTCCTTGCAGAAGTCAGGCGCATGTCATTTGAAGTCTTGCGGCCGGAACGAGCAGAGGCCCCATACGTTCGCAAATCAAACGGAGGATGACATGAAACCGAATAAGTTCCTTGCACCGTTGGCCACGGCGATATTCGCCGGATCGTTGATGGTGATTCCCGTGGCCGGCTTCGCACAGGCCGGAGGAGCTGGCGCTGCGACGGGGGGCGGGGCTGGCGCGGGCACTGCGACGGGGGGCGGGGCTGGCGCGGGCACGGCAGGTGGAACCGGAACCGCCACTGGAACGGCGACTGGCGCCTATGGCACCGGCACGAGCGGAACAAACGGCTATCCGGGCGCCACCGGCGGTTCGATGCAGAGCGGTCCCTACACGACCACGCCGGGTTCGACGATGAGCACGTCTCCCACTTCGAACACGGTTCCAGCGGGCACGAACAATTCGCAATACGGAACCTATCCCAACCCGACACCGACGTCGCCCTATGGCGCGCAGACGACCAATCCGAATGCGGCCAGCACCCAGTGTCCGGCGGGAAGCACGGATTGCGCCGGCACTTCCAACACACCGGGCTCCGCTACGCCGCAGTAATTACGATCAGATGTCCCTCCGGCTGTCACTGGCCCTCACCGCGCACCCTACGCGGTGAGGGTGACGGGTTTGAATCGGACGCTTATGGTTGTCAGTGCGGCGCGGCATGAATAGCATTGTACAGGGCCTTCATCGCGTTGGAACAGCCGGCAGATAGTTGCGCGCTGTGAGCGCGCAGACATTGCATCGGCCGTCCGCATCCTGGTGCAATATCGCTGCAATATGTTGCCATGTCGGCGGCGCATGCCTGTCTTTGCGCCATGCGAGCGGCAGCGGCCTGCGGATTCGGCGGCGCATGTGATGCCGCACGCGGACATTGTTCCGACGGTGTTTGTGCCGCGACCGGGCTCGCGAAAACACAGAAAAGCAAGAATCCGATCGCCTGTTTTCGCATCGCTGTTTCCACAATCCTTTTGAGTGGCAACCGAGCATATCACAATTGCCGTCTGGCAGGGACTGCCGATTACTTTCATGGGCGGCGCGGAACTCCGGAACCAGGGAGCCGTTCCGAACCATATAGGGCATTGCTTCAGCCTCTATCGAACCACCTCCAGGACGTCATGGACACCGGGAAACAAAAAAGAGGCCGCCCCAGGATCCTGTCCGCGCGGTTTCGGCAAAGGGAGCTGGGACGAGGATTGCGCCTTCTGTACGAGCGCATTGTGCAGGAGCCCGTTCCGGCGGAGATGATCGACATCCTGTGTGCGGCTGAGGAAACGGGCACCGGGCCCACGCATGCGAAGATGCCCGAAGCTCCGCATTGATTGCAGCCTCGGTGTCGCAGGGAAGCGGGTTGCATTGTGGGGCTCGCGCGATATAGCTCACCCGCATTTCGAACCCGTATGCCGATGGCTGCAGTCTCAAATACTCTTCAACCGCGCGGGGATCGCCTGCGCGATTTCATCATCGATGCCCGCCTGATCGTTCTTTCTCTGATGGCGCTGGTGATCGGCGCGGCGGGGGCTGGCGCGGCTTGGGTTCTGCTCCGGCTGATCGCTTTGTTCACCAACCTTGCCTGCTTCCAGCGCCTGTCCGTCCAACCCGTAGCACTGTCGAATCTTCATCTCGCGCCGTGGACAATTGCCGTTCCTGTCGTCGTGGTCGTCTGCATGGCCCGGTCCGGTTCGGCGAAAATCCGCGGCCACGGAATCCCGGAGGCCATTGAGGCGATCTTGCGGGCCCGACCTCGACGGACCGGCAGACTGATATCACGAGCCATTATTTGGAGAGGCGTTATGCGCAGCTGGGTAATAATATTTGTCGCTTCGGCGATCATGGGTGTTGCAGCGAGTGCGGCGGCCGGGGCCGAGCCGCATTTCGTCGAGACGCCCAAGATGGTCGACGAAATCAATCGCGGAATCGAGGACGGGCTGCATTGTGCTCTCCAATATCTGGGCCCCGCCCAGATATCGAATTGCGCATTCGCCATGGCGCGCCTGAACGCGCGGGACGGATCGGACACGCGCGCCTATAATCTTGGCCTCACATTCGAGACCTGGCGCGATCTCGATGTGGATTGGGTCTCGGACCAGAAAGTCGCGAAATCGGGGCAGGGTTCCCAGCTGCGAGATGAGGAAGCCGGAGCAAAGTCCATGTATCTCTTCTATCGCGGCGCCCGCGGCGCGCTCGGCATTTCCGACGCCCAGCTTCTTGCGCTGATCACCAAGATGACCCCGGCGGGCAAGGCGACGGCGTCGGCGCGGCTGCAGTTCTGGGCGAATCACGCGCACTGAAGCGAGTCGTTCATTTCCTGCGCAACCACTGCGGCCAGGTGATTTTCTTTCCTGACTAGCTGCGCAGGATTTGTTTCAGCAGCTTTCCCGGCCGCGCCTCTGATTTCAGCTGATCGAACGTGCATTGGTCCGGCCGCTTGTCGGGCCGCCAGCGGAGGAAGGCGGTGCCATGGCGAAAACGGTTGCCGGTCACATGATCATAGCGCACTTCGACGACGAGCACGGGTTTGAGTGGCTCCCATTCGCTGCTGCGTTCTGTCGACCAGCGGCTCGGTCCGCCGGGTGCTGTACCGGTGAATCCCGTTCCGCCGCGCAAAGGCGCGAGCTTCTTCTTGAGGGCGGGCTGATCGTCCTCTGCAATTGCGGAGGTGAAGCCCACGTGATCCAGCTTCCCTTGGTCATTATACAAGCCGAGCAGGAGCGAACCGACGTCGCGACTGCCGCTCGCATAACGGAAACCTCCTACCACGCAGTCCGCCGTTCGCAGACATTTCACCTTGAGCATTGCGCGTTCGCCGGGCGCATAGGACGCGTCGAGAGGTTTTGCGATCACCCCGTCGAGTGCACCGCGACCTGCATGTGCGAGCCATGTCTTCGCCGCCCCGCGTTCTCGGGTAAACGGCGAAAGCCGGAAGCGGCTGTTGTCCGGAATGGCCGCAAAAAACTGTTCGAGCGATTTGCGGCGCAATTTCAGCTGGCGGTCGAGCAATGAGGTGCCGTCCGTCTCCTGAAGCATGTCGAACAGCATCAGCAGCGCCGGCGTTTCGCGCGCGAGGCGCTGGATGCGGCTCTCGGCCGGATGCAGACGCATCTGCAAGGCGTCGAAGGAAAGAGAGCTGCCGAGGGGGATGAGAAGCTCGCCATCCAGCACAAACCGTTTGGCAGGAAGCGCCAAGAGGGCCGCCACGGTCTCGGGAAAGTAGCGCGTCAGCGCCTTGCCGGATTTAGCCTGTAACGCAACAGAAGCCCCGTCGCGAAAGGCGAGACAGCGAAATCCGTCCCATTTGGGCTCGAACTGCCAGTCGCCCTCGCGCGGCAGCTCCGATACGAGCTTCGCTTCCATGGGCCGCAGCGTCTCGGGCGAGAGCAACACGGAGGACCTGGGCATTCTTTCTTCCGATCCCGATTCTGGCATCTACGGGAACGCGCGGACGCGCGCGGCGATTACCCTTTGAAGGAATAAGAGGAATCGCCGATGAAGAAGAAGTTCGATCAGCAGATCATCCCCCCGGCCGCCGGCAAGAAGACGTCGCAGGCGGATTTCGACCGCAACCGTGACGGTTTATATGGCGGACTTCCCAAGGCGCGCGATCCCGCCGCGCCCGGTCCTCAGGCGAACGCGCCGCATCCGGAGGTGGACGAGCCTACCGGCAAACGCTTGCGCGAACCGCGACGCAAATGAAGCTCGTATCGGCGGCCGCGCTCGCGAAAAAGCTCGGACTGCGCATTGCGAAACCCGCCGACCTCACGATCCGGCGCGAACAGGACGGGGAGGGGTGGAGTTATTTTACCTCGCGCGACCGCCGGATCGGCGATGCGCGCACCATACGGCGCCTTAACAGTCTCGCTGTTCCGCCGGCCTATACGCAGGTGTTTTATGCGCGCGACGCGAGAGCGCATCTCCAGGCGATCGGCCGCGATGCGGCGGGCCGGCTGCAATATCGCTATCATCCCGATTGGGAGAAAGTGCGCGAGATCCGCAAGGCGCAGCGCCTGATCGGGCTTATCGAGGTGCTGCCGCGCATCCGCCGCGCGCTGGCGGCGCGGCTGAACAGCGAAATTCCCGGCCGCGAGTTCGCACTCGCCGCGGCGATAGAACTCATTTCCGCCTCCGCCATTCGTCCCGGCAGCGAGGAATATGTGCGGGCGCATCGCACGCGTGGCGCCACGACGCTGCTCAAGTCGAATGTCCGCTGCAAAGGCGACAACACGTTGATCCTCAGTTTCCGCGCCAAGGGCGGGAAGCAGGTGCGGAAGGAAATCCGCCACGCCAGGCTCTGCGCCGCCGTCCGGCGGCTGCGGGAATTGCCGGGGCTGCGTTTGTTTCAATATCGGGGCGAAGACGAAACCATCCGACCGGTCAGCGCGGCCGAAGCGAACGGCTTTCTTCGCGAAATCGCCGCCTGCCCGATATCGCTCAAGGATTTCCGGACACTGTGCGGCACTGCCGAAACGCTAGAGGCCCTTGCGGCGATCGAACCGGCGAGCAGCTCGCGCGAGCGAAAGAAACAGATCGTCGCGGCAATCCGGAGTGCGGCCGCGAAGCTGGAAAACACGCCGGCCATCTGCCGCAAGAGCTATGTACATCCGGCGGTGCTCATCGCATTCGAAACCGGCGCGCTGCGGGAGTTCCGCGAACAGCTGCGGCGGGCGCGCTCCGGCGCCACGGTTCAGGCCGCCGTCGGCGCGCTTCTCGCAACGGCGGCGTGAAATCAGTAGAACACGCCGTAATCGACCTGGATGATTTCACCGGTGTATTCGTCGATCAGGAGCGCGTCGGGGCCGTAGCGCACCCAGATATAGCCGGGCGGCGGCGCGAACAATCCGAACGCCAGGAAATCGGTGATCCAGAAATCGCGGCCCCAATAGATCGCGGGCAGGAATTGTCCGTAGCCCCAGCGGCGATAATGATATCCGGGCGGAGCGTGATAGATGCCGGCATGAAAGCGGCGCGTGGCCGTAACGTTGCGCCGGAGCCGCGCCACCGCGGCATTCACATGCGTCGCATGCCGGACCTGATGAACGACATGCCGGTGAATGATGACATGATGATGATGATGATAGACATGGTGGGTTGCGGTGCGATGGGCGTAGTGATGAAAGACGGGGCGGTGCGTGACGGCATGGAAATGCGCCGACGGTACATGCATCGCAGGCATCGGATGAACTGCGGCGGGATGGCTGCCCGAAGGATGCGGCTGAGCGCAGGCCGAGCCCGGAAGCGCCGCGGACAACCCCGCCAGCAATGCCGCTATCAGAAATCCCTTCATCCCGTCCTCCGCAAATGGCCGACCCGCTGCCGGATATGGTCCGACAGCCTTGCGATAAGTTAAGTCGGCTGCGGCGAAAGCGTTCCGCTTCAACTACCAGCGCAGAAGTCGCGGGCCGAGGAGGAAGCCCAGAATCGCCGTCGCGGCGATTCCGAGACTGTACCAGACGGCGAGGAACGGTGCGCCGGTTTCGTTGCAGGCCCATGCATAGGCGAAAGCGCCGGCACCGCCGGCGGCAAGGCCGATGATCAAGCCTGTCTCGCGCAATCGCGTCGGTGCGAGGCCGCGCATGGCCCACACCAGCCCCGCTAGAGGCGGAATGGCGGAGGCGAGGACGAAGAATGGGCAGAGCCGGGCCGAATGGCCCATCAGCAGCGCCTCGCGCGCGGGCGGCGGCGCAACGAGAAGGGCGATCAGCGCCAGCACCAGAACCAGTGCGAAGGGTAGCGGGAGCCAGATGAGCCGCGACCGGGCGGAGGCCGCCGGGCGCGCGAGACGCTCCGAGGCAATCATTGCGATGGCGGCGAGCGAAAGCGGATAGGCAAGCTTCAGCCAGAACATCGGCGTGTGCATCGCCTGAGCCATGTCGGGACGCGGACCGAGAATGGCGAGCACCAGCACGACGGAAACCAGGAACCCGGCTCCGAGGCCGAGAACCAGCCGGCCCGGCACTAGCCATTGCGGCACGGGCGCCAGATCAGCGCAGAGCTTGCGGACAAGATCGCTCATTTCCGCTTCTCCGGCTCGGCGCGCAGAAACGTCGCGACTTTCTTCAATCCACGATGCACCGCCACCTTGACCGCGGTTTCCGACATGCCGCGCGCCGCGGCCGCTTCGGCGTTCGACAGCTCCCGGAGCTTGATATCCTGGATCAGCGCGCGGGTCGCGGCGGGAAGTGTGGCCAGCGCTCTCTCGACATCGAGTTGCGCGTCGACACCGGCGGAGTCGTCCGGCACGAACAACCCGCTGTCTTCGATGGGTACCGTCGCTGCACGGCCTCTGCGCCGGAAATGATCGATCAGCTTGTGCCGGGCGATGGCGTAGGTCCAGGCCGTGAACAGCTGCGAGCGGTCATAAGTGCCGCGCCGCGTATGGATGGCGATCAGCGATTCCTGCACCAGATCGTCGACCTCCGAGGGATCTCCGGCGAGGCGCCGCCGGAACCAGGCCGCGAGCTGCCGCTGTAGCGTTTCGAGCAGCAGGCGGTAGGCCGGGGCATCACCCGCAAGGCCCGCCAGCATCAGTGCCCGCAACTCGGCTTCCGGTGTCCGCACCCCTGCTCCTGAAGTATTCGTGTCATCCGGCCGGAAAGTTACACCGGAAAGGGCGAGCGGTAAGCAACATGCTTTACCTCTCCCTTGCAGATAGGGCTATCACATATGAATTCGTGCTTCTGCGCGGGGGTTATTGGCACACGGAGCCGGAGAAGGATTATTGAAACGCCAGGATGCCGAGTGCGCCAAGGGCTCTCAGCGCGCCTTCGCGCGCGATTCTCTGCCTGGGCGACCTGGCGGTTTTCTCTGCGGCTCCGCGCCTTGCGCGTGCAAGGGGGACGCTAAATCAGCCGCGTCGCAGATGTAACCGTACGGGACCCCTCGGCGACATAACGAAGGAATAGACGGAAACGATGATGAGCACGGCAAGCCAGTCACAAACCACGGCATCCGCTCCATGGCGCTGGTTCCGGCGCAGGCCGCCGGGCGAGATTTTCTATCGTCATGCCGCGCTGGTGCGCCTCGCGCACTGGATCAACGCGCTCTGCATTCTTTTTCTGCTTGGCAGCGGCCTCAATATCTTCAACGCGCATCCCCGGCTCTATTGGGGCCAGTATGGTGCGAATGCGGATCCGGCCTTCATCTCCATCGACGCCTACGACACGGCGGCCGGAACGCGCGGGATCACGCAAATCGGGCACTGGCATTTCGACACCACCGGTGTGCTCGGCTGGTCGAAATATATGGGCGAATATCTGGATCGCGCCTGGCCCGCCTGGCTCACCATCCCAAGCTATCAGGACCTTGCCGATGCACGGCACTGGCATTTCCTGTTCGCCTGGATTCTCGTGCTCAATGGACTTCTCTATCTGATCTGGGGGTTTGCCAACCGTCATGTCCAGAAGGATCTTTGGCCCACCCGCGCGGATCTGAAAAGCATTCCGCGCTCGATCCTCGATCACCTTCTGCTGCGCCATCCGGCAGGCGAGGCTGCGAAACGTTACAATGTTCTCCAGCGCATCGCCTATCTGGGCGTGATCCTGCTGATTGCCTTGATGGTGCTGACCGGCCTTACCATGTCGCCGGGCATCGATGCCTTTTGCCCCTGGCTGCTCGATATTTTCGGCGGCCGGCAATCCGCCCGCACGATCCATTTCCTCTCCGCGTCGCTGATCGTGCTGTTCGTGTTCGTTCATCTGGTGGAAGTCGTGCTGGCAGGACCGATCAACGAAATCCGTTCGATGCTGACCGGAAATTACGTCGTTCCGAAAGGTCACGGGAAATGAGCAACGCGCTGAAATTCACTCGCCGTGCCGCGATGGCCGCGGGTTTCGCCGGCGCGGGCGTGCTGGTCTACGGGGCCAACAGCCTGACGCTCACGCCTGGCATGCAGCGCATCTTCCGCGCCGCCGAAGGCTGGACCAAATTCGCCCAGCGCACGCTGCTGGCGCCCGGCCAGCTTGCGCGCGAATACAGCGCCTCCGACATCTCGCCCGTCTTCAAGGCCAACGGCACGCTCAATCCCGGCACCGACGAATATGCCGCCTTCGCCGCGAATAATTTCATCGACTGGCGGCTCAAAATCGACGGCCTCGTCGCCCATCCCATGTCGCTCTCCGTCGCACAAATCAGAAAGCTGCCCGCGCGCACCCAGATCACGCGCCATGATTGCGTCGAAGGCTGGAGCGCGATCGGCCAGTGGACCGGCGTGCCGCTCGGGCTGCTGCTCAAGGCGGCGGGGATTTCGCCGCGCGCCCGCTACGCCGTGTTCCATTGTGCCGACAATCTGACCGGGGAGCCCGCGAAGGGCGGCGAGCAGAGCCCCGGGCAGTATTACGAGAGCATCGATCTCGTCGATGCGTTCCATCCCCAGACGATCATCGCTTACGCGCTGAACGGCCGCCCGCTCGACATCCCCCATGGCGCGCCGCTGCGCCTGCGCGTCGAACGCCAGCTCGGCTACAAGATGGCCAAATATGTGAACCGGATCGAGATCACCGACAGCTTCGCCCGCATCGCCGGCGGCCGCGGCGGCTACTGGGAAGACCGGGGATATGATTGGTATGCGGGGATATGAGGGCCGCGAAACAAACTGGTACGGACCGTCATCCCCGGCGCGCGCGCCGCGCCACATCCCTAATATTATGTTTCGCCCTCAGCGCGTTTTAGCGTCATCGCGATTGCGCAAACGTGCTTTCTGTGACTGGACGAGGTGATACCCCAGACGGCACCGTGATGCGGATTTCCAGGCTGGGGAAATCTACCAACGAGAAAGCCCATGACCCGAAGTTGCCAAACGCTGATGCGAACAGCTCCATAGGTGGGAATTTCGATGTAGTGGATTGGGGAAAGGCCGTCTTCGATCATCCACTCTTCAATGTCGACCGACATTCCGCTGCCATCGCTCGAACTCGAAAAGGCAGCGCTAGATACCCTCCGAATTCCACGTTCGTCTGGTTTTGTTATATCAATCGGCACAATGCGTCGAATTACGAAGCTTTCATCGGGAATATTCCGGTCGTCGTGCGGAACGATCTGCCCGCGTGCATCCCTTGGCGGGTCTGTTCGCATGGTATCGAAAAATCATCAGCCTTTGAAATGTCGCCACATTGCAGATTCAAGACGCGACAGCTCATTTGTGGCGGTCCATTCCTGCTCCGGGCCACCGTTTTCGGAGAGACACACGAGCAAATTGTTCGGCGCGATTACTTCAAGGTCCAATTCCAAATCGTTCCTCGCCCATGAAAGTTGCAATCCGCCGTGTCCCAGCGGGTGGATATCTGGTGCGGGCGCGTTCGGTGGCAAAACGCGATGAAGCACAGAAAAAGCAAACGTTATTGCGTCAGTATTCGGCGCAGCAGAACCACGGTCGTCCCAATTGGCTCGCAGTCGCGCCAAACGCTGCAATCGCACACAGACTTCCGTCGCCCAGACGGGCCGACTGACACTGCTTATCGGACCGAGAGTTTCATCTACGCGTGGAAAGGCGCGTGTCACAGCAGCCGTGATGACGCCTGTGTCGTATCCGTTCATTGGACTCTTTCCCACGATTTGTGCATTTCTGGGCTCGTTAGTTCAGTAAAAGCATGGACGATACACCCCCGTCCTAACTCGAGGAACGCTTTGACCCCTGCGAAATCCGTCCCTAGCGGTAGGCCTCTAGCCGTGAACGTCATCTGAACAATTTCGGCGCCGTCCGCTCGGCGTGCTGGCAGCGCTTGGACGGACACCCTACCGACCGGAGTATCCTCGTGCCTGATTATGTATCGAATCTGGATGTTAGCATCTTCTGGTTCGCCGAGGCGCTCTTTGCTCACGTTTGACCAGAACTGGCCGAAGAGGCTTCCGAGAAGCGCCGCAGGCGTTTGGCCGAGTGCCACCTCGATTTGATTGATATAGGTCACCTCGCACTGGTTGGGCAAGATACGGCCCAATCCGAGACCAACAAGCACCGACTCCAGTTGTGCGTAGGCACCGCCAAAGGTTTCGATCATCTTTTCGAAGCGCGGGTACGCGTCGCCCATGCCAATCTTGCGCCAATTATGCAGGAATCGATCTCGCTGAACTTGCAGGAGCTGGGTCCGGTCCTCGTTAATAAAGAAAACTCTCGGCATCCATGAGGGGCCAAAAAACTCGACATGATGCATTTGCGGCTGGAAACCGGTTCCGAAAGTCTCAAAAAACTGCGGAAGCAGCGGATGCTCTTCGAGGTGCGGGAAATCGCGCTTGAACCGCTCCCAGATCAGTCCGAGGTGCGGCGCCAGGAATCCTTGTATCGAATTAAACTGAACCCCGAGAACGACTTCCGTGACGGGCGGCGTTTTGAAGTCTGGAAGGTCGGGCGGCCTCTGGGCCATGCCAGTGATTCCTTTTACCCACTATCGGGCAGCGTAGCGGCCCATGTAAAGCGCCCGGCAAGCCGACGCAAGCTGACCCGATGCTATGAAGATATAG
>DATJUM010000086.1:0-28657 GCA_035502355.1 Rhizomicrobium sp. | reverse complement strand
ATCGGAAATCTCGCAAAAGAAACCGCCCGCAAGCTGCACGATGACAGGACCGGCCGGCGAGATTTACCGGCTGAAAGCCTCGGTCGAGACGCCCTCCTGTGCCGCAACCAGCCCGCAAGCCGCGATCATCATCACCGCGTTCCGCGATCACGGCATCATTCTCGCGGACAATGGCGACAGTGGCGGGCTGATCGGCACGCCCGACGCGCGCTGGAACGACAACGATCTGTCCTGCATCACAAGCCTCACCCTCGCCGATTTCGAGCCGGTGAATGTGTCGAGCCTGATGGTGCACAACGACAGCGGCGCGACGAAGAAGTGAACACGGCTTTCAAGTCCTATCATGGAGAGTGATCCGAACTGATCGAATTGGTCCTCGTAATGGCTGTCATTGCCCGTCCGGGTGATGACGAATCTGGCCATCCTCGCCTGATACCGCCGGATGATCTCCGTCAGGGCGTGACGGTCGCCGCTGCCCCCGCGAAGAACAAGTTCCCGGAGTGGCAGCGGCGACTTGCCGCGGGATGGACAGTGGGCCACGGCAATGCAGTCTGCAGTATCAGTTCGGCTGATCGCCCCACGCTGGCCCTTGATCCGGCCCCATCAGGTCGTCGATCTGCGAATGCAGGTTCTTAAGCTGGCTGTGAACCTGCGCGAGCTGTTTGATCTGATCGGCGGCGAGGAGGTCGCGGACCGCCAGCGCCATACTGAGCATGTCCTGATCAATCTCCTGCTGGTACTTGGCGGCCTCCTGTTCCAGCGGTGCGAGTTCGGAAGCCGTGACGTCGCCGGTGGACAGCAGCTTGTCGGCGATCTCCTTATGGATCGTGTCGAGCTGCTGCAATAAGTCTGGCGCGACCGGGGTCTCCAGGGCTGGAATCATCCCTTGAGCGCATAAGTCAGGAAGCAGCGCGGCTGGACGACATGGTGGGCGAATTGTTGACGTTATCCCGGCTCGAAAGCGATGCGCGCGACCCGGATCAATTCTTTGACCTCGCCCATGTGGTGCGGATTGTCGCCGAGGATGCGGGCTTTGAAGCCCACCCCCCGCGGCGTCGCAGTGGAGACGGAAATCTCCGCCGCCCGTGATCAAACGGGATGGCTTGTCGCTGGAAGCGGCAAGCTCATCAGCCATGCCGTGGACAACATCGTTCGCAATGCCGTACGGTTCTCGCCGAAATCTCAGGCGGTCCATATCGCGCTCGCCCAGAACGTGAACGGTGATTTCGAGCTCACCGTCGCGGATCAGGGTCCTGGCGTCCCGCCCGAGAGGTTCGGCAACCTGTTCAAACCTTTCATTCGGGGTGAAGATTATGACGGCCAAGGATTCGGACTGGGGCTGGCCATTGCGGAGCGAGCAGTCAAGGTCCATGGTGGGAGCATCTCAGCGCGAAACAGGTCAACTCACGGTCTGATGGTAACGATAACGTTGCCGCCTGCTGACGTGGATGGGGGTACGTTGGCGGATCATTGTTAGAAGTTCATCGTGACATCGATAAGTTCCAGGCTTGAGCGCCGGCCGGCCAGTTACTGGCTGAATGTGATCGGTCCCGGCATTCTGGTGATGCTAGCCGATACGGACGCCGGCAGCATCATCACGGCTGCCCAGAGCGGCGCGCAATGGGGCTACAAGCTGCTGGCTTTGCAGCTGCTGCTGATTCCGGTGTTGTACATCGTGCAGGAGCTGACGCTGAGGCTTGGGCTCGTCACCGGAAAGGGACATGGCGAGCTCATCCGCGATCGGTTCGGGAAGGGCTGGGCGTGGCTGTCCGTCTCGACTTTGATGGTCGCCTGCATGGGCGCCATCGTCACGCAACTCAGCGGCATGGCCGGCGTCGCGGCACTCTTCGGCATTCCGATATGGCTGATGATCGTCGCCGTGGTCGGACTGATCCTCGCAATTGTCTGGACCGGCTCCTATCGCTCGGTGGAGCGGATTGCCATTATTTTCGGCCTCTTTGAATTCGCATTCCTCTATGTCGGCTGGCGCGCCGGCCCCAATGCCGGCCGGATGCTGTCGGAATTGCGCCAGATTCCCTTTGACGACCGGAGATATCTTTATCTGGTCGCCGCAAATCTGGGCGCCGTGATCATGCCATGGATGATTTTCTACCAGCAGTCTGCGGTCCTGGATAAGCAGCTGGGACCGGCGGATCTGAGGGTCGCGCGTTTCGACACGGCCCTGGGCGCGGTGGTGACCCAGGCGGTCATGGCATCCGTCCTGATCGCAACCGCCGCCACCATTCACATTGCCAAACCTGATGCGGCGCTCGGCGACGTGCAGCAGATTGCGCGCACGATCATTCCGTTCCTGGGCGACACCACCGGTCGACTCGTATTTGCGGCGGGCATGAGCGGGGCAGCATTGGTGGCAACCGTGGTCGTCTGCCTGACTGCGGCCTGGGGCATCGGAGAGGTGGCCGGTTACAAACGCTCGCTGGAGCACCACCCGCGCGAAGCGCCCTGGTTCTATGGTGTCTTCACCGTCTGTCTGATCGTCAGCGGCGTGGTTGTCGCCTCGGGGATCAATCTTGTGAACCTGTCCGTTGCGGTGGAGGTGATGAATGCCCTTTTGCTGCCGATTGTTCTCGGCTTTCTCTATCTCCTCGGGCTCAAGGCGCTGCCGGCGCCATATCGCCTGCGCGGCATCTACGCCTGGGTCGTCGGCGCTGTCATAGTCATCACTGCGGGCTTCGCGGTCTATGCGGGCTTCTTGGGCGTGGTTGGCAACGGTTGAAACGGACCGCGAAGTGGCGGGATCGTTGGTTCGGAATACGAGACAATCGGCGTTCAGGAGTGCCCGCGTGGGCGCGTGCGATCGCCCGGAGGAAACCGCATCGGCTCCGTCCGGGCAGACGCGCGTTCTCGGGGTGCCAAGATGAGCGCTTTGAAATCGCTGAGATTGTCTGGATAGCTGATAGTCCAAGCACGATTGCAGGCGAGCGCGTCGCCGACTGTGAAATTGCTGCAGTCCTTTGAGACAAGTCATTGCCCCATGATCGCCTGGTCGGAGAATCCGGACCGAACGGACATCCAGCCAGGCCTTCGGAAAGAGTGCCAGAACTCGGGTGACACGAAACGCAGTTTCTGTGATCAGTTGCGCTTCCTTCGAATTATGCCGAAGCGCTGGGAGGCAAAGATGCGTTGAAAATGGCAGCGTCCGTATTGTCGCGCGGCGCCCGTGTCGCGGTGGTCACAATCGCGCTGGCCATCGCGCTTTCCGCCGCATCTGACGGTAGGGCGAAGCCGTTCAGCCGCAACGACTCCGCCGCGTCTGCGGCAGATGCACGCTGCCACACCAGGGCCGTCATTCATCAATTGGTTCAAGACCCCTGATCCTGTCCCTCATGGCCTGGACCGTTTCGGGCGCGTGCCCCCGCCAATCCGCGACTTCGCCTGTGATCCGCAGCGGCGCCCGGGAGCGATATGATTTCGTGGGATTGCCCGGATATTTGGCGTCCGTCAGATTGGGATCGTCCGCAATCGGGCCGGTCGGCTCCACAATGTAGATCCGGCCGGGGCCCTCGCCGAACGCGAGTTCCGCGCCCCAGATGGCTGCGTCCATGGTCGCGGTGAGGTAGACCCAGTTTGCGTTTCGCCTTTTGGCCGAAGTTGGAAACGTGGCCGGGTGCGATCAGGTCTCTGGTTTCAGATTTGCCCGCGTTCCGTGATAAAATGGTTTCTCCATATCGGCCCAGCTTGTGCCCCGAAGTCGCAGGCGCATGTCATTATACGAGGCCGTTATGAGCGCTTTGAGCGCGGCTTCGTTCACGCGCTGTCCCCAGCGGAGCTTCACATGCCGCATGCGTTTGCCGCTGCCTTCGAGGAGCCCTGCCGGATCGTCGAGCACGAAACCGTTGAAGAAACCGACAGTCACATGGGCGCTGAAAGCGTCAACATAAGCGAACGCTGCCTCTTTTACGCAGGCAATGGGATGGCTGTCATGCATCAGCTCGCGCACGTCGTTCCCGCAGGCGCGCATCTGCTCGAACCAGGGTTCCGCGAACCGCCGTTGCTCCCGATCGCGCCCGGAAAACCAGGCCTCGACATCCGGATCCCGCCGGACGGCCCCGGGGAATCGAAACAGCTCGTCCACGATAACCCCTCCCACAGCACTGTCGCCGGGAGCAAGCGACGCAAAGAAACAGCCGATTATGCTCTCCAATCCGCGAACGGATCAACCCGGACCGTTGATTTGCTTCTCTGCCGGAGTGTTGACCACGGCGTTAATGCTTCTTAATATTCCTAATCGCCGGCGGGGCACTTTTCCCGCCTGGTTAGAATGGGGGTTTCGATGAAGACCAGCACACTCCTCACTACGATGCTTGCCGGTGCGTCGGTTTGCGCGCTTTCCGCGGTTCCGGCGCTGGCCGCTCCGCCGAACATTCATGCCTTCGGCATGCCCAGGCTCGGTTCGGGCGTGGTCCATTTCAAGACCAATATGACCGGCTGTACGGTGCACAATTCCAATTGCACGAGCACGGTCACTCTCTCCGGTACGATCTCGAGTTATTTCGACGGCCTTCTCTATTCCTCTGAACATTATCAGACAACCAGCTCCGGAAATTGCGTAAGGCCGAAAAGGGTCAAGTGGACATACTCGAAGCCGATGAACGGGAAGGTGAGGGAGGTCGAGAAAAAGGTGCCTTGTCCGACCGGCGGCACGGGCTACGCATTGAAGGTTGGTCCTCATTACAAGGTGACAAACCACAATGCGACGTCGGACTCGTTCACGGGCCGGTCCTCGATCAATTGCGAGCCCTATGCCAGGAAGTGTGTTTTAAAGGAAAACGTGTACCTCAGAATTGACTGATCCGGCGCGCGGATTTTGCGAAGTGGGGCGTAACGTCCAGGTGACGCGCGCGCAAGCCAAGCGCATCGGGCTATCTAGTCGGCCGCGCTCCGGCCCATTGAGAAGATCGGCTTGAAGCATCCCAGGATCAGGCGTTGCGCGTCGAAGGGCGGAGCTCCGGAATTGTCGAGGCGCGCGTCCTCGTGCATCTTCGCTTCGGCGGCATAGAAGCTCGTCTTGTCGGGCCAGATCTGCCAAACGAAAACGATCTTTTCGCCGTCTTTGGCAGCGACCGCGCGGCGGAAGTCGGTCTGCTTGCCGTCCGGAACGTAGTCCTCCCAGCATTCGACGATCTCGAGACATCCATAGTCCTTTAAGATTCGCGCTCCGTTCTCGGCCCATTTGCGATAGGCCTCCATATTCTCCAGCGGCACGGGAATGACGAGGCCGGCGACATACATGGTTCAGGCTCCTTCGGACATGTGCGGCACGTGACGCGAACATATCATCATGGAACAATGCCTGGAGAAAGTTTCGTCAGAAGGCTATTCCGGCCCTCCGCCGCATGTCCATTCAGGCTGGCGCTATGGCGAACAAGAGTCTCCAAATTTGATCAGGCGCAATGTATCGGTTGCTGGGCCAGTTATGTTCTGGGCGGTTGGGAGAATGTGCTTTGGAACGGCCACAGCAATTGCGGAAACTGGCGGACTGGTATCGCGGCTTTGCGGAAGCGGGGCGCGACGAGGACCGCGCCTGGCGAATCGGCTTTGCCGAGTATCTCGAAAAGGTCGCGGCGGAAATCGAGTTCGTCCAGGGACAGGAAGCCTATCGACAACTCGCCGCCCGGCCGGTCTGAACTGTACGTGGTCTGCTGCTCGGGAATAACTTGGTCGAACGGGCATCGTTTTATGCCTTGCTGCAGCGATGCGTCCGGCGTCCTGAAAGGAGTTGCCGCTTTTCGCGCAATCGCTGTCGCGCGCACGGGCGCTCAGTTTGCCGCGGCAAGTTCATCGATCAGTTGTTCAACAAGTGCTCCGGCCGCAAGCATGCGCGCGAGCGGCGCGCCTTGCCCCGCCCATTGCGCGCCAAATCCGAATTCGCCCCTGGCCTTCGCCGCGGCGTGGAGCGATTTGCCGGCGTCGTAGGCGATCGGGTAGGCCGGGATTTCGGAGGACGCGACGCGCTCGCCGATCGCTGTGAATTTGTTTGCAAGACACCGCGCCGGCCGGCCGGAGATCGCCCGCGTCATCAGGGTGTGATGAGCGGCGTCGCTTGCGAGTGCGGCGCGATAGCCCGAATCGGCAAGCGATTCCGGACAGGCGATGAAGGCCGTGCCGAGTTGTGCCGCACTGGCACCAAGCCGCAATGCCGCGGCAATGCCGGCACCATCCATGATGCCGCCGGCCGCGATGACCGGTATTTCAAGCGACGCAGCGAGGAGCCGCGTCAACGCGAAGGTGCCGAGCGCGTCATCGGGGGCGTCGGGATCGAACGCGCCGCGATGGCCGCCGGCCTCGTAGCCTTGCGCAATCACGGCATCGAGCCCGGCTTCAGCGATGGCTATTGCCTCGCGGACGTTTGTAGCCGATGCGATCAGAACGATTCCGGCCTGCCGCAATGCTTCGATTGCCGCGCTGGCGGGCAATCCAAAATGAAAGCTGACGATTTCCGGCTTTGATTCCAAGAAAAGCTGGAGCATGCCCGAATTGGCGATAAAACTCTGGTAGATTTCGCTGATCTGGGTGGGGGGCGCAGCACCGTAGCGTTCGAATTCGGGGCGCAGCTTCGCGATCCAGGCCTGTTCGATACGCGCGTTGGAAGCGCCCGGCCGGTGACAAAACACATTTACATGAACCGGTCCGTGCGTCAGCGTGCGCGTGGCGGTGATGGCGCGCGCAGCGCTCTCGGCCGTATCGGCACCGAGCCCGAGCGATCCGAGCGCGCCCGCATTCGACACCGCTGCCGCCATGGCCGGCGTCGACACGCCCGCCATTGGCGCCTGGATAATCGGATGCGCTATGCCGAGCCGGTCAAGAAAGCGCTTGCGTTCGCCGTTCATGGCGTCATTTCCCTGGTGTGAGCTTGGCTGTCATTCTATAGAGTGGCGCGCGCCGGGTCAGCGGAGGGAGCCCGATCATGACGTCAGCGCCCATCGTGTTTTTCGACATTGCCGGTCCGGACACGGAAAAACTCAAGAGCTTTTATTCCGGGAATTTCGGATGGAGTATCGACGTGGGGAACGGCGTCACGACGCCCGACCTTAAGGGCACGCTCCGCCAGGATCCTCCCGAAACGCTCCTTTATCTCGGCGTGCCCGACATCAATGCCGCGCTCGAGAAGATCGTGGCGTCCGGCGGCAGCGTGGATGTGCCGAGGATGGTGATCCCCAATGTCGTCATTCTCGCCCTATTCAGGGATCCGGCGGGCAACCGCATGGGCCTCGTCGAAACGGGAGGGGCGTAGGGTCAGAGTCGGCGATTCCGTTTTCAGGCCATCTCAAAGCTTCGGCGGCGGCCCCTCGGACGTCCAACTCTGCTTGAGAATTTTCCACCGGCCGTCGCCCGGGCGCTGGAACGAAAAGAGATGGCCGCCTCTTGCGGCGATCGGGTTTCCGCCTTTCACCGGCGTGACGATTTCCTCATAGGTCCCACTGTCATCGCCGAGATCGCCCGAGCTCCCATGCCTGATGCTGTGCAGCTATGTTGGGATCATGGGCGGACAAAAGACCTGTGAAATTTCTGCGCTTGATCTTCATGCCCGCCCAGCATGGACCGATCGCGGGAAGAAAAGCAGGATCGGTCGCGTAGAGCTGCATCACGGCGCCGAGATGCATCGCATTCCATTGCGCGGCCCATTCTGGAATTCAGAGCTGCCATGTGCGTCCCCTTTCCATGCGCAACACCTTGCTGCGGACCACTCGAGCCATCATGTCGAATCCAAACACCGCCGCGGGAAAAGACGATTTGCCAAATCCTGACGAAAGCGGCGTTCCCACGCATCGTTAAGCGTCGTCGATTGGGATACGGGAAGCAAAGGCCGATCATCTGGGCGTGTCAGTTGCGACGGTGCGATACCAAGAAATTTTGTGACTGACCTCATCTCCTGCCTGGTATTGGAGATGAAATCCTCGAAGAAGACTCTGTGCGGCGTGAGCCCCAACAGAATAAAAGCACGCTCCCACTGGGAATTCGCCGCAAAGACATATTGCAGGTGCTTCCACAGTGATTCAAATGAATAATCGTTCGGGCCGACAATATCTGTTGGCGACAGGCCAACATGCCATTGTTGCGTTTTCTCGGCAATCTCCATTGATATGGCTTGACGAATGACGTTTCTGCGGCGGATATAAATGATCTTCCACTCCGCGCTGTGCTCCGGGAACTCTCCGAGATAACTCAGGAAAAGAAGTGTCTCCAAAGCGCCCTTGGTCACGAACCAGTTGTTTGAGACGGCCACCCTGCCAAGCCTGTTCCCGTAATCCCGTATCGTGCGCGCTTCTCCGGCGAAAGAAGCATCCCTCACGGAATGCTCAAGATTGAAGTGCTCCTGTGCATCGAGACCAATTCGCTGCAGATGGGCACATAAGAGCGTGCTGCCCGTTCGGGACGTGCACGCGATCAATGCCTTATTTCGTACCTTTCGCAGATGGCTGGGGCCACTCTCGTAATCCAGATACTTGAAGACCGTGCCACGGGCCGCTTCAGGCACGATTCCTATCGCCTCGAATAATGCTGCCGGTTCCCCTCCCTTTTGATTCTGTTCTGTTTTCCTCCGCGCTTTTTCAGCTAACCTGCGAATTCGCGCTATGGTGGATGGCTCCCCCCCGAGTGATTCCAGGACACTCGCGGACCGACGTAATGGTGTGGGTTCGCCAATTTTTGTTGCCAGTTGTGCCGCTGCCTTCGCAAGCGCGAGAGCGCCAGAACGGTCCTGGCGTTGCCGGATTATATCCTCGGCATTTCGAATTTTCGCCGCCCACGCTCGGGTCAGCTCTGGAGGTGCACGGGTCGATCTTGTCGTCACATGGTTCCCGAGGAGGAAATCGCACGGCTCCAACAGGAGATCCGTTCGGCTCCTAGCCGATTCGCGCCATGAAGGCGAACACAATTGTTTTGTCAAAGGGTTGAGATTTCACCGCACTCTCGTGTAACCGTGATTTTGCGGCTTGTGGCTTGGCCAAGATTGGCGAAGCATATGGCCAGACGAGGAGAACGGGCGATGCCGAGCAGCCAGAAGAACACCGGAAACTTAAACGAGGAAATCCGTAAGCTGGAGGCGGAAACGCGAATCGCGGAACTTACGGCCCAGAAAACAGAGTTTCGGCTGAGGACACTCGAAGCTGAAGAAAAGGTGCGTCAGATCCAGCTCCGCCGGACCCGACAATTAAAGAGCCAGCAGGCCAACAAGTGAGGCGTTCCGTGCGCCGGGCAAGCTTGGTTGACGTCGCAACTGCCCGGAGCCCCGGCCCTAACGTCGATTGGGAAATGGCCCCGGTCGGGATATTACGCGGTGATTTCTGCAATCATCATTCGGACCGGCACTTCGGGGGTTCGGCCCATCGAATAACATGCCGGCATAGCGAGTTCCAATGAGCTTTGCCTCGACGGCTTCAAGATTTCGAATCGACGAACGCACATCATTTGGAGTGGCCTTTGCGTGCGGAATCCGATAGTTTTTCTTTCTGGGAATTTCCAGAAATGAACAGAGCCTGTCCGCTGTTTCATCGAATGAACAGTTTATTTCCTCATACTCCAGGTCAAGCGCCTCATGGTCTGCAAAGCCGGTCATAAGGCGTTGCTGCAATGTTTCGATCAGTTCAATTCGCCTCAATAACACATCAGGATCGATTTCCGTGGCCTCCAGCCTCTTGGCACCCCTTTTGACCGCCCAATGGCGTTTTCCCGTTTCGCGCTCTGTTTTGTCGGCATATTGTTCGGCACGCATCTGGGAAACGGCCGTCTTGACCACATTATCGCGCCGGAGGCGAACCAGCCGAATACCATAATTGATCAACCTGGCGCGCATTCTTTCAAAGTCGCGAATCGCGAGTACGTTTTGTTTAGATCCAATTATTTCAGCTGAGGGAATCTTGGCGTTCAGCTCATAGAACTCGGTAAGCCAGCTTTCTTGCTCGGCATCGGTCCCGAGCCGGTTAAACTGTTCGTTATCGAGCTTCATTGGCGCAGATTGCCGGAGAATAGCCATCAACAAATTACTTCCTACGCGTCCCCACGGCATCAGTAACATAAAGCGCACAGCCACATCCACCTCCTGCAGTCACGAAGACATGGCGAGCGACCGAAGCCACCGGCCAATAATTATAGTTCGATTCGCGCAGAAGTGCATCAGCGTCAACCGCGCCCCTCGGGGAACTGGGACATCCGGACATGAAGACGACCGGTGTTCTGCGCCCGGCTCCCAGCGATCAAACAAATGAAAGTATCGCGTGATTGGACTACGACCGGTTCAGTTTCTGTGCAAATGCGCGCCGCAGGAAATTTTCGCATTACTTACTTCGTTAATTGAAACGATACCGCCACGATGGTCGCGATTAACATATCGGAAACCAAACCCGGTTATCAATCGCTCCCTGGTGGGTGTCGACTTAGGGGCGCGAGCGGAGGTTTCATCACGAAATGCCACAGGACGGTGTCTCATTGCGGAGTGCGAGATTGCCGGGTGCATGCAAAATGGGGTGCGCGCCAGGCATACATCGCCATCCTGCAGGCCGCCACTCTCGGCCGGTCAAACGTTAATGGACTCGACCGCACCATGCGAGTTTATTTTGCTCGATTCCGCTGGGGCGCCCGTTCATTCCCGAAAGATGGGAGCCGCGTGGCGTCAACTGCCCAATCGCCCCGCGGCGTTCTGCACCAGCAGAGTCACCATAACATGAGCTCTGCAGGCAACATCAGGCATTGGCCTGCCCGAGGGCCAAAGCGCAGGGCCGACAAATGCCTTCCCGCGGGAATTCTTCCAGAACATGACTTAGCGGATAGCCTCACTCGGTTCGAACGGCTTTCATCGCAGGACCTGAATGAAGTCGTCCAGACCCTTAAGCCCGTTTGCCAGAGCGCGATCTACTGGGGCGAAAGGCACGGAAAAATAGGCCGGCTGCGGGCAGCGGCCAGGTTGCTGCATCGCGCTGGCGATGACCTGGGCGCCATAAGCCTTCTGGAGAGGGCCAAATCGATTTCGCCGCACGACCAAAATGTAGCAACTTTCATGAGTGAGATATACTCTGGTCGTGAGGATTGGTGGCATGCATTACAGGCGGTTGCCGCGTTGGCAACTCTTCCAACCGCGAATGGCCGCACGCTGCTGGCGACGGCACAACTCTATTGGCAGGTTGGAGATATCGAACGCAGCTTACAACTTTACGAGCGTGCGGCCCGATTAGACGTTCGTTATCGCACTGAATACGTCAAGATTCTCGCGAAGTCCGGTCGGCGGGATTCACTCCTGGCGGAAGCCGACCGGGTACTTGCTGAATCGCCGGACCATCTGCCTCTGTGCTTTGCCACGTTTAGTATTTTGCTCAAAATTGACGCCAATGAGAGAGCCGCCAATGCAAGAACTCTGGTCATCGAAAAATCCGAAAACCATCCCGATGGCGCAATTTGGCGAGCTCGGCTGTTGAAGCTCGAGGGCGACGTCACCGCTGGACTTGCATTACTCACAAAGCTTTCGCCTACAACGAATACGCAGAAGGTGACATTCGAGCGCGCAAAATTTGCGTTAGCGAGGGGAACCTGGGGACTGGACGCCAAGCTTCTATTGGCAGCGCGGGACGTGGCCTCGACGGATTCGCTACTGAAGCAGCAAATCGATTTGGCGGATCAATTTCTGAAAAAATGTGGCACCTCCCTCGATGAGGCGGCAAAAAACCCAACTGCTTTCGCGGATATCAAGTCGCCCGAGAGGGTGCTCGAAGTGTTAATAGATGGGATTCCGATCATACGGGAACGCCGGGGTACCGGTTTGGTGAGTATTACTCCATCACTTGCATGTGGCGGCGCAGAGCGAGTCGTCGCGCATTCAATCCGGAGTTTCACGCAAGATCCTCGTTTCGACTGGGCAAGACTCTATGCGCTCGATGTTTCTTCCGAGACCAATCGGGATTTCTATCTTAAGCATAGCGGGCTTCTGCGCTCAGACGTAAGATTGATTCGGCCTGCTGAGACTCTGGAGTTGCCATGGGCATGGCTTGGCACCACTTTGGGTTCGCGTGCGCAGGCGTTATTCGAGCTGTTGCTGAAGGATAAACCGGGTATTGTCCACTCCTCGCTTGATTTCATGAATATTCCCGCGGGACTTGCCGCGTTGGCCGCAGGGGTTCCCCGAGTCGTCCTACACGTCCACAATATGGCCCCTCGAAAGACCGATAAAGCAAATCCAATTCGTCATTTGTATCGGACACTTCTGCAAAGGTCCGAAGTGAGCCTTGTTGCCTGTGGACAGACATGTTTAGACGATTACGCGGATTGGTTGGGCCTGGTTGATACAAGTCGATTTCATATCGTCCGTAACGGAGCCGAAGTTAAACGAATTGCAACAGCGAGCAGTACGCCTGCCCGACAGGCGAGACGCAATTTGCTTGGCTTGGGACCGGACGAATCCGTCATTGGCACCGCAATACGATTCGTAGACTTAAAACAGCCGCTTCTTTGGATTGAGGCCGCGGCAAAAGTCCTATCCCGGCTGCCAAGATGCAAGTTCATCATGTTGGGGGACGGGGAACTCCATGGAGCGGCTCAGGATTACATTCGGTCGATGAATCTGACGGAGTTCTTCATTCTTCCTGGCCTGGTAAACGATGTATACGAATATTTGGCAGCGATGGATATGTTTGTTTTGTCATCGCGTTCCGAAGCACTGCCCAACTCGCTTATCGAGGCACAGGCTGCGGGCGTGCCTGTTGTTGCATTCGATGTTGGCGGTGTCCGCGAGACGATGATTGACGGCGTAACGGGCCACCTTGTTCCTGAGCAGTCGGCCGATGCGCTTGCGGAGCGGATAACAGCGGCGATTCAGGATCAATCTTGGTGTTCTGCAGCCGCAGATGCGGCCCGGGCGTTTGTGGAGACGAACTTTTCCAATAAGCGAATGGTCGAGTTGCTAAGTGGCATTCTCTTGGGGGGCTCTCCCGGCGAGTGTGACGCTCGCAGCGGAGCTACGGGGGACGGAAAGAAATCGAAAAGGTGGCACGGCGGAGCAAATAGATATGCGGCTTAGTCGGAATCTCAGATGTCAGGGGTAATCCGGAGGCTCTTATGCTGGCGCACGAAGTTGTAATCGGCAAAGTGCAGGGACAACAGGGTAATTCGCTTTTCCTGCATCGTCACCTTTTCCCGGCTCCATATCTCAAGCCGTCGAGCACCAGCCGCAGCACGCGCGCCGCGCGCTCCCTCCAGTCGCGGTCGCCGGCGAAGGACCAGGTGCTGGCGGCGATAGCGAGCAGGACATCCTGCGGAGCGACATCCGTCCGGATCGCGCCGCTCCTTGCGGCGGCATCAATGAGACGCGTGATCGCCCGCGTCATGCGCTCGCGGGAATAGGCTGTTGTTTCCGAGCCCGGCTCGAAGATCGATTTGAGCGCCTCCGACAGGCCGCGCTTCGCGGCGATCAGCGTGGCATAGCGGCGTAGCCATTCCTCCAGCGCGGCTTCCGGCGGCATTTTCTCAAGGAGCTTCGGTGCGGCGTCGCTCAGGCGCTCGACCTCGTGGCGGTACAGCCCTTCGACCAGCGCGTCGCGGGTCGGGAAATGGCGATAGAGCGTACCGATGCCGACACCGGCGGCCTGGGCCACCGCCGATAAGGTGACCTCGGCTTTCGACGTGGTGAACAGATTCAGCGCAGCGGCAAGCAGACGTTCGCGATTGCGTCGCGCATCGGCGCGGAGCTGGCGGGCAGGGCGGGGCAAGTCGGCCTCTTGTAAAACGGAGATTCCTCCGTATATCCCCGGACGAACCGGAGGTGGCTCCGTTTCTTCCCGAGGATAGCACAGGAGAAGAGCTATCATGACAAGAACATTCGGCGCAGAATCCACGACAGATGAGGTTCTCGAAGGCGTCGATCTTGCCGGCCTGCGTGTGCTGGTGACGGGTGTTTCGGCGGGGCTTGGCGTCGAGACGGCGCGTACGCTTGTTGCCCATGGCGCCCAAGTCGTGGGCGCCGCGCGCGATCTCGACAAGGCGCGGCGCGCCACGGAGCATATTCGCGCTCTGCCGCAGGGCGGCGGGTTGGAATTTGTGGCGCTCGATCTTGCTTCGCTCGCTAGTGTCCGCGCCTGTGCCGAAGCGCTTATGGCCGCGGGCAAGGCGTTCGACCTCGTGATCGCCAATGCTGGCGTGATGGCATGCCCGAAGGGCGTTACGGCTGACGGATTCGAAACCCAGTTCGGCACCAATCATCTCGGCCATTTCGTGCTGGTCAACCGCATTGCGTCGCTGATGAAGCCCGGCGCGCGGCTGGTCAATCTTTCATCGTCTGGCCATCGCTATTCCGATGTCGATCTCGACGATCCGAATTTCGACCGCACGCCCTATACGGAATTCGGCGCCTATGGCCGTTCCAAGACAGCGAACATTCTCTTTGCCGTCGAATTTGATCGCCGCCACAGAAACCGGAACGTGCGCGCCACAGCCGTCCATCCCGGCGGCATTCAGACCGAACTTGCGCGCCACCTGAAGCCCGAAGTCATCGAGGAATTGATCGCCTCGATCACCCGCAACCAGCCACCCGGGGCACCGGCGTTCAAATGGAAGACCATACCGCAGGGCGCGGCGACGTCGGTATGGGCCGGGGTCGTGGCGCCGGCAGACGAAGTCGCTGGCCGCTATTGCGAGGATTGCCATATCGCCGAGCTCCTTGACGACGCTGCTATCTCCATCCGCGGCGGCGTCCGGTCCTATGCGCTCGATCCCGAGCACGCCAAGGCGCTGTGGGCGAAAAGCGAGGAGATGGTCGGCGAACGGTTCTGATTGAGACGACGCTACGGGAGAATTCCGGCCGGAACGAATTTCGTTCGGTTGCCCTAAAGCCACAGTTCGGCTTCGACGATCAGGCCTTCCGGCGCGTAGTCGAAGCGGCAACATTTCATCGCCGCGGCGAGCAAGGTGGTGCCAAATCCACGGCGTTGGGGCGGATGAACGGGCGGTCCGCCGCCTTCATGCCAACGAACGCGCACGTTGGCCCTGTCGCCTGTATTGCTCACGGTCCAGCCGACGGTGACCTTTCCGTCGGGACACGACAAAGCTCCGTATTTCGCGGCGTTCGTCGCCAGTTCATGAAGCGCCATTGCCAGGTTTTGCGCGACCCGCGGCGGCAGCATCACGTCCGCTCCCCCGATTGCGATCTGATCGGCAAAAGGCGCGAGTTCTGAGCGGACAACGTCTGCAAGATTTGCACCGATGGGATTGGGCGGGTTGAGCCACCGGTCGGCGCGGGCGAGCGACGACAGGCGTTCGGTGAATGCGTTCAGCGCCTCGTCCATTGAAGCATCGTTTCGAAACGTTCCGATGGCGAGTGCCTGCACCTTTGAAAAGAGATTCTTGCTGCGATGTTGTAATTCGCGGGTGAGCAATCTTTCTCTTTCTTCTGCGAGCCTTCGTTCCGTGATGTCGGTGATGCTGGCCAGTGTCATCGGGTCGCCGTCCCACACAAACGGACTGAAGAGGATCTCGACGGGAAATTCGCTGCCGTCCTTTCGCAGGCCCGAAAGTTCGGCTTGGCCAATCTTTGCTGCGTCAAGTCCGGACCGCGCCACGAGGAGTTTGTCGAAGGGCCGCCCGAGCAATTCTTCACGCCCGTAGCCAAACGTCTCCGCAAGCCTGTTGTTCAGCGTGCGGATATGGCCGCGCCCGTCGATCGAAAGAATGCCGCGCGGAATCGCCTCGATAAGCACGGCCAGATGCCCGGCGAGTTTTTCCGATTGCGATTTCTCCGTTTCCAGCCGCGCGATTCTGGCACGCAAGGTGTCGCTGACGGTGATGCACAACGCCGTCGCAACGATGTAAACGGCGAGCGTTCCGCCATCATGGGGGCTCAGTGCGAAACTTTCAAACGTCCCCAGAAAGAAGAACCACACGGCAAAGACGGAAATCAGGCCGGCAAAGATTCCCGGTGCAAGCCCGGCAACGAGTGTGATCGTAAACGGCGCGGCGATCAGCAGCGAGAAACCCTGTCCCTGCCCGAGCCACGGATCAAGCGCAAAACGAAGGAGGAACGTTATTCCCAGGACGCCGGCCGCGAAGGCAGAGCTTGGCCACGGCCTCTGCCACGCTAAGGTCAGGCGCAGGAATCGCTGCCGGAGTGTCCTCGCTTCCCGCTCGTTGTGCGAAAGATGTTCGGCCGGCAAGCCCCGCACGCGATCGCTCCATCGATGCGGCGTGGCGTTCCGGAAGGCGGGCTGCAGTTTCGTGCGAACCACCTCGGGCCCGTCGGGCAGGGACGCTCCGCCGACAGGCGCAAATACGGGAATGATGACAGGCATCAGTTATCAGCGGCATACGCAGAAATCCATCACGACATGCGTTAATTTTCGGACACGCCAGCCCTGCCGGCGGCAGCAATTGCCGGTGAACGCAGCTTTGGAACCTGATATTGTGCGCCGTGCGAGGTCCACTATGTCACAGCCATCGATCATCGATACCCGCCGCGACCAGATGTTTCCGGTGCTCGGCGCCCGCGAAATTGAACGGCTGAAACGGTTCGGCGAACCGCGATGCTTCAAGTCCGGCGAGCTCGCTGTGCAGGCGGGTAAGCCGACGGAAGGGCTGATGGTGATCCTTTCCGGCCATATGCGGATGGCGCCGCATAATGCGCCTGACGCGTCGATCGTTACCCATGGGCCGGGCGAATTCCAGGGCGAGCTTGCGCAATTGTCAGGCCGGCCGTCGCTGGTGGACGGGACAGCCGAAGACGATATCGTCGCTATTGTCATTCCGCCGCCGCGGTTGCGCGATCTGATGATCGAAGAAGCCGAACTCGGCGAGCGCATCATGCGGGCGCTGATCCTAAGGCGCGTGGGCTTGCTCGAGCAGAATGTCGGCGGCCCGGTCATCATCGGCCGCGCCGAGGACCGCGACGTGCTGCGACTGGATAATTTCCTGCGCCGCAACGGCCATCCCCACAAGACGCTCGATCCCGATACCGACACTTGCGCGAAGACGCTGATCGACCGTTTTCACATCGAGCCTGGCGAACTGCCGACTGTACTTTGTCCGAACGGATCGCTGCTGCGCAACCCCACGGAAAACCAGCTTGCCCGCTGCCTGGGCCTGTCGCATGCCATCGATGCGGCGAGTACCTATGACGTGGCCGTGGTCGGTGCCGGCCCTGCGGGCCTTGCGACTGCGGTTTATGCGACGTCGGAAGGATTGTCCGTCCTCGTGCTCGACTGCCGCGCTTTCGGCGGCCAGGCAGGCGCTTCAGCGCGCATCGAAAATTATTTGGGATTCCCCACCGGCATTACGGGTATTGCGCTGATGGCGCGTGCCTACAATCAGGCGCAGAAATTCGGTGCCGAAATGGGCATCCCCGAAGAGGTCGAGAATCTCGCCTGCGGCGGGGATGCGTTTCGCCTGCGCCTGAAAGGCGGTGATACGGTGCGATCGCGCGCGATTGTCGTGGCGAGCGGCGCAGAATATCGCCGGCTCGATGTCCCCAACCTTGCCGAATATGAAGGCAGCCACGTGCATTATTGGGCGTCTCCAATCGAGGGTCGCCTGTGCGGTGGTGAGGAAGTGGCGCTTGTCGGCGCCGGCAATTCGGCGGGGCAGGCGGCCGTCTATCTGGCAAGCAATGCGCGGAAGGTGTGGATGATCGTACGCGGCAAGGGGCTCGATGCCACCATGTCGCGCTATCTCTGCGACCGCATTGCCGCCCAGCCCAATATCGAGGTGCTGACACAAGCCGAGGTGACCGGGCTCGAAGGGACGAACGGTTCGCTCGATGCGGTGCGCTGGAAGAGCCGCGCGACGGGCGAAGAAACCTCGCATCCCATTCGGCATCTATTCCTGTTCATCGGCGCCGCCCCCAATACGACATGGCTTGCGCAGTCGGGGATCAAGGTGGATGCCAAGGGTTTCGTGTGCGCCGAGCCGTTCGACGGCCAGGGCCGGCTGCCCTTTCAGACCAACCGCCCCGGTGTTTTCGCAGTCGGCGATGTACGCTCCGGATCCGTCAAACGTGTAGCCGCCGCCGTCGGCGAGGGCTCGCAGGTGGTCGCCACGCTTCACGCTTTCCTTGCCGCGCGCAATGCGGAGAACGCGGCAATCCAAAGCTCCAGGTGATGAGCGACAACCAGCGATGAAGGCAGCGGATGTTTTTTTTTAAGTCGTTCAAACTTGCCGGGCCGGGGCAAATCTCGAACGGGAATTGTATTGCGTACAGATCCGAACCGCTCTGGGAGGCACGCGCGGAACTCAAGAGAATTGAACCGCGGCAGCGCGTCGGCGCCAGGGCTCGATCGGGCTACGTCACGCGCAAGGAAGCGGACCACCTTTTGGCTTCGGACCTGGATCTCGCGGAATTGCGCGCCAGGCGGGCGCTGGCGTGGCATACCGATAACAGTGTCGCGAGATATCTGCTTGGTTCTGCCCTGCGCAGGAAAGGCCGACTGCAGGAGGCGAGAACGATCCTTGAGCCTCTGACGCAGTCGCAGCCGCAATTCTCGGCGGCCTGGTCCGAACTGGGATTGACCCTGCAGAAGCTCGGCGAAATCGCCGGCGCTGCCAATGCTCATCTGCATGCCATCGGGTTTGATCCCCTGGACCAGGATGCCTGGTATGCGCTCGGCGATCTGCTCCGCTTTCCCGGCGATGATGAATCAGGTTTAGGGCCGCGTACGGACGATCCCTCACTTCGGGATGCGATGATCGCACTGCGCGAGGAACGGTTCGAGGCTGCGGAAGCCATTCTTCGCGCAACAATCGAATCGCGATCCGGCGGTGCGATGGCACTCAAGCTTCTCGCCGATGTACTGCTTTGCACCGACCGCTGGGCGGACGCCAAATCGCTGCTGGAGAAATCACTCGATCTCGTCCCGCAGTACTTTGGCGCGCGGTTTCGCTACGGCGCGATGTTGACGGTCCATGGCGAGTATCGTGCGGCGATCCCGCATATTGAGGAGCTGCTCAGATCGGCTCCCGATAATTTTCTCTACCGTCACCTGAAGGCCATCGCGCTGGAGGGGAGTGGAGATCACGAGACGGCGCTGTCTGAATACGAGGATCTTCTTGAAGCGTCGCCCGACCGGCCCGGTCTGTGGATGCAATACGCCCAGATCGTGAAGACATACCGGCCGGAAATCGCCGCCGCCCTTTTCGACAGCGTGCTTCAGCGCTTTCCTTTCCTTGTCGATGCCAGCTACGCTCTGGCCACCGCCAAGTCCTTCCGCTTTGACGTTACGTGGATCGAACGAATTCTTGTCCAGTTCGACGATCCGGATCTCGATGTCGAATCACGGGCAAGACTGCATTTTGTTCTGGGCAAATTATTCGAGGACATGGAAGACTACGCGAATTCCTTCAAACACTACAAGACATGCAATGACATCCAACGCGAGCTTCGCCAGCCGGACGCAAGGAAGCACGAACAGTTCGCACGGCAGGCGAGGACCGTCTTCACGACGCGCTTTGTGGAAGCGCGCGCCGACGCGGGATGCAAGGAGTGCGGCGCAATTTTCGTCGTCGGATTGCCACGGTCGGGTTCGACGCTCGTCGAGCAGATACTCGCCAGTCATTCGGCGATCGAAGGACTTGGCGAACTGCCGGACTTGCCTGCCATCATTGATCAACTGGGTCCAAACCCGTCCGCCTACCCGAAATTCTTGAAAACAGTCGCAAACGAACGGTTTCGGGCAATGGGAGAGGAATATATGGCGCTCACGCACGCGCGACGAAAATCCGGAAAGCCGTTTTTTACTGACAAGCTGCCGGCAAACTATGCGCATGTGGCTCTTATTCATCTCATGCTGCCAAACGCCAGAATAGTTGATGTGCGCCGCCATCCGCTCGATTGCGGATTTTCCTGCTACAAACATTACTTTCCGGCGGGGCAGGACCGCGCGCTTGGCCGGCGTAGCATGGGGCGCTGGTATGCGGACTATGTTGAACTGATGGCGCATTTCGACGAACTTCTGCCCGGCAGGATTCATCGAATCATCTACGAGCATTTGGTTGAAAATCCCGAAGAAGAAGTGCGGCGCCTGCTCGACTGCCTGGGCCTGCCTTTCGAGGAACAGTGTCTTCGATTCCATGAGACGGATCGGATCGTGGACACTATCAGCGCCGAACAGGTGCGGATGCCGCTCTACAAAAGCGGCGTCGCGCACTGGCGCCATTACGAGCAATGGCTTGGTCCCATGAAGGAGGGGCTGGGCTACGTGCTTGACGCCTACCCGGAGACGCCGAAATTCTATCCCCGCCTGAGCTCCCGCCTTGTGCCTCGCACGCTCGGGACCCCCAGATTCTATCGTCTGATCAAGGGCACGCGGCAATTGCCGTTTGAGCCTGCCCCGCGCCGCCTCCCGGCGCTTCCGCATTAACGAATTTTGTCCGAGCAATTGCAGAATCGCTCGTGCGAATCCCCGCCCGTTCGCATATTTCCGCTCGGCGGTCCCGGAATTGTTTACCGCGGGGCAGGATTAACCAAGCGTCACAATAGGCAGAATATCCGGCAACCCGGCGGCCGTTGAGGAGTGCGGGGCACTTGCCAATAAGTTAAGCTCCTGTTAAGCGTTTAATCCGGCAGTGAATATTTCCCTGCCGGATATCCATTAAGGGGGTATGCGATGAAAACCAGTACTCTTCTCACCACCATGTTGGCAGGCGCCGCCGTTTGCGCGCTGTCGACGGCTCCGGCTTTGGCGTCACCGAACATTCATATGTCGACCATCTTGAAGGCACCGCTCAGACTCAATTCGGGCATGCACTTCAAGAGCAACACGGCCGAACCTAAGGGCGGAACTAACTATACCACCACCGTCACCTTCAGCGGATCGGTAAGCAGCCACTTCAAAGGGCTTCTGTTTGCCGAATCTTGGTATACGACGACGACTAACGGCAAGTGCGTGCAGCCGAAGAAAGAGAAGCAGAAGTACACGAAGTCGAAGACCGGCAAGATCAAGGCCGCCACGACCACTTCCACAAATCCATGCGCCACGGGCACGTTTACCTATTACGGGCCTGACTACACAGCGAGCGCCAAGGGCAAAGGCAATTTCAAGGGCAAGCTGAGCGCCAAGAAGTTCTATGGCTATAACCTGCTGTTGAACGAAAACGTCAACCTGACCGTCAGCTGATCCGGCACGCGGATTCGCGCGGCGCAAGCCGTTGCGCATCGTGTGATCAAGGATTGTATGATTTTGCAAGACCAGCGGCGGTTATCGCCGCTGGTTTTTTTTGACCGAAGGAAGCCTTAGGTTTGCGAAGACAAGCGGCGTAGGGTATTTCCCATCCGGTCGATAGTTGGGGTGGAGAGAGCGCGTGTCACTACCGAAAGCGCGTGTGGTGCCGACAGCGGTCCTCGCCGGTGCCGGGCGTCGGCCGCCGAACGCTCCATCGGCAGTCGACGATCTGCTTAAATCGGAAGCGCAGGACGCCGTCCCGCGGGCACTAAATCAAGGATCGTCTGCCTTACGTCTGGATGTGACCGGCGCTTCCGCGGACCATCTTTACGAACTCGGTCTGACCACCGCCGCGATGGGATTCCACACGGCGGCGATCGAGGCGCTGCGCGACTGCACCGCGATCGCGCCAGATCACGCTGCCGCGTGGCGCAAACTGGCGGAAATGCTGCGGCTTGCGGGGGAGGATTCACAGGCGGCTGCGGCAGAGGCGGCGGCACGGCATGTGGGCTCTGCCGCCGCCAAATGGAAGAACGGGGTCGGTGAACGCGTGTCGGCGCGGCTGGAAAAGGCCGAGCGCAAGCTGCGCGAAAGCATCGAGGGCAAGCCTGTGGAAGATGCCATGGCGGTGCTGCGCGACCATCTGGTCGCGGAACCGCTGGACGGGGCGGCGATGCGGCTGCTGGCGCAGCTGGAAGCGATTACTGGTGATGAAATTACATCCATGCGTTTGCAGGAGCGCGGGTTGGACGTCTGCCCCGACTATGTTGGGATCCGCCAGGATTACACGGAAGTCCTTGTCCATCGCCTCGCGTACGCGGCCGCCGCGCCTCACACGCAATGGCTGGTGGCCCACGAGCCCGATAATGCGAAGTATCGCGAACGGCACGCGCATGTCCTGATGAATATCGGCGAAACGGCCGCCGCCCTCGACTTTCTGAACGGCCTCTTGCGCGAAAATCCGAGCGAGGCGCGATATTGGCTGGCCTATGCGAGAGTTATGCATTTTCTTGACCGCCGCGACGAGAGTCTGCAGGCTTACCGTCACTGCCTCGATTTGGAGTCCAGCTTGGCCGAGGCCTATTGGGGCCTGGCGGACCTAAAAGGTAATTATCTTACGAAGGCCGACATCGCCGCGATGCGCGCGCAGCTTGAAGGGGGGGCGTTGCGCGTCGATGATCGCCTGCGGATACTGTTCGCCCTGGGGCAGGCTTTGGAGCGGGCGGGCGACTTCGCGGCCAGTTTTGCTGCCTATGATGAAGGCCGTCGACTTGCTCTCGCGAATTCACAGCGTCGCGAAGCACCTGATTGGAACGAACCGACGACCATCGGGGCCGACCATCAGAGCTGTTCCGATGACGCCGACATGAAGGACAATGCGGACGGCACCGAGGCGGTACGACGGCGCAAGGCTGTCTTCAGCCATGAGAACTTTCGAAGGAGGTTTGTGCAGGCACCTGCAGCACCGGCGGGCGATACGCCCATCTTCATTGTCGGCCTGCCGCGCGCCGGCTCGACGCTCACGGAGCAAATTCTCGCGAGCCATAGTTGGGTGGAGGGCACGCGCGAACTGCCCCTCATCAGCGACATCGTGCGCAATCTGGGGCATAGCCGGGTGCTGGTGACGCCGAATGCCTACCCGGAATGCGTTCTTGATTTGAATCAGGAGCAATTGGCTGCGCTCGGCGCCCGCGTTATCGACCAATCGCGCGCCTATCGCAGAACCAATCGGACCTGGTTTATCGACAAGCGCCCCTGGAACTGGCTGGAGGTGGGGCTGATTCACCTGATGCTGCCGCAGGCAAAGATCATCGACATACGGCGGGAACCGATGGCGGCATGCTTCGCCGTGTTCAAGCAGCTGATCTCGAAATTCCATCACGACCTTGATGGTCTCGGACGCTATTACAACAATTACGTCAGTCTCATGGAGCACTGGGAGTGCGTCCTGCCCGGCCGGGTTCATTTCGTGCGCTACGAGCACCTCGTTGAGGATACGGAAAACGAAATCCGGCGCATGCTCGATTATTGCGGCCTGCCTTTCGAGGAAGGCTGTCTGCGTTTCTGGGAGACCGACCGCTCCGTCGTGACGCCGAGCGCCCAGCAGGTGCGCCGCCCGATCTACCGCGACGCCCTTCAACAATGGCGCAACTTCGAACCTTGGCTCGGCCCCTTAAAGGAAGCTCTCGCTCAGCCGGCTGGCGCCTGACCTGGTTCACGCCCCGGCCGCAAACGCGCGGTTCGCGCGCCGCCAAGGGAACAAATATGATCCTCAAATCGGCACCGGAGATTTCGCGCACAAGACTGCCCGACTGGGAGTATGCGAGCGCCCTGCCGCCGGCAGGGACCTATGAACAGGCACTCACGCTCGCGGCCATGGGGTGTCACGAGGAGGCGACGGCGGCGCTCGGCGAGGTGACAGCGCGCGCGTCGGGTCACGCTCCCGCCTGGCAAAAACTTGCCGAACTGCTGCATCTTGCGGGGAAGGACAGGGAAGCCAACGAGGCGGCCCTGCGAGCCGCTGATAATTTGCCAGCATGGCCGGCCGCTGTGGACGCGCGCGAACCCGTCGAGATCGATAGCGCGGAACGCGCCTTGCGGGAGCGCCTGCGAAGCATGGCGGCGCTGCCCGAGCAAATGGAAGCATTGCGGGAACACCTGCGAAGGGACCCGACCGATGCAGCCGCCCTTCGCTTGCTCGGCATCGGGGCATGGCGAGACGGCGACTTGATGAGGGCACGCGCCCTGTTTGAAAGAGCGCTTGTTTTGGCGCCGTGCTACGAGGGCGCTCGCGCTGACTTGACGAAGCTATTGCAAACTCTCGGTGAGGACGCGGCCGCCGTGGTGGAGGCGCGTCGTCTTCTTGTCGAAGCCCCGCAAAATCTCACCTACCGTGCGCTCTACGCCGATATCTTGTGCAGGCTCAACGATTTCGACTCGGCCATACCCCTCATCGAGCAGTTGATACGTGAGGAGCCAACCCGAACGCGATTTCGTTGTGTGTACGGGCAGGTGTTGCGTTATGCCGGCCGGCAGGAGGACAGCGCGCGCGCACTGCGCGCCGCGCTGGCGTCGGAGCCCGGATTTGGTGAGGCTTACTGGGATCTGGCCGAGCTGCGTGGCAATTATCTTACTGATGACGATGTCGCGGCCATTCGCGCGCATCTTTGCGATGGCAGCCAATCGATATCCAGCCGCATGCGTCTTCAATATGCGCTCGGTCGGGCTCTTGAAACACGAGGCGACTTCGCTGCAAGCTTTGCCGCTTACCAGGCCGGCGCTGAGCTGGCGCGGGAGATCGCGGCCGGTAGCGGCGATACTTACGATCCGGCATTGGAAGTCGAGCAACTGCGCCGGCGTCGCGCCGTATTCACGGCGCCGCTTTTTGCCCGAACGGCTTCGGCGGGAAATCCAGATTGCACGCCTATTTTTGTCCTGGGCATGCCGCGCTCGGGCTCCACGCTGGTGGAACAAATCCTCGCCAGCCATAGCCTGGTGGAAGCCACGACGGAATTGCCGGTCCTTGACGTTATTGCGCGCGAGCTTTCGCTCAGCCGGCTCATGGTGGTGCCGGATGCCTATCCCGAATGCGTAACCGATCTGAACCCTTCAGAGCTTGCCAATCTTGGTGCGCGCTACCTTGAACAGGCGGAGTTCTACCGCAAGGCGAAACTGCCCTGCTTCGTGGACAAGCGACCTTGGAACTGGATCAACGCTGGTCTCATCCGGCTCATCCTGCCGCATGCGAAGATCATCGATATTCGCCGCGAACCCATGGCCGCCTGCTTTGCAATGTACAAACAGATATTGCCGGAATATGCCGCATTCGCCACCGATCTCCACGATCTGGCACATTATTATACGCAATATGTCGGCATGATGGGGCATTACGAAAGCGCGATGCCCGGCCATATTCATTTTCTCTCCTACGAACGGCTGATCGAAGATACCGAAACGGAAATTCGCCGCCTGCTGGAGTATTGCGGACTGCCCTTCGAGGAACGCTGTCTGCGCTTCTGGGAAACTGACCGGACCATTGGTACACCGAGCGCGGAACAGGTGCGCCGCCCGATATTCCGCCATGCCCTGCAGCAGTGGCGCAATTACGAGCCGTGGCTGGAACCGCTGAAAAAGGCGCTGACAGAGTTCGATCCGCAAGCCGCGGCGGCGCCTCAACCACGGGAGTATGACCTGGCCCTTACTCTTGACGCCATGGGCATGCGCGAGGGCGCGCTTGAGGAACTGCGCGCGGTTGCACGCCGCTTACCCGTTCATTTCGGCTCTTGGAAGAAGCTCGCAGAACTGCTCCCCCTGGCTGCGGACGACAAGGGGGCCGCGCGTGCCAATGATGCCGCTGCCCGCTTGGCGGGCCAGGCATCCAAATGGCGCCCCACGCGCGACATGCGGACGCTGCCCCAACTGGAGGATGGCGAGCGCAAACTGCAGGAACGGTGCTCCGGCCTGAGTCGTGCCAGCCAGATGGACATCCTGCGGGATCATCTGCAGGACGATCCGGCGGACGCCGCAGCTGCGTGCATGCTCGCACGCCTTGAGCGGCACGACGGGGATCTGGCAATAGCGCAGACGCTCCTTGAACGCACGCTCGAACTCTCGCCGTTCTATTACGCCGCCCGCGCGGAGTTGGTCTCACTGCTTCTCGAGACCAAATATTTCGCCCGCGCGCTCGAGCAAATAAAGATCCTGCGCCGCTGGTTGCCCGGGAAACTGGAATACCGCGCAATGCATTCCGATGCGCTGAGCGGGCTCGGCGATTTCGCAGGCGCGCTCGCGATCACGGAAGGACTGCTGCGCGAGGAGCCGCGCCACCCCTATCATTGGTATGCCAATGGCATGGTGCTGCAGGCGCTTGGCCGGGCCGATGAGAGCGCCCGGGCGTTTCGCACTTGCCTCGAGCTGTCACCCACAACGGGTCGGGTGTGGTGGGCCCTTGCCGACATGAAGACCGGGTGTCTCACCGAGACCGATGTGGCTGCCATGCGCGCGAGCCTTGCGGATGCATCCCTACCGCCCTCAAGCCGAATGTATATTCATTATGCACTCGGTCATGCACTGGAATTGGCCGGCGATTATTCCGCCAGTTTCGCCGCCTACCAGCAAGGTGCGCGGCTGTTCCGGGGGTTTTTCCTGAAACGCGGGCAATCCTACGATGAGGATGCGCATATCGAACATCTTCGCCGAGTGAAGGCGGTTTTCACGGCCCGAACCCTGGCCGCACGCTCGCTTCCGTCCCGGGTTTCGTCTGCGGTCACGCCTATTTTCATCGTCGGCCTGCCACGCGCGGGCTCTACCTTGGTGGAACAAATTCTCGCAAGCCACAGTCTGGTGGAAGCCACGCGCGAACTGCCGGCAATGAGCCACATGACGCATGATCTCGAGAAGAGCCGCATCCTCGTCACGCCCTCTGCCTATCCGGATTGCGTGCGCGACATGGGCCCGGCGCAGCTCGCGGCGCTCGGTGAGCGCTACCTCGAGGAATCGCGCCCGTACCGAAAGACCGATCGCTCCTATTTCACCGACAAGTCGCCCTGGAACTGGATGGAAGCCGGGCTCATCCGGCTGATCCTGCCGCATGCCAAGATCATCGATGTGCGCCGGGAGCCAATGGCCGCATGCTTCGCAAATTTCAAGCAGGTCTTTACGGAAGGTGCCGATTTTTCCAACGACTTGCACGATGTCGGCCGCTATTACGTCGAATACGCCGCGCTGATGGAGCATTGGCGATCGGCAATGCCCGGGTACATCCATTTCATGGCGTACGAGCGGCTGGTCGACGACACGGAAAATGAAATTCGGCGCATGCTCAACTTTTGCGGGCTGCCCTTCGAGGAAGATTGTCTGCGCTTTTGGCAAAGCAAACGTGCCGTCGCCACGCCCAGCGCCGGGCAGGTGCGTCGCCCGATCTATCGCCAGGCCTTGGAGCAGTGGCGCAACTTCGAACCGTGGCTGGGGCCGCTGAAAGCGGCACTGGCCGAGCCGAGCCGCGTCTAGGAATTGATCCCGAACCAGACAGTTTTTGCGCCAGATGTTGTTCGATAGCTGAGAACAACGAGAGGGTATGACCATGGCAACTATATCACGGATCGCACTTCTCGCAATGTTGTGCAGCCTTTCTGCTGCGTTCGCGGCCGGCACCAAGGCGCCGACATATGTATTGGATGGGTACGACCTCAGCGGTGCACATGGCGTCGATGCCGCGGAGCTGGCTGCAAAGCTGAAACCCAAGCCCGGCGCGCGCATCAACCAGGCCGATATTCACGCCGACACGATGATCGTCGCAAAGGAACTTGAGGCGCGGCATATCCAAGGGCATCTTTTCACCACTCTGGCCGAAAAGAAGGGGCATGTCTGGATTATTTTCGACGTGCTGAATCCCGATGCAGGGCCGCCGATGGGCCAACTCGAGGCGCAAAATTTCGAGGGTGCCTCCCATGTCTCCGTTGGCGTTCTCGTCGCCGCCACCGGCCTCAAGAAGGGCGACCAGCTTTCGCGAGACAGATTGGCTGCTGCGGCGCGGGCGATCTCAAACGTGTACGCCAAGACAATGCCAGGCAAAAAGATCCATCTCAAAATCAGGCGGCATAACGCGCCCGGCGGCAAGACCACTCTGACGTGGATCATCAGCGAGCCACAATGAATGCGGAGGCCGCAAGCCCGGCCAATGCCCGGCCAGCCGGGGGCCAATGTGCGTTCCTTATTTGTCATCGAAACTTGCCGGGAACTCACGCTGCGTAAAGAGTGGAGTTGGCGGGCCACGCCCGACAATGATGAGTACTACGTCTACGCCATAGCCCGATGACCGACGTCAGTCCGCGAGGCCCATCACGAAGGCCAAGGCGATGTTGAGACGCCCGATATCAGCTTCGGACAGCTGCCCGACCAATTGGCCAATCCTTTCCCGCCGGACCGTAACGGGCTTGTCGGCCATGACCTGTGAACGGATGCGAAGGCCATTCTTTTCGTTCGGCTCGATGGTGACACGAAAATCCGGTGCGTCGACGACATCGGATGTCATCTGGCAAATCACGATCGATGGATGGGTGTCGGGAAAAGCGTCGGTCTGCACCACGACCGCCGGTCGCGGCTTCCCGTAATCGCCAGTCGCCGCGACGATAACAACGTCGCCGCGTTTCATTGTCTGCTTGGATCGGACGCGTCGAATTCGGAAACTGCTTCGATCCAGTTCAAAGCGTCGTCTTCATGACGCCGGTCGAGACGGCCGACTTGGGCGGCAACGCGCTTTCGGACAGACGCCAAACGCGGGTCGGGCACGACAAGGCGCAATTCCCGCAGCCCTCGCCCGCGCCGCCGTTCGCGCATCATTCTCATCCGTTCGGCGGTTGCAGTCACTTCGATCTCCTGGGCCAGCCCCAACACACTGTAACGCGTTACGGCTCCTGTGGCAATGGCTCACAGAAGCCGGCATGGGCCACAGAAGCCGGCCGCATGGAATATGTTGGCTGTCTTCAGGATGATACGGAAGGTTCTGGTGACCG
>DATJUM010000085.1:0-9223 GCA_035502355.1 Rhizomicrobium sp. | reverse complement strand
GGCGGAGCTCCTCATGTATTTCTGGGGCGGCCTGTTACCGCTGACCCTGCTGGCTGCCTGACTGGCCGCCGCGATTCGACTCTTTGTCTTTGTCTTTATCGCCGTACTGGCCCCCGCCGGACGTGCCGCCTTGACCCGGCTTCTCCTGACCGCTTTTTCCACCCTGGCCGTACTGTCCGCCCTGGCCCTGCTGTCCGCCCTGGCCGTGCTGGCCACCCTGATTCTGCTGGTTCATTTTGTCTTGCTCCGGTTTATACAAATAACAAACGCGGGCATCATGGGAATTGTTCCGCCGACCCCGATTTGCCCCACATCGAGCCGCGAACGCTAACAAGAAATTTCATCAACACGCTTATTACCAACCGTTGAAGTAACCTGTGTTATGAGATTCGCGGCACCATTCGAGGAGACATTGCGGCAGCGTTGCTTGAAGGATGACCTGCTGGCGGGGCGTGCAGTCCTGCTCTGCACGCCCCGCGGCACGCGAAGTCAAGACGTTATGGGTGATAAAGATCACGATCCTTCCGGATCTGGTCCAGGGTGTAAGGCGTTTCGCCAGGATTGAAGGCTGTCCACCCGGCACTCCGGTAAGCTGCTGCCCTGCGGGTCACGTCGATGCTCGATCGGGAAAGAATGCCCTGACAGCGCGGTACATTTTCGTCGGGCACGCGGGCCACGACGAGAGCACCACCGCGCCGCAAGGCTTCGGCGTAAACATCGGCGTTTTCCCTGCTCACGCCCGACTCGACAAGCGCGCCGATCACGCCACCCGCAACGCCGCCGGCAACGGCGCCGGCAAGTGTCGACGCGAGCCATCCCGCGGCGACGATCGGCCCGATGCCGGGAATGGCGATCGCGCCCAGTCCGGCGGCCAGACCGGCCGCGCCGGCCGCGGCCCCGCCGATGCCGGCGCCGACGCTGGCACCTTCGGTGCGGTCATCCACGCCGTCGTGGTCCTTGTCGTGTTTCGCATCAACATGTTTGAACTTGTCATTTGTGTCCCAGCGCTCGACATTGTTCGCCACGATGCTGATGTCGCCGCTTTTTACGCCGGCCGCTTCCAGCTCGCGCGCGGCCGCATGCGCCGCCGGATAATCCCGGTAAAGTTGAGAGAGTGTCTTTGTCATTTTCGCTCCTTGCCGAAAATTATTGGGCGTTGACATTTCCCTGGTAGTCCACGCTGACCTGCACGGGCTTGCCGTCCTTGTAGGCGGTGCCCCGCCAGACACCGTCTTGATCCTTCTGAAGAGTACCGACGTCGGTGTAGCCCTGTTTCTCGATGCGGGATTTCGCCTCCGATTCTGTGAAGCTGTTAGCCCCCTTCACCGGCACGTTTGAAGTATTGTTGTCATTCGTCCTGACGGCGGGATTTTGCGGCGCCGATTGGGCTGGCTCCTGCGCCGATACTGCAGTCGTGGCAAGGCACGCGACGAGCGCGCCGTAGATCATGGCCTTATGCATTTGGTTCTCCCCAAGGCTGGCTGCCAATTGATGCGTTTTAATTCGCAGCAGGCCCAGAATGTTCCGCAGACGGATCGTCGGGCGCGTGGCGAGCGCCGGGAACCTTATGAATTGTTAGCGCGTTCTGCGACCGCAACCATTTGATGGGGTCCCACTATGGACAAGGATCGTATTGAAGGCATTGGCAACCAGGCCAAGGGCGCGCTCAAGGAAGCGGCCGGCAAGGTGACGGGCGATGCGAAGCTGCAATCCGAAGGTGCGGCCGACAAGGCCGCCGGCAAGGTGCAGAACGCGGTGGGCGGCGTCAAAGACGCGATTCGCGACGCGGCGCGCAAATAGCCCTACGACGGCGCAGGACAGCGACATTTGTCGCCCTGCGCCGTCCCCGGGGCATTTATAATCAAAGGCGTTTGACATTCGCAATTTCCAGCGATCGGCGTCGCACGCAACGATCCCGATTTTGTCGGCTCATCTGGCTGCTGTCGGAAAAGCCTCGCTGTGACAAACACAACCCTGTTCTTTGCCGCTGTCGGCCTCGTTGGTATGGCGTGCCAATGGATTGCGTGGCGCTTCCGTCTGCCGCCGATCGTGCTGCTGCTGTTCGCCGGACTTGTCTGCGGGCCGATTACCGGCTTGCTCGCGCCGGCAAAAGTTCTCGGTGCGCTGATCATGCCGCTCGTGGCTGCCGCAGTCGCCATCATTCTTTTCGAAGGTGGGTTGTCGCTGAATTTCTCCGGCTTGCGCGACGCAAGCCAGGCTGTCCGGCGGGTGGTCGTCGTCGCGGCGCCGCTCATCTGGGCGCTCACCACTCTGGCGGCTCATTTCGTTGTGAGCCTCTCCTGGCCCACTTCCACTGTCATCGGCGGAATTCTGGTAATTACCGGACCGACCGTGGTCCAACCGCTGTTGCGCAATGCGCGACTTGATTTGCGAACCGCTGCGGTCCTGCGCTGGGAAGCCATCGTCAACGACGCCGTCGGCACGCTTTTCGCCGTCCTGGCATTCGAAGCCTTTGCGGGGATGCGAGCCGGGAGCGGCGGCATCGAGGTTGCGGCGCGACTCTTCGCCGAAATCGGCGCGGCCGCGGGGGTGGGTTACGGAGTGGGAAAGGCGATTTCCTACACCTATCGCACCACATTCATGCCGGAATATCTTAAAGTCCCCACCATCTTCGTCGCGGTGCTGGCCTGCTTTGTTGCCGGCAATCGCATCATGGACGAGGCAGGGCTGCTTGCTGTCATGGTCATGGGCGTGACGATCGGCAATTCGCGCATTGCTAGTCTCGCGGAAATACGCCGTTTCAAGGAACACGCTGCCGTGCTGCTGGTGTCCGGCGTATTCGTCGTTCTCACGGCCAACATAAGCCGCGGGATGCTCTCACTGCCGGATCCGCGCAGCACCGGTTTTGCAGCGCTGCTTATCTTCGTCATCCGGCCACTGGGCATTGCCGCCAGCACGCTCGGAACAAATCTGACATGGCGTGAGCGGCTCCTGATCGGCTGGGTTGCACCGAGGGGCGTGGTTGCCGTTGCGGCGGTCGCAGTATTCGGCAGCGCGCTTGCGAAAGCCGGCGTTGCGGACGGCATGCGAATTCCCGGGCTCGTGTTCGCAATCGTGATGAGCACCGTCGTGCTGTATAGCGTGACGACCGTTCCGCTCGCGCGATGGCTTGGTCTTGCGTCCGCCGGGGAGCCCGGCATCCTCATCGTGGGTTCGAACGAATGGACGATCGCGCTTGCCAAAGTGCTGATGTCGCTCGATGTCGAAGTCACGATTGCGGACAATTCGTGGTGGCGGCTCAAGCCGGCACGACAGGCGGCGGTGCCGGTCTATTATGGCGAGATCCTGGCTGAGGCCACGGAACATAAGCTCGATCATGCGCGCTTCGGACATCTGATCGCCGCCACCGAAAGCGATGCCTATAATACGCTCGTGTGCACCGACCTCGGCCCCGCTTTCGGGCGCCAGCACGTCTTTCAAATCGGGCGAATGGAAAGCCAGGAGCTCGATCCGAAGGATGTCGCCCTCACACTGGGTGGCAGAACGCTGATGAGAGCAGGATACGATCTCGATTCGCTGGCGCGCCGGCTCGAACAGGGCTGGAATTTCCGCAAGACAACGCTGACCGACGAATTCGATTTCGAACGCTATCATCGGACACTTCCTGACGATGCACAGCTGTTGTTGTCACTGAGGCCCGACCGAAAGCTCAGCTTCGCTGCTGTCGATACCGGGCCTGTGCCAGGTCCCGGCGATACCATCATCAGTTTCGCACCGGCCGGTCCCTGACTCCGGAAAAAATCAGATTGTACAACAACCTGCCAACCGCCCGATTCTCGCCCGTTATGCAGCCGCTCAGAACAGTGGAAAAAAATCTGCTATTGCTCAATGAACCAGCCGGTGCCATGCGCGAGAGCCTTTGTCATAGATCTCCATCCTGATTTTTCTGCCATCTTTCATCGTCAGGATATTCGAACATAATTTTTTGCTGCACTTTTGTTTTGTCGCGTCGTGCGTCAGATACAAAAGCATCGGGGCCCTGTGCCAGCGAATTTCCTCCCGGCTTTCGACCCGACGAGATTGGATTTCCCGATCGACTTCCGGTCCCGGCTTTCCAGTTGCTTAAGAACGTCAGTCACTGCGAAAGCAACCCTAACCTGGCTGCGGTCCGCCAAGGCAGGCCAATCTACACTTTGGAAAGCGCCCTCGCTATAAGCTCGCCTGCACGAGACCATGACCATGCCCAGAAAATCGGTCCTTCTCATCATCGGCGGCGGGATTGCCGCCTACAAATCGCTCGAACTCATCCGGCGGCTGCGCGAGCGGAGCATCGGTGCGCGCGCGATCCTGACAGAGGCGGGCGCGCAATTCGTGACGCCGCTTTCGGTCTCGGCGCTGTCTGGCGAGAAGACCTATCAGGATCTGTTCAGCCTGACCGACGAAGCGGAGATGGGCCATATCGAGCTGTCGCGGTCGGCCGATCTTGTCGTTGTGGCGCCGGCAACGGCCGATCTGATGGCGAAATTGGCGCAAGGCATTGCCAGCGATCTTGCCTCAACCGCCCTGCTCGCAACCGACAAGCCGGTGCTCATGGCGCCGGCGATGAATGTGCGCATGTGGAACCACCCGTCGACACAGCGCAATCGCGCCCGGCTGGAAGATGACGGTGTTGCCTTTGTCGGGCCCGATGACGGCGAGATGGCCTGCGGCGAATTTGGCCCGGGCCGCATGGCGGAGCCGGAACGGATCGCGGACATGATCGAAGCCATGCTGGCGCCGGCCGGCCCGCTCGCCGGCCTGCGAGCGTTGGTGACGGCCGGCCCTACACGCGAACCGCTCGATCCGGTGCGCTACCTTTCCAATCATTCTTCCGGCCGCCAGGGCTATGCTATCGCGCAGGCCCTGGCCGAAGCTGGCGCCGATACGGTGCTGGTTTCGGGGCCGGTCGCACTTTCGCCGCCGCCGCGCGTCGAGCTGGTGAAAGTGGAGACGGCGCGGGACATGCTTGCGGCCTGCGAAAGCGCGCTGCCTGCGGATGTCGCGATCTTCGCCGCCGCGGTGGCGGACTGGCGGCCCGCGACGCAAGCGGATCAAAAGCTCAAGAAAGACGATGCGGCACCCAATATCGCATTGGTGCGCAATCCGGACATTCTCGCCACTGTTGCCGGCGCGAAGAACCGTCCGCGCCTTGTGATCGGCTTTGCCGCGGAGACGGAGAATCTCATCGGTTTCGCTCAGGACAAACGCACCCGCAAAGGCGCCGACTGGATTGTCGCCAATGATGTGAGCGCGGAAGGCGGCGCGATGGGCGGCGCGCAAAATCGGGTGTATCTGGTCACCGCAACGGGCGTGGAAGACTGGCCGCTCATGGACAAGCTCGACGTGGCACGCCGGCTTGCGGCACGCATCGCCGAAACGCTCGCCAAGGGCGCGACGTGAAAATCCCGGTCCAGCGCCTGCCAAATGGGCGCGATCTTCCCCTGCCCGCCTATGCCACCGAAGGGGCTGCCGGCCTCGATCTGCTGGCGGCCGTCAATCATGCATTCGAGATCGCCCCCGGCACCCGTAGCGCCGTGCCCTGCGGCATTGCACTGGCGCTGCCCAAAGGCTTCGAGGCGCAGTTGCGGCCGCGCTCGGGCCTCGCGCTCAATCACGGCATCACCGTGCTCAACGCGCCGGGAACGATCGACAGCGATTATCGCGGCGAGATCCGGGCCATATTGATCAACCACGGCGATGCGCCCTTCCGCATAACGCGAGGCATGAAGATCGCACAGCTGGTAATTGCGGCCTGCACCCGCGCCGAACTCACGGAGTGCATGGAATTACCTGCCAGCCAGCGTGGCGTCCATGGGTTCGGATCGACGGGGACGCGCATTGACAGCGAAGGACGCAGCTGATGCGGCAACCCAAAACAAATTTTAACCTGTTATTATACATAGTTTGAACCCGGTTTGTTTCAAATGGAACGGCCAAAGCAGGCCCCGCGTTCGCCAAGTAATCAGGAGGAAGACGCGGGGATTCGACGATGCTTCCCCTTCATGCCGCTGCAACGGCGAGCCACATCGCGTGCGCGGGCCACTACCGCGAACTGGCACTCGACACCCTCTCGCGCAGCGAAACGGCGCGGTCCGAAGACGCCCGCATGCACTATCTCCTGCTTGCCGCCCACTGGTACGAACGCGCCCTGGAATGCGAACGCGATCCCGACGGCGAAAACACCTGATCGGCGCATCGCGGACGATCGGGCGGAGCGACGCAATACACCACCGCTTCCTGATCGGCCTTTCTGGTCTTCCCATTAACTTAAGATAGGCTGGCAGCCTATTCCTTCTGCGCCAATTTGCGTGTAAACCAAAGCAAAAATGGGGAGGATCAGACTCATGGGCGATGATGCCGCGCGTATAGAGCGATACCGCAACCACGCCGAAGAGTTGCGGATGCTTGCGGAGGGGTGCCAGGAGAGTACCAAGGCGCAGGTCTTGAACATGGCTCGCGACTACGACCGGATGGCCGAGGCTCTGGAAAAGGGAAATGGGACGGACATGAAAGCGTCAAACCTCGGATAGCTCACAAGGCCGGAACCGGCGGCCGGCCGGCGTTTGTTGGAATGCTCCTTCGCGACCATGGGACTAATTACATCATCGCGTCCGGCCTGTCGGTACAGATCGCGTCGATGCCGTACGCACCAAGCCTGTGCATTTCGACGGGATCGTTGACGGTCCAGGCGCCCACCCTGAGGCCGCGCGCATGCGCATCGGCGATGGCCTCTGCCGTCGCGTCCCGCCACCACGGGAACCAGCCATCCGCACCTGCCGCTTGGATGGCATCGAGAACCGATCCACCAAATTTGCTCGCGTCGTATCCGGCCGCCCAGGGCGAAGTGCCGCTCAGCGCCCAATGACGCAGCACCTGCAAGGCCGGTTCCGGCGGCGGTTCGTCTTCAACCGGCGGCTGACCATCGCCAAACCAGCTTTGCGGCCGTGTCGAAAACCAGCAAATCGTTGACGGTTCGGCCGCTTTTGCGCGCAGGAGCCCACGCCAGTCGAAACCGATCAGAACGCTGCGCGCGACGAAATCCATCTGTTTCAGGATCGCCACCGTTGCCTCGGCGAGCGTTTCGGGGAGCGCCGACAGGGACGGATCGGCGAGAGATGTCTTCAGCTCGATAAACAGCCGGAACGGTCTCGGCGCATGCCGCACAAGCGCAATGGCCTCCGCGAGAAGCGGTATGCGTTCCCCGTCGGCTGGCACCATGTCCGGATGTTCATGCGCATAACGGCCACCTGGCCTTGCGCGCCCGACATCGAAGCGCTCGATCTCATCGAGCGAAAGCTGCGAGATCGCCGGCCCCGGCAAAGCAATCCAGGCGCCCTGCTCGTTCCGACACAGATCGGGACTGAGCCGAAAATCGTGAACCACGACGATGTGGCCATCGCGCGTCAGCTGGACGTCGAGCTCGGCGCCGTCAGCGCCAAGCGCGATGGCATGTGCGAACGCCGCCAGCGTGTTTTCGGGCCGCAGCGCCGCGCCACCCCGATGCGCGATGCAGAACGGCGCCATCAGCGACCCGACCTGAAATCCCGCCTGAGCGGAGGAAAGACGAAATCGGCGACAGGTTTCCCGTTTTGCTTGGAATGCCGCCGCGCCGAAGGTAGGGTCCGCGGCTTTTCTGGATACCGTCGGAGGAAATGATGAAATGTCTGGCTGGAGCCGCCTTTGCGGCCATGCTTCTGGCCGCCGCGGGCGCGCAGGCGGCCCCGAAGCCGCAGCCTCCCGGGCCCAGGTCTCCGACCGCGGATGCGCTTTTCCAGCAGGGCGAATTCGAGGAGGCGCGTACAGCCTATCAGGCCGTGCCCAAATCGAGCCCGCAATATGAAGAGGCGCAGCGCCAGCTCGGCGCCATCGCGCTTTATCAGAACCGCCTGGGCGAAGCCGAAGCGCTTCTGAACAAGGCCCGGACGCTCAATCCCGCGGACCTGGCCACTGTCGGGCTCCTGGCCGAGACGATGCATCGCCAGGGCCGCTTCTCCGAAATGGCGCAGCTCTTGAAGGAGATCGGCCGGACGGATCGGGAATCGGAATTCCAGATATTCGGCAACTCCGAACCCTACCGGATTGCGGCCCATCAGGGCCCGGTGACCGTCGGTCTGCAATGGACGGATCCGCTCCCCGTCGTTCTGGCCAAGGTCAATGGATTCCAGGGACTGTTCGTGATCGACACCGGCGCGCCCGAAATCATACTCGATCCCGAATTCGCGCTTTATGCGCATGTGCAGTCCTCGAACGCGCAGGCCAGGGGCGCTCCCTCGCGGCCGATGCTCAATTTCGGCCGCATCCAACAGTTTACGCTGCCCGGATTGGAAACCGACGATGTGCCCGCCATGCTGTTGAGCACGCGCGGACTGACCCCATTCGCGCGCAACAAGCGGATTGCGGGGGTGATCGGAACCCAGTTTCTGTCGCATTTCCGGCCGACGCTCGATTATGTCCACGACAAACTGATCCTCGAGCCGCATGATGCGCCGGCGCGAACCGGCAGCGGCACCATCGCCGAGGTTCCCTTCTGGTTCGTGGGCGACCATTTCCTTCTGGCGCCCGGACGTCTCGACAATGGTCCGAGGCAAATGTTTCTCATCGATTCGGGGATCGTGGGCACCGCCTTTACCGCCCCGGCTTCGACGCTGCAAAGTGCCGGCATTCCGGTTCCAACGCCGCAAGGGCCTGCCAAGAGCAGGATCGGCATGCCGCCAAGCGCTCTGTTTCCGATCACGCGGCTTTCGCTCGGCAACCTTTCCCAAACCAATCTCTCCGGGGTGTACGGAACATTTCCGCTGGGGCTGGAGAAGGGCTTGGGCGTCAATATCGGCGGCATCATCAGCCACAAATATCTTCTCCCCTATGCGGTGACGTTCGATTTCGTGCGCATGACGATCAGTTTCCGCAAATAGACCGTCCCCCCGCGCGGCAGCAGCGCTTTCCCTGCTTTTTTCCCTGCCGCAGGGAAAACATTGGTAGTTCCTGCCGCTGCGCCCGTGCACCCTCGTCTTTCCTCCCCCGTGCGCAGCACGGGGGAGGGGGACCCAGCCTGTAAAGCGGCTCCGCAATCCGGGCAGCTCAATCCTCCAAGCCGCTTTACTGGCTGGGTGGAGGGGGGCGACGCGCGCGAGGCCCCCTCCGCCCCGCCAGTAAAGCGGCTTGACGAGCCGTGCAGCCCGGACAGCGGAGCCGCTTTACAGGCGGGGCACCTCCCCCGCGCTTC
>DATJUM010000084.1:0-14543 GCA_035502355.1 Rhizomicrobium sp. | reverse complement strand
CTGCCCATCGACGCCGATCTGCTCGCGCTGACACCCATCAGCGCATTCCGGCCGCGCCGCTGGCATGGTGCGCTGCTCCCGCATCGCGCCCGCGCGCGCTTCGAAATCATCGAAGCCGACAAGCGTCCGGTCAGCGCGGTTGCCGACGATCAGGAAGTGCGCGACGTCCGTATCGTGGACGTGGCCGAGGATCGTTCCATCACCATGACCATGCTTTTCGACCAGGGCCATAGCCTCAACGAACGCATCCTCGCCGAACAGTTTGTGGACTGATGGTCTACCAGCCCAGGAGCTAGGGCATTCCCGTGAACGGATAGCGGGTCGCGTCATAACCGGCATCGTCGCGGATGCAGACGAACTTTCCGTCGGGCGTATTCTCCACCCAGGGTTCGACCGTTACCGGCGGGCGGGCCGACGCCGCGGCAAGCGCTTCATCAACGCTTCGCGCGTGGGCCAGCTTCAGCAGATTCATCCGCGTGGGAAACAGGAGTTTGCCTTGCACATCCTGGGCGACCGCATCGGCGGGTCGTACCCATAGCGACGCCACGGATTCGCGGCCGCAATGTTGCCCCGTATGCCCGGCCGGAACACGCGCCAGGAAGAACCGTGTATCGAAGCGTTTGTGCATGCCGCGCGGCGTGATCCAGTGCGCGAAAAGCACCAGCTGATCGCAGGCGAGCCGGAGATGTTCCCGCCGCAGGAATACAGGAAGGCTGATCTGCGATTGTTCGAGTTGTTCACGGTAGGTATCGAGAGCGGCGAGACGGTCCGCGCCGATGTATTCTCCGCTTGTGGCGTCGCGTGCGAGCAGCACGCCCGCTTCTTCGAAAGCTTCGCGGATGGCCGAGATGGCGACCGCGCGTGTTTCGTCGGACCAGTCCGCTGCGCCATCGACCAGCGCTCCCAGCGTGGAATCATAATCCTCCGGCGCCGTCTTGCCGCCGGGGAATACCAGTGCGCCGCCGCCGAAATCGATCTTCTCATGGCGCTCGACCATGAACACTTCGAGCCCTGCATCGCCGTCGCGCAACAGCAGAATGGTGGCGGCCGGAACCGGCACGGGAGCTTCGCGCGATGCATGTTCAGGTGTCATTGCCGATTACTTTCGCCGAAACGGCCGGGATCGAAGGCCCGAATGTCGAAGGAGGAATCCTTACCGAGCACCAGCGCGGAGAGCGCGTCGGCAATCGCCGGCGTGTAGAGGATGCCGCTCCGGAACTGGCCGCCGGCGATGAAGAGATTGTCGATGGCGCTTTTCCCGAGAATGGGCAAATCATCCGGCGTCCCGGGTCTGAGCCCCGCCCACTGCTCCGCGACGTCCCAATCGGGCAGTGAAGGAATTAGCGAAGCCGCGCGGCCGGCAAGCCAATCCGCTGCGGCGCGGGTCGTGCTTGTGTCAAATCCTTCGCGGGTCACGGTAGCGCCGATGAGGAGATATCCGCGCTGCGCCACCAGATAGACTTCGCTACCCATGATGGCAGGGCCCGGCGCGGATTGATCAGATGGCGGCTCGAGCGCCAGCATCTCGCCCTTCACCGGAATGATGGGCGGCAGCACGGCTGGCGGCAATCCTTCGATCCGCGATGTCCAGGCGCCGGCCGCGAGCACATAGGCATCGGCGTGGTGCAGCGCGAATGGCGTGCACACGCCGAAAACGCGACCCTCGCCCAATTCGAAGCGCACGACCGTTTCGTTGACGAGCAGCGCGCCGCCGGCCCGTGTGAAAGCCGCGGCGAGCGCCGGCCCCAGCGCGCGGTTGTCGACTTTCGCTTCCTTTTCGATCCACAGCGCGGCCGTCATGTCCGGCGCCAGCCGCGGCTCCCGCAGGCGTGCAGCATCCGGCGTTAGCCATTCGCCGTCACCGCGTGCGGCACGGGCACGCAGCGATTCCATTTCTTCGGGCGTGCGCGCAACGACGAGCCCGCCATTCACCGCAAACGAAACCGCTTTGCCGCTCGCGTCTTCGACCTCGGCCGCGAATTCCGGCCAGAGGCTCGCCGATTGCCGCACGAGTTCCGATTCGGCATCGTCGGGCTCGGCTCTTTCCAGCGGGGCCGCGATCATTCCGGCGGCGGCCCAGCTGGCACCGCGGCCCGGCGTGCCGCGCTCGATGACCGCCACCTCCACCCCGGCTTGGACCAGCCGCCAGCCGATGGAAAGGCCTGCCGCGCCCGCGCCGATCACAATCACTTTCACAACAACAAATCCCGGAGTAGCTTCATTCGACAGGCACGAAAAAGCGCAGCGCTGTCAAGTTCGTGCTTCCCCCGGTTAAACCGGGGCACCAGCTCGGCATGAGGTGTTTAGACATGGCGGAACAGGCGAGATTCGATGTCTGCAGCGACAGGACCGGACATGCCGAAATCGTCTGGCGCACCGAAGAATATCAGCGGCGCTATTCGGAGAAGAACGGCCTGCCCTCCTGTCATGTCCAACTGGCGGAAGAACAATGAAACGCGCAACGACGATTCTCGGAGCGGTCCTCGCAATGGCGCTCATTAGCACGACAACCGACGCGCAGATCAGCCGCGGCGACCGCTATTCCGGCGTCCCCTGGGCGACGCGCTCGCCGGTGCTGGCACAGCACGGCATGGCCTGCACCGAACAGCCGCTCGCGTCGCAGATCGCGATCGATATTTTGAAGAAAGGCGGTAGCGCCGTCGATGCCGCCATCGCAGCCAACGCCGCGATCGGGTTGATGCAGCCCGTGCTCAACGGCATCGGCGGCGATCTCTTTGCCATCGTCTGGGATCCGAAGACGCATCGGCTCTATGGCTATAACGGCTCGGGCCGCGCGGCCATGGGCCGCGATCTGGCGAAGATGACGGCCGAGGTGAAGGCTGCCTGGGCGAAAGCCGGCGAACCGTACAAGCCGCATATTCCGCCCATGGGTTCGCTGCCGATCACCGTGCCCGGCACGGTGGACGCCTGGTTCGCGCTGCATGACCGCTTCGGCAAGCTGCCGATGACGGAGGTTCTCGCGCCGGCGATCGGCTACGCGACCAATGGCTTCCCCGTCACCGAGCTTGTCGCGCAATACTGGAAAGGAAACATGGCCGCGTTCGAGAAGAACAAGGCCTTGATCGAAGAGCTCGACAATGCGCGCGCGACCTATCTCATCGACGGCCACGCGCCGGCGCAGGGCGAGATTTTCCGCAATCCCGATCTTGCCCACACGCTGACGCTGATCGCGGAGGGCGGCCGCGACGTCTACTACAAGGGCAGCATCGCGCACACCATCGATGCCTATTTCCGCCGCATCGGCGGCGATCTGCGTTATGCCGATTTTGCCGCGCATCACGGCGAATGGGTCGAGCCGCTCTCGGTCGATTATCGCGGCTATGATGTTTATGAGCTGCCGCCCAATGGCCAGGGTGCCGCCGTGCTCGAAATGCTGCAGATGTTGAAGGGCTTCGATCTCAAGAAGATGGGCGTGGGCTCGGCCGATGCGCTGACCGCCATGCTCGAAGCCAAGCGTCTGGCCTATGAAGACCTCGCGAAATGGTATGCCGATCCCGCCTTCGTGAAAGTGCCGATGAAAGGACTTCTGTCCGATGCTTACGCCGATCAGCGGCGCAAGCTGATCAATCTCGCCCATGCCAATCCTGATTTCGGGCCGGGCGATCCAAATTTGCACGACGGGGATACCATCTATCTCACCACGGCGGACAAGGACGGGATGATGGTGTCGCTCATCCAGTCCAACTATCGCGGCATGGGATCCGGCCTCGTGGCCGATCATCTCGGCTTCATGTTCCAGGATCGCGGCGAGCTTTATTCGCTCGATCCGCACGCGGCGAATGTCTATGCGCCCGGCAAGCGTCCGTTCCAGACCATCATTCCCGCCTTCGTGATGAAGGACGGCGAGCCGTTCATGTCCTTCGGCGTGATGGGCGGCGATATGCAGCCGCAGGGCCATGTGCAGATCCTCACCGACATCATCGATTTCGGGATGAATGTGCAGGAGGCGGGCGACGCCGCGCGCTGGCGTCATTACGGCGGCTCCGAACCCACCGGCGAGCCTTCGACGGGCATCGGCACGGTGGAAATGGAATCCGGATTTGATCCCGCGGTGAAGGCCGAGCTTCAGCGCCGCGGCTACAAGATCGTTCCCGGCACCGGCGCCTTCGGCGGCTACCAGGCGATTCAGTGGGACCCGAAGAACCACGTCTATTGGGGCGCCTCCGAAATGCGCAAGGACGGCGAAGCGATCGGGTATTAGCGGAAAGCCTCTCACGCGGAGCATGCCGGTTGACAGGCTTTCATCGCGAGCACGATGTCATCACTTCGCACCGGCGGCGTACAAACCGATACCTTTCGCGTCGTCGGTGGCGCGCACCGCTTGTTTGCAAAATATTCCCTTGGAAATCTCGTGTTCCAGCGAACACGGTCTCGCTTTATCGCCGGACGGACCAAAATTTCCCTCACCCGTCGAAGCACGCAATCCGCTGCTCCAGGCCGATCACACTTTCTCCTTCCCTGCGTTTTTCCCTGCTGCAGGGAAAACCGGTGCCGATCTGAGATCGTGCCCGGGACCGCGGGCGTCCCGCCCGCACGCCCTTCCCGCACGCCCGGCCCATCGAAATTCCATGCGCGAAACTCCCTCAGAACCTGCACGGCACAAACAGGCGGGCGAGACGCCCGCGATCCCGGGAGATACAGCCCAATGATTTTCTCGTTCCCTGCGTTTTTCCCTGCTGCAGGGAAAACCGGTGCCGATCTGAGATCGTGCCCGGGACCGCGGGCGTCCCGCCCGCACGCCCTTCCGGCACACCCGGCCGTCGAAATTCCATGCGCGAAACTCGCTCAGAACCTGCACGGCACAACAGGCGGGCGGGACGCCCGCAGTCCCGGGGTGCATCCCGACAATTTACTCGTTCCCTGCTTTTTTCCCTGCCGCAGGGAAAAATGGTGCCGATCTGAGATCGTGCCCGGGACCGCGGGCGTCCCGCCCGCACGCCCTTCCCGCAGGACCCGGCCATCGAAATTCCATGCACGAAACTCCCTCAGAACTGGCACGGCACAAACAGGCGGGCGGGACGCCCGCGGTCCCAGGAGGTGCCTCCCAATGATTTTCTCGTTCCCTGCTTTTTTCCCTGCTGCAGGGAAAACTGCCTCACTGGTCTTCGCGTTGGGCGCCCGGCCAAAATACGTTGGACCTGTTTCGCCCGGACGAGCTCTATACCCAATCCGGTTTATTTATGCAACATCCACGGTTTCAACGGTCATGCCAGCCACCTTGCCATCTCCAGATTGCGTGACTACCTTCACCCCGACTGCGAGGCGACAGCCATGGCCGAACCCCAACTCTCCGTGCGCAGCGCAAGGGCGCGGGACCTGGCGCGCCGTCTGGCCCGCCGCGAACGACGCTCCATTGCGGATATCGTGGAACGGGCGCTGGAAGCCTACGAAATCCGTGAAGCGGGCCGCGAGCCCGCACCGGCGTTTTACGCGCGGCTCGCCCAGGACTACGGCAGCGATCTCGACCTTGAGGCCGTCATCGGCGAAACCCGGACGATCGCACGGGCACCGGAGCTTTGATCTTTCTTGACACAAACATTGTGTCGGAGACGCTGCGCAAGGCGCCCAGTCCCGCCGTCCTCGCCTGGCTCGTGCGCCACGACGCGGAACTCGCTCTGCCAACCATAACGATCGCCGAGATTGCCTTCGGTATCGGGAAAATTCGGCCCGATGAAAGAGCCGTTCGCCTGGAGCAGGGTCTGGCCTCTTGGCGACACCGCTTCGCCGACCGGATTTTCGCCTTCACGGAGACGGCGGCGCTTGCCTATGGCGATATTATGAGCACAGCCTTGCGGCAGGGCCGGCCCATGAGCGCGCCCGACGGAATGATGGCAGCCATTGCGCGCGTCAACGGCGGGCGCCTTGCAACACGGAACGTTGCGGACTTTGCCGCGACAGGCCTCGACCTGCTTTGCCCGTGGGATTTCTGAGGCCATCCACAGGACGCAATGATGAACCAACATGCTCGGGAAGCCGGCAGCGCCGAACACCTCACGCTGCAATATTACGATGACCGTGCCGATTCGTTTTGGGAAGGTACACGCGACCACGACGTGAGCCAGAACATCGCGGCGCTCCTGAAACACATCGAAGGCCCGCCGCCCCTTTCCATCCTCGATTTCGGCTGCGGACCCGGTCGCGACCTGAAAACCTTCGCTGCGCTCGGCCATGCGCCCATCGGCCTCGAGGGTTCCACGCGCTTTGCCGCCATGGCCCGCGCCGAGGGCCTCGAGGTGTGGCAGCAGAATTTCCTCGCCCTCGATCTTCCGTACGGCCGCTTCGACGGCATCTTCGCCAATGCGTCGCTGTTTCATATTCCGAGCGCCGAGCTCCCGCGCGTGCTGCGGGAGTTACATGCGGCACTTAAGCCGCGCGGCGTTCTGTTCAGCTCGAACCCGCGCGGCGCAAACGAGGAAGGCTGCTATCACGGCCGCTGGTGCGCCTATCATGATCTCGACGCCTGGCGCCGCTTCATGCGCGACGCCGGGTTCAGCGAACTCGAACACTATTACCGCCCCGCCGGCTTGCCTCGCGAGCAGCAGCCATGGCTCGCCGGCGTGTGGCGGGCGTAATTTCACAAGCTTGGGCGCGTAATCTTGGCTGGGCGCTTTCCCCTGAAGGGCGGGTTTCGGGCCTCGCTCATCTCGGGCAGAATCGCTTATCAGGTGGCCGATATCCACAGTCACATCCGAACATGCCCGTAGCTGACCTTCTGAAGACCTATGCAAGCCGAATTCGCGAACTTCGCAGGGCGAATGCGGACGTGCCAGAGACTGGGCTGGCGCCCGCATTTCAGGATTTGCTTCAAGGGCTAATACCACTCTTGCCCATCGCCCTGCGCCTGACAGTCGTCCCGGAATTTCGGAATCCCGGCGTTGGTAGGCCAGATATTGCGCTTGTCCGGCAAGGAGCGCCGCCCCGCGCATTCGTTGAGCTTAAGGCGCCGAACAAAACCGCTGACCCGACTCGCTGGCGAGCGCAGGACGAAAGACAGTATCTCCGTTTTCGGGAGCTCCCATGTTGGGCGACCTGCAATTTTATCGAGTTCCGACTGTTTTTCCGTGGCGAAGAGCAAGGATCTGCGGGCGTGGTGCCGGATGAATGCCTCCGGCCCGATCGCAAAGATTCGCGCGCTGACCGCGCGATAGATGCCCACGACGCCAGTCTGTTTCTGCGTCTGGTCGAGCAATTGTGCGCGGCGGCGGGGACGGAGCCCGTTGCGATCGATCCCGAGCAGCTCGCGACCTACATGGCTCATTCCGCGCGGCTCGTGCGCGGCATTGTGCGGGACCGCCTGGCCGAATTGCATGACCACCGAGTTGGCCGCGCTGCCCTACTGCAAGTGAGGGAGGAATTTCGAGATGTGTTGTACGCGCATCCCGAAGCCGGAGGCTACGACCCGCGGGACTTCGACGCGCTATTTTCGGCCGCCTTTGCCCAAACTCTGGCATTCGGTCTTCTGCTTGTCCGCGAAGGTACGCGGGCTCCTGTAGGACCAGATGCTTGGCGGCACATGCCGGACGAGCATCCGCTGATGGCCACTGCGCTGCGGGTTCTCAGCCAAGACGAAGTCCGCCACGACATCGGGATCGGCTTCGACGTCATGTGCGATACGGTCAACAGTTTCGCAATTGAAATTTTACGGGTCGGGCCAGACGGAGGCGATCCAATCCTCTATTTTTATGAAGACTTTCTTCGAACGTTCGATCCGGACCAACGCGAACGATTCGGCGTCTATTACACTCCGATTGAAGTTGTCCAATACATGGTAAGTGCGCTCGACCGCGCATTGCGGGATAGTTTGCGAACAGAGGGACTGCGTGATCCAAATGTTACCATCCTCGATCCCGCGGTGGGCACCGGAACCTTTCTGTTGGGAGTCGCACAGCGGGTGAGGGATCAGGAGTTGCGAGCCGGCGAAGGAATGGCGGCTCTGGCGCTTCGGAACCTCGCCTATCGGATGTTTGGTTTTGAGCTACTGGTCGGACCCTATGCAGTGGCCCATTATCGTCTCCATCATTCACTGCAAAGTTCACGCGGAGGCCGACAAACAGAGGTCGCTCACCTACCCAGGCTTGGCATTTATCTTACGGATACGCTGGCCGAACCGGGCGCCGCGGCTCCAGCAGGTCCCCTAGGGTTTGTCTCGGAAGGAATTGCCGACGAACGCCACGAGGCGAACAGAATCAAGAGCCAGCAGCCAATTCTGGCAATTATCGGCAATCCACCCTACAGGAGACTAGAAGAGGGAGAGAACCGCACGCTGGTTGGCGACTGGATGGACGAACTATGGGATGATCTGAAAGAGCCAGTCCGTAACGCCGGCCATGGCAACCAGCTTAACACTTTTCCCGAACTTTCCATCGCATTCTGGCGTTGGGCAATGTGGAAATTGTTCGAAGCCGAGCATGCCCCTCGTCGGGGCGTTGTCGCATTCATTACAAATCGCAAGTTCCTCACCGGCTGGCCTTACGCAGGATTGAGACAGATGCTCCGACAGCGCTTCGACAGAATCGAGATATTCGATCTTCGCGGAGACGTACGTCGCGGCGAACGCGCCGGTGTGGATGCAGACCAGGGCGTTTTCAACATTCAAGTAGGAACCGCTATCACGCTCGCGATTGCGGACGGCAGCAAGATAGAGGGTCAAGTAGCCGAAATCGCTTACAGCGACAGTTGGGCCGAGAGGCTATTTAGTCGCCGTGCGAAATGCGACCGGCTAGTGCGCCAGGCGAGTACAGGAACAATGCCGAATAGCATTGCGGTCGAACGCGATCTACTGGACGATATGCGGCCGCGTCCATTTCAAGGTGACGCGTTCCTCGGATTGAACCTATGTTTCAATTTTTCGCGAAGTGGGCTACAAACGAAAAGAGATGCCCTTGTTTATAGTCCGTCGCCAATCGAATTAAGCAATAGGATCAGATTGTTTCTTTTTTGTGAAGTTCACGAAGCCGAACAAATGTTTCATGATACCCGGGACAGGCAATGGAATGGCGCAAGGGCGGTCCCCTTTGATGCACGATACTTAACTTATGTTGGCTATCGACCACTTGATCGCCGGTACCTGTATAATCAACGAGCCTATGGCGATTTTCTGAGGCCGGATTTGCAGGATGTTTGGGGACAAGAGAATGTGACCCTTTATGCACTACCCTCTGGTACGGCAGCGGGGCCAGCTGTTTGGTGTCACGGACTTATGCCAGATTATCATGCCTTCCGGGGTAGTTATGGTGGATATGCATTCCCTCTCTACGACCGACGGCCCAGCATAAACGCGGCTAACATTGCTCACCCACTGATTGAAGGGCTAAGCAGCGCGTATGGAGAGGCGGTAACGCCAGAGGATACGTTCGATGCCATGCTATGCCTGCTCTCCGCAACGTCCTACACACTGCGCTTCGCTGAGGACTTGGAGGATGCGTTTCCGCATGTTGCCTTCCCAGCGCGTCACGCTGTCTTCCGCGAAGCGGCACGGATCGGGCTCCAGATCAGAGCGGTCGAAACATTTGCGCGCAAACCACGCGGACTGGAGCGGCGAGAGTTCGTGCGACTGGAAACGCAGCCGCGCGGAAATGTTGCGATTACCGAAGCAATCGGTGAATCGCTGGAGTTGTGCGCCGACGGGAGTGGTCGCATTACTGGTTTGTCCCAGCGCATTTGGTATTTTTCCGTGAGCGGTTATCGCTTGCTTCGGCGCTGGCTGGAAGCACGTGAAGGAATGCCCGCCGATCTCAGCTTCGTGCGTGAACTGCGAGATATCTGTGGACGCATCGATGAGCTGATTGACCTCTTTGCCCAGGCCGATACCGTTCTGGACGCGGCTTTGCGAGAATCGTTGAGTCGCGAGGCGCTTAATCTGGGCGCTCGACAGCCGGGGTAATATGGCAGACGCGATTGACCTTTCCGGAAGGATGCCGGCGCAGGACAGCCTGTTCGGACCGGGTGAGGATCGCCTGAAGGCGCCTCCTCGAGCCGCCTCGCCGAACCCCGAAGCGATCCGCGCACGCCTGCGGTCCCTGCTAGCCACCGCCCGCGCTGCCGAAAAAATGCCTTGGCCAGACCGCGACGCGCGCATGTGGCAGATCGTTTTTCCGAATATGGCAAATTGGCTCCCACCGGAGGAAGCGGAGGCGCTGAGGTTCGAGTTCGCGCATGAGATGGAACGGCTGGCGAAAGCGGCTTGATCCCTCGGCAGAAGAACCGGCCGCTCAACCCGAAAATACTCTTCTTCGCAAGATTACCTGGCGCCGCTTCATGCGCGAGGTCGGTTTCACCGAGCTCGAACACTATTACCGTCCCGCCGGCCTGCCTCGCGAGCAGCAGCCATGGTTGGCGAGTGTGTGGCGGAAATAAAGTCCCGTTCCTTTGCCGGAACGCATACCGCACGCTTCGCCGTACCCACGCAAGCGCCAGCCCAAACAACTGTAATCGTCAGGCCGCAGCCGGCGCCAGTTGAGGCGCCAAACGCGCGGAGTGGAAAGTGTGTGGGTTAATGCGCGCGCGAGCGCAGTCGATACTATCGGGCAGCGCGATGAATACGGAAAATCTCGAACGAGCCTCGCGTCAGGGCAAGATAGAGAACACCGTGCCATAGCCATGGGCCCCGCCCTCCTCGGTCGTGCCATAGAGCGTGCCGCTGACGTCGATCAGCCCGGCCTCGGGAAATCGCCCGTCATTGTTCTTTTCCGAGAACGAATATTGCACGGTCTCGGCACCCGTCTGCGGGTCGACTGAGAACACTGTACCGCAGCCAACGTAATCTCCTCCCTCGGTATAACATTTTCCTCTGCCACCATCCTCTGTCGTCCCATAGAGAAGGCCGTCGACACTGACCAGGCCGGCAACGGGCTCGGCACCGTCCGAGGGGTAACCCTTGAAAGAATAAAGCACGGTCTCGGCACCGGTCGTCGGGTTAAGCGAGAACACCATGCCGGCGAAGTGTCTGCCGCCGCTTTCCGTTGTGCCATAGAGCATGCCGTTGATGTCGAGCAGACCGGCAACGGGACCCGCTCCGTCGGAGGGGTAGCCCTTGAAAGAATAAACCACCGGTTCGCCCGCGGTCGTCGGGTCAAGGGAAAACACCGTACCATAGCCGTGTTTGCCGCCGTATTCCGTCGTGCCATAGAGCATGCCGTTGGCATCGATCATTCCGGCCTGGGGACCGCGGCCGTCCCCGTGCTTTGCCGAGAACGTATGCAGCACCGTCTCGATCCCGGTCGCCGGGTCGAGCGAGAACGCCGTGCCGGCGCCGCCGCGCCGGCCGCCGAACGGCGTCGTCCCATAAAGCAAACCGTTGACATCGATCAGATCCGCGTTGGGAAAGGCGCCGTACTCGTAATCCCTGTGCTTATCCGAAAACGAGTACAGCACGGTCTCGGCGCCGTTCGCAGGATCGAGCGCGAACACCGTACCGTAGCCGTACCTGCCGCCCCACTCTGACGTACCATACAGCGTGCCGTTGACATCGATCACGCCGGATTCAGGTTCCTTGCCATCGATGCATATTCTGTCGCGACGGCTTTTCAGGCTGCAAAGCGAGTAAACCATCGTTTCGGCGCCGGTCTGCGGATCGAAGGAGAATACGGTGCCGCAAGCCAGAGATAAGGCGCCATCGCAGTCGCGTATACCCGTGCCGCCCCAATACGTCGTCCCATAAAGGACACCGTTGAGATCGGTCAGACCGGCATAGGGGAAGGCACCGTCTGTGCAGCCGCCGCTCACGCCACTGTTGCAAAAGGAATAAAGCACAGTCTCCGTTTGAGCTTCGGCGGACGAAGCGCGGGCCCCTAATCCCACCGCACACGCAATGAGCGCAGACGAAATCGCCTTCATCCGATATCCTTCCTCGCAATGGCAGCCGATCGAAGATATCTCATTGGGGCGAGCGACAGAAGGGGCTGACTGGCCCTCTCCGCCTCTACGCAACTGACGCCGAAGACGGCTGGAGGAACAGATTTCGGCATATTTGAGGAGCCTGTGCACCTGATCAATTTAGGGATTCATTCAGCGAACGATTGAGAACACCGTGCCGGCTCCGAACGAACCACCATACTCCGTCGTACCATATATAATGCCGCGGATGCTTATCACTCCGGCAACGGGATTAGTGCCGTCCGTGCCATTATTCTGGAACGAGTATATAACTTTCTCCGTGCCAGTGCGTGGGTTGACCGAAAACACCGTTCCGCAACCATCGGCATAGTTGTCGTTGCAGTTTCCGATCCCGCCGTCGCCGGTTGTTCCATATAGCATGCCGTCAACATTTGTCAGACCGGAAAACGGCCACCAACCGTCCTTTCCGTCGTTCTGAAACGAATGCAGTACCGTTTCGATACCGGCGACAGGGTTGAGGGAGAATACCGTGCCGCAGCCATAGTTGCCGCAATTTCCGGTGCCGCCATCGCCGGTCGTTCCATAAAGCACGCCGTTGATATTGACCAGGCTAGCAACAGGTGCGGATCCGTCGGCGCAATGGCTTTGACTGCAAAAAGAGTAGACCACCCTTACCTTGCCGGTCGCAGCGTCGAGCGAAAACACTGTGCCGCTACCGTGCTTGCCACCATCGACGGTCGTTCCATAGAAAGTGCCGTTTACATTGATCAAGCTAGCACGGGGAGCAAAGCCGCCTGAACCACGATCGCCGAACGAATGCAGCGCGATCTCTGTGTCGTTTGTGATGTCCAGCGAGAACACTGTACCGTCGCGATGCCTGCCGCCGCCGCCGCCCGTCGTGCCATAAAGAGAACCACCGATAGCGAGAATATCGGCAGCGGGGCCGGAGCCATCCTTGCAGAATTTCTTACCACAAAATGAATAGAGCACCGCTTCGGCACCGGTCGTGGGGTTAAGCGAGAATACAGTGCCGCAGCTGCACCATTTGCCACGACCGCCATCTTCTGTCGTGCCGTACAGAGTCCCATTGACAGCGATGACCCCGTCCAACGGTTCCCAGCCGTCGCCCGGCCCGAATGAGTGAATCACCGTTTCGACACTAGTTTGCGGATTAAGTGAGAACATCACGCCGCAAGCTATGTCGTCGTTGTTACATTCACCGTAGTTGGCGCCGCCGGACGAGGCGGTTCCATAAAGCGTGCCCTTCACGTTTAGCAGGTCGGCATGGGGATAGGCGCCGTCCGCGCAATAATCCTGACTGCAAAAGGAATAAAGCACGGTCTCGGTTTGAGCTTCAGCAATTGGAGCGTGCATGACGCAGGCCAAGGCACACGCGATCAGCGTCGTCGAAATCGCCCTCATCCCGTATCCTCACAAAGCCAGGCAGTAGAAGCTATCGCATTCGGGCCGGCGTGGAAAGGAACTGGGTCGGGCGAACCGAGAACGTTACGTGGCCATTAACTGACTGATCCTGGATGGCAGGAGAAGTCGCGGCTTTTGCGACAAGCGGGCGGCGCATGTCGAGGACGAAGCGGTTTTTCCGATGAAACTCCAACTCGCGCGCCCGATGATCGCGCGCGACCGCCGCGAAGACGTCGTTCCGTTTCGTTGCCGCGGACGGTGTTTAAGGCACGGGAGAAATCGAGACGGCCGAGGATCGCCTGTTGACGCCAGGGTCCGGGATCACCGGCCGTTTCCGCGCGCGTCCGGCCCGCCCACGCGAACCTCGCGCGCGAGAAGCGTCGAGAATTCAACACGCGTCGTCCCGCGCTTCGCGCAGCCATCGCGCGCTCGCGCGCCTTACTTCGATGACTCAGCTGATAAGAACGGCTTTCCGGGGATAGCTGTCACGACTGGGGCGCCGCGGTACTCCAAACCGTACAGCCCACAGATCGCCTGCGCTTGCGCGACGCCAGGAGACCCGCGGCATAGAACGAAGCCCCCAAAGGCCCCGCGCGCTACATAGCTGTCCCTTTCAGCCGGCATGACGAACCCGGAAAGCCTCGATAGGGTTCGAAATCGAAGGGACAACAGAGAATACCTCGCCGTAGCCATAGTAACCACCGTACTCTGTCGTGCCGTAGAGTGTGCCCTTGACATTAATCATAGAAGCTACGGGGCCGTCGCCGTCCGCACAGGCTTCCTGGCTGCAAAAGGAATAGAGTACCGTTTCGGTGCCAAGTTGCAGATCGAGGGAAAACACAGTGCCGCAGCCAACGAGCTCACCACCATTATTACATTCCGAGTCCGCGCTGCTGCCACCCTCTTCGGTGGTGCCATATAGAAAATTGTCGACATCGACCAATCCGGCAGCAGGCTCGGCACCGTCCGAAGGATAACCCTGGAACGAGTGTAACACGGTCTCGGTTCCGCTTGTTGGATCAAGGGAGAACACCGTTCCAGCGTCATATGAACCTCCTCCCAATGTGGTCCCGTAGACCACGCCCTTGACATCGATCAGACCAGCAACGGGAGCTGCTCCGTCAGAGGGGTAGCCCCTGAACGAATAAACCACGGCTTCGGCGCCAGTCGTCGGGTCAAGCGAGAACACGGCGCCGGCGTTGTTCTTGCCTCCATATTCCGTCGTGCCGTACAGCATGCCTTTGATGTCGATCATCCCGGCCTGG
>DATJUM010000083.1:0-3465 GCA_035502355.1 Rhizomicrobium sp. | reverse complement strand
CTGATCGAGAACTTCTTCGCCAAGCTCAAGCAATTCCGCGCTATTGCTACGCGATACGACAAAACTGCCAGGAACTTTCTGGCAGCCGTCCACTTCGCCGCCAGCCTCATTTGGCTGGATTAATTGACGACAGGCCCTAGTAGCGGATAAGGATATGGAGTTCCCTGATTGCCACCACCGACCTGGACGGCTTCGGGAGCGCCTGCTAAGCAATGTTCAGTTTCCGTCAGCTCGAATGCTTTGTGGTGGTTGCCGAGGAACTGCATTACGGTCGGGCGGCGGCCCGGTTGCGCATTGGGCAGCCGCCGCTCAGCCAGCAAATCCGCCGGCTAGAAACTGACCTATCGGTCAATCTGTTCAAACGCACGCGCAGAAGCGTCGAATTGACCGAAGCGGGGCGTGTTTTCCTTGCTCAGGCGCGGTCCATCCTGGAAACGCGCCGGCGCTCGATGGTACTCGCGCAGCGAGCAGCTCGCGGCGAACTCGGGGTGTTGCGCCTCGCTCTGGTCCCTGGAGGCGAGGCTCCGGTGCTCGCCATTCTGCGCCGATTTGCGGAGCTTCGGCCGGAGATCTCGATTGAAATCTCCATCCTCACGACGACACGGCAGCTCGAAGCGCTCCGCGGCGGCGCAGTCGACGCAGGTTTCCTGCGACCACCGGCCCCCGACAAACAGCTCGGATCGCGGATCGTAGCGCGCGAATCATTAATCGTTGCTGTTCCGCGCCGCCATCCCTTGGCGCGGCCGGGCGCAGTCGCCATACGCGACTTAAGCAATCAGCCGATGATTCTGTTTCCGCGCCGCATTTCCCCTGACTATTACGATAAAATCGTCAGTCTTTTTCAGCGGTCGGGAGCCTCGCTCAACGTCGTCCAGGATTCGGAGCATGTGCAGACGACATTGAGCCTGATAGCCGCCGGATTCGGTCTTTCGGTTTTTCCCGAATCGATCCGCGTCTGCTCTCATGAGGACGTCGTGTACCAAACGCTGTCCACGGCCTCCTTCAGGGTCGAGACCGCGCTCGTGTGGCGCTCCGACCAAGTCACCGAGGCGCTGCAAGAGCTGTTGCGCGCCTTGCCGGTTATACAGAAAAAGATATCACAGGGCACCTAATTATATATTGGACGCCTGATTGGGCTGATGCGAGCATTCACAGAGGAAAAGCTCGAAGGAGGGGACGAGTGGGAGAGTCTCTCGCAGTGGCAGGTGAGCCGCCTGCCGGCGTTGCGCAGGTAACGCTCGCCGATATAGGTTCCACGGCACCGGATACTCTGGCGGGCCGCTACATGCGGCAGTTCTGGCATCCTGTCTATCACTCACACGATCTACCAATCGGCCGGGCCGTGCCGATCCGCATCATGGGCGAGGATTTCACGCTGTATCGTGGTGAAAGCGGCGCGCCCTATGTCGTTGCCTCGCGCTGCGCGCACCGGGCCATGGTGTTGCATCCCGGTTGGGTGCAAGGCGACACGATCCGCTGCTTCTATCACGGCTGGCGGTACGACGGGCAGGGCCACTGCGTCGAGCAACCTGCGGAGGTGCGGCCGTTTTGTGACAAGGTGTCGATCCGTGCCTGTCCCACACGGGAATATCTCGGCCTGGTCTTCGCTTATTTCGGCGAGGGCGAACCGCCGGAACTACCGCGGTACCCGATGTTCGAGGACGAGAACCTGGTCCTCAATTACGACAGCTATGAGCGGGCCTGCCACTTCTTCAATAATCTCGAGAACGGGCCGGATCTCTCGCATATCGCCTTCGCGCATGGCACCGCTGAGCTTTGGGACTCGCAAACCGACAATCCGGCGATTTCGGCGAAAGAGAGTGATTGGGGCGTCACCTACCAGGCGCAGCGGCCCAGCGGCAAACGCATCATTTCGCAATTTGCGATGCCGAATATCTTCTACGCACGCGGTGTCCCGGATGATCCCGAAGTCGGGTACCGCGAGTTCATCGCATGGTGGGTGCCGCATGATGACAATCGGCACACGCAGTTCACGGTTGCCAAGAAGGAAAAAGGTTCGCTGGTCACCGAACGTTACCAGCAGCGCCGCGCGGAGCGGTTGAAGCGGGAGGATCTGGACCGCGAGGCGATTGCGCGGGCTATCCTTGCAGGTAAGATGACGTGGGATCAGGTCGACCCGCAGCGGGTCAACATGATATTCCTGCAGGATGACGTGGCCCAGATGGGAGTCGGAAACATGGCGGATCGGCCGGTCGAAAGGCTCGCGCAAAGCGACATTGGTGTCGCCCACGCACGCCGCATCTGGATGCGCGAACTTGGAAAGTTCGGGCGGGGCGAGCCGCTGAAGGAATGGCGCGTTGATGGCAACCGCTTCGTCGTGCTAGCCGAATTCTGAGGCTATAACTGCAAAGCGTCCGGCGGGTGTGCCGCTCCTGCCCGACGCCCCATGCCTGGATTGCGGCGCTAAGCGGGCGAGCACAACCCTTGCACCAAGAGGGGACATAGCCCGCCCGGGGGGCGATATGCGGCGGCGGGATTTCATTTCATCCTCGATGCTGGCGGCTCTGGCATCGAACACTACCATCGGGAGTGCCCGGGCGCAGTCAAAGCACGGAGGCACGTTGGCGGCCATGGCATTGCCAGAGCCGGCGACGTTGCTTGGAGCGATTGATACCTCCGTTCCCGTCTATCAAATCTCGCCGAAAATCCACAACGGGCTGTTGGGCTATGGCCCTCTCTTCGAGCCCCGCCCGGAACTTGCGACTTCGTGGACGATAGCGCCGAACCAGTTGTCGGCGACGTTCAAGCTGCGGGGAAATGTCAAATGGCATGATGGCCAGGATTTTACGTCCGCCGATGTCGCATTCACGATTATGAAAGTTATCAAGATCTTCCACCCGCGCGGCCGCTCGACCTTTGCCAATGTCGCGGCGGTGGAGACGCCTGATCCCTTGACAGCCGTGTTCCACCTCAATGCTCCCATTCCCTACCTGCTGAAGGTACTCAGCGCGGCGGAAACGCCGATGATACCGAAACACATTTTCGAGGGTTCGCCCGACCCGCGACAGAACCCGCACGCAAATGCGCCGATCGGCACCGGGCCATTCAAATTCGTCCAGTGGGAGCACGGTAGCTACATCCTGCTGGCCCGCAATTCCGACTATTGGGCACTCGGACGGCCGTACCTCGATAAAATTGCTTATCGGGTGATACCGGATCAAGGGTCGCGCCAGGTCGCGCTGGAGAGCGGGGAAGTCCTTCTCGGTGCTCCTAATCCGGTCCCGTTCGGACAAGTGTCCAGCATGCTGAAGGGAGGGACACTCAAGGCCACAAAATTTGGTCTGGAGGCCCTCGGAAACATGGCATTTCTTGAGTTCAATCTGGACGATGCCACGCTGAAGGACGTTCGTGTGCGCCGCGCGATCGCCCACGCGATCAACCGTGACTTCATCATCAAGTATATCTATTTTGGCTTTGCGAACGCTGCCACCGGGCCCGTGTCGC
>DATJUM010000082.1:0-15462 GCA_035502355.1 Rhizomicrobium sp. | reverse complement strand
CGCCTGTTCCTGTTTCGCCGGCACGCTTGCCCAACCGGGAAGCGTGACCGGTGCCAAACTGGAAGTCATTTGTTCCGCGCCTGTCGCGGACCTCAATTCGCGGACGATATCGTCGCCCTCGCCGATCAAGAGTCCCTGCGCCTCGGCAATCGGCCGCATCAGCTCGTACCAGGAGCCCGCACGCACGCCGCGCTTGCCTTCGAACCCGCAGATATGCAGCTCGTCTTTCGCGCGGGTGAGCGCGACATAAAGCAAACGGCGATGCTCGCGCAGCGCCTCCTCATGCGCCTTTGCCTTTGCCGAACGCACGCAATCGGGCGCGTCCGTTTCGGCCATCGGAAAAAAGACGCCGTCATCGTCATAAAGCAGCGCGGCGTGGCGGGCTGCGCCCTCGGGAATCGTGGTGGTATCGGGCAGGATGACGATATCGGCCTCAAGGCCTTTCGCTCCATGCACCGTCATCACGCGCACTTCGTTGCGGCCGCGCTCCATGTCGCGCCGGATCTCCGCATCGCCGGCTTCGAGCCAGTGCAGAAAACCTTCGAGCGATGGCGTATTGAGCCGCTCGTACGACAGTGCGAGCGAGAGAAACTCGTCGATGGCATCGTTGGCTTCCGCGCCCAGCCGCGCAAGCAGGCGCTTGCGGCCATCGCGCGGCCCCAGCGCGTGGGCGTAGAATTCAAAGGGCGGCGTGAAATCGGCATGGCGGCGCGCTTCGGCCAGAAGCTCATGCGCGAAGGCGAAGGCTGGCGTTTCCTCGCGGCGCGTTTCGAGTGCGCGCCAAAGCGGGCCCTCGCGGTCGACAGCGAGCGCATAAAGTTCGTCTTCGGAGAAACCGGCAAGCGGCGAACGCAGCAAGGCTGCGAGATTGAGATCGTCTTCCGGCAGAAGCACGAAACGGCCGAGCGCGATCAAATCCATGACCGCAATCTGTTCGAGCAGATGAATGCGGTCGGCACCAGCCACGGGCACGCCGCGCTGCTTCAGCTGGCGGATCAGCTCGCTGGCAAATGGCTCGCGCCGCGGCATCAAAACCATGATGTCGCCCGGCTCTATCGGCTTGTCATGTCCGGACAAATAACTTTGCCCACCGGTCCAGTTGCGAATGTTGCCGGCGACCTTTGCGGCGAGCTGCACGACCGGGCTCCATTCCGGCTCGATGTCGACAGGCGCCTGCCAGGGGTTGCAGTCCGGTTCTTCGACCGGCTTGACCGTCGGCCAGAATAGGACGCGGCCGACGGCTTTTTCTCGCGCGGTCTGGTGGCGGATTTCCGCCGATGAAACACCCGCGCGTACCTCATCCTTCGCGAACACAGCATCGACGAAATCGAGTATTTCCTGTGCCGAACGGCGCGACCTGGTGAGGCCGATGGAAACGAAATTCCCCGCCGCGCGCGCGCCGAAATGCTCGCGGTTGCGCTCGAACTGCGCGGGGTCGGCGCCCTGGAAGCTGAAGATGGATTGTTTCTCGTCGCCGACCACGAAGAGCGTACGGGCGCGCCCGTTCTCCGCGCGCGCGCCGTCTCCGGCAAAGAATTCCTCCGCCAAATGGCGGACGATGCGCCACTGCTCGGGGCTTGTATCCTGCGCCTCGTCGATGAGGATGTGATCGAGGCCGCCATCGAGTTTGTAGAGCACCCAACTCGCCATTTCGCTGCGTTCGAGCAGGCGCAGTGTCTCCGCGATCAGATCGTCGTAATCGAGAACGCCGCGGGCCCGTTTCGCGCGGCTGTACTCGGCATGCGCGGCTTCGGCGAGGGTGAGGGCCGCGAGCGCCAGTGCCGCGGCGCGTGCGGCGCGACAACGCCGCTCGGCCTCGTGGAAGCGGATCGCGGCGTCCTGCAGACGCAGGTACAACTCGCCGTTCTCGGCAATCAGTCCCTTGGTCGCGAGATTTGCGCGCGGTTTCCCCTCGGCCGTGAAGAACACTTTGTAGAAGTCGTCATAACTTCCACTCTCGAGCGCTTGCGCCAACGCCCGGCCGAGTTTTCCGTCCGTGCTCTTGCCGCCTGCAAGCCAGCGCGCGATATCGCCGAATTGCGCTTTCGCATCTCTCATCTCGGTGCAAAAGGCTGCTTCGATGTCCTCGTAATTTTCGCCCGGTTCGACGCCATGCGCCCGCGCGACGGCCGCTGCAATGGCATCGGAATCGCGGTCGAGGCGATCGAGAAACCGTTCGAATTTGCGGCGATCCCCGCCAAGCGCCGAAGCAAGTATGTAGTTGAGCCTGCCCTCGCCGGCATGAGTGGCAAGATAGCCGGCGGCTTCCGTGAGTTTCTCCTCGCCCTCGCCCGCGCGTTCGAGCACGCGGCTGCGCGCTTCCGCGATCAGTTCATGCGCCGTCTGCTCGTCGAGCACGTCGAAGCCGGGCGGCACGCCGGCCTCGATCGGAAAGCGCGCGAGTATGTATTGGCAGAAGGAATGAATGGTCTGGATCTTGAGACCGCCGGGCGTTTCGAGCGCAAGCGCAAAGAGCCGGCGGGCCTCGCACAGCCCTTCCTCATCGCGGCGCCCTGCCCCGATCTTTTCGAGACTTTCGGCAAGCGCCGCATCGTCCAGCATCGCCCATTCGCCCAATTGCCGGAACAGGCGCGCCGCCATCTCGGCTGCTGCGGCCTTGGTATAGGTGAGACAGAGAATGCGTTGTGGTGCTGCGCCATCGAGCAAAAGGCGCGCCACGCGGTTGGCAAGCGTCCAGGTCTTGCCCGTGCCCGCATGCGCCGACACCCAGGCGGAGTGGCGCGGATCGGCGGCATCCTGTGTGACCGGCAGCGCGCTCATCCGCCATCCCATCCCGAAAGCGACCATTCCTGCACCCGCGCAAGATGATCGTAATCACCCGCGAAATCGGTGCGAAACGGCGCAACGCGCGACACATAGGGCGTTCCCTCGCAATCGAATTCCGCGATCAGGCGAACAAGATTGTCCCAGGTTTCAGCCGCCAGAAGGTGCGCATCGCCTTTGACGACATGCGTGTCCCCGGGCACATCGCCGCCCGAAAAGCGGATATAAACAAGTTCGGCGGCAGTGAGCGGACCAATCTCCTTGAATCCGCCGCGCTCGAGAATGGCACCCTCGAGCGGCAGTTGCGGAGCAAACACGCCGACCTGGGAATCGCTCGGCGGAAGACCGGTCTTGTAATCGATGATCGCGGCGCCACCCGCGCGCAATTCATCGATGCGGTCGGCGCGGCCCTTGAGCACGAACGGCCCGCCCGGCGCCTCGATCGTCACGCGGCCTTCGATCTCGAGAAACGAGCGTGTTATTTCCGTGCGGCGCCTGTGCTCGTCGTCCACGAACCAGGCGGCGGCGCGTGCGAAACGCGGCCGCCAGACGGCAAGAATCGCCTGCGGCACGCCATAGCGCGCGAAAACCTCCTCGGAAATACCGATCAGCCGCGCGACGGCGTTGGGCGGAAAACCGTCACGCGTTTCACGAATGAATTGTTCAAGACACGCATGCATGGCGCTGCCGCGATCCATCGGGCCAATCTCGGCGTCGAGCGGATCGAGGGGCTTCAGGCGCAGAACGTGGCGCGCATAGATCGCATAGGGATCGCGCAGCCAGGTTTCGATCTGCGTGACCGACAATTCGCGCGGGCGCTTGGCAACGGGCGGTCGGGGCTCAGGACGCAATGCAGGCGCCGGTGCGCGATCCGGCACCGCAAAGCACGTCGCAAGACGGCCATAGGGCGTGGCTGTTTGGAGTTTGGTTTCGAGCTTCAGTCCTTTCGTCAGCTGCTGCAGGCGTTGCAGCCAGCGCGACTCGATCGTGGGCGTGCCGTCTACTTTCAGCGCACGCGTGAACATCACCTGCGGCACGGCCGAAAGCGTCGCGAAATCATGCGCCGCAAGACCGATGGCGCGCTCCGGCGATTCAAGCCCGAGTGTTTCGCGCATCGGCCGCGATAGCCACGGATCGGCCGCGGCCGATCGGGGCCAACTGCCTTCGTTCAATCCGCCAAGCACCACGAGATCGAAATGCTGCAGCCGCGCTTCCAGCGGACCGAGAATCGCGAGCCGCGGATGACGGCCATAGGCGGGCCTGATCGCACGTTCTTCCGCAAACTGGCGAAAAAGCACCGGATAGGCTGACGGCGCGATGGGCGGCAAATCGGCACCAGCGCGCGACAGCGCTTCGATCAGTTCCGCTGCCGCCTCGCCGGCATCGCCACCCCACAGCCGGGTTTTGCCGGCCACTACCTCCGCTATTTCACAATGAAGTTCGACCAGTCCGGACAATGAAAAATCATGCGCGCACATTGCTGTGCTGAACGGCTTCAGCATGTCTGTGAGCGCCGCAAACCAGCTTGCCAGTTCATCCAGTACGGGTGCCAGCGCCGACCCATCCCGTTCCGCGCGTTTGCTGGCGATCGCTTTCGCAATGCCGGCGAGGCCGGGATTGGGGCGCGGCCCGCGCAAAACAAATCTGTCCAGCGCGCGCACGCGGCGGCGGAAACCGGAAGCCTCATCGCTGCCGGCGAACGGATGCTTCAGCAGCGCAAGCAGCGGCACCGGCGCAAATTCCTCTGCCGCCGCTTCGGCGAGCAATGAAAGAAACACCGCGGGAGGCGTTTGCGCGAGCGGCACGCCCGCGGAATCGTCGATTGCGATATCCCAGCGCCCCAGCTCCGCGGCGACACGGCGCGCAAGTCCCCGATCGGGTGTGACCAGCGCCGCCGTCCTGCCCGGCTCTTCCACCGCCTCGCGCAGCATCAATGCGACCGCGAGCGCCTCCTCGCCCGGATGCGCCGCAGCAACAACACCAATGCCGTCCAGACCTTGCGCGATCTCGTCCGCGCCGCGCTCGGCGAGCGCCCACCACGCATCGGTCGTCGGCGCCGGCCGCAGGGTTTCGCGCAACAGCGCGACGCGGGCTTCTCTGCGGCGATCACTGCCATGATGACGATGAGAGGAGGAACGAATGTCTGACCAGTCCTGGACATCGCTGCGATCTGCGCCGAGCCGTGCAAGAAGCTGTTTCATCCCGTATTGCGGATGGCCGGGCTCGAGCGCGGTCCAGCTTTCTTCATCCAATGCGCGATCGAGCGCCGGCAGCACAACGGCACCCGCAGGCAATTGGGCAATTGCGGCGAGAAGCCCGGCCGTGGCCGGAATACTGCCCGTCGTGCCTGCGGCGATTACAGGCGTTGCGGGCCTCTTTTCGCGGTAACGGCGTGTGAGCCGTGCAAGCAGCAGATTGCGCCGCCCTGCAGGATCGAGAGTGCCCTCCACCGCCAACAGCTTCGGCCATTCTTCGTGAAGGAAAATCAGGAAATCTCTTACGTCGGCCCAATGTTCGGCAAAACTCTTCGGAACCAGGTCTCGCAGCTTTCCGAGATCTGCCTGCTGTGTTTCCGCTTCATCGAGAAACCGGGCGAGATTGCCCGCCATCGCGGTCGCCTGTGCAAGACCCGGCGTCATATCGCGGCGCTGTTCCGCCCAGCGATGCACGAGTGTGGCAAGCAGAAGCCGCCGCCGCACAGGCTCGATCGCGGGCGGGAGAGTGAGATCTTCGAGCGCCGCATCGAAGAGCAGTTCGTCGTCCTCGATGTCGCCGAGCGGGCGTATGTCAGGCAGAAGCGCTGCGCCACCCAGCACGCGCGCGAATGTCTCGGCCAGCGTGCGCACGGCGCGTCGCGTCGGCAGATAGATCGTTGCCGAGGAAAGCGCGAGCGGATCGTGCTCGGCTCCCATTTGCTCGATCAGCCCGCGCGCAAGCGTTTCGGCGAAAGGGACGCCGGCGGGAATCGTATAGAGCCCCGCGCGCACGGATTTACGCCGGCATCAGATCGGCGAAATACGCTTCCGATTGCACCAGTGCCTCGGGCGTGCCAACATGCATCCACACCCCGTCGAGCCGGATGCCGAAAAGACGGCCGCGGTCGATCGCCCTGTCCCACAGCGGATTGATCGAGAACGCACCGGCCGACGCGCCCTCGAAGAATCGCGGATGCAGGATCTGCACGCCGGGATAGGCGAAAGGCGACAGGCGGCACTCGGGCACGCGCGACAGCCGGCCCTCCGCATCCATCAGGAAATCGCCGGGACCATCGTAGCCGATGGATGTCACAAGCGGGGCGGCGAGAAGCAGCGCGTCCATCACTTCCGGATTCCAGCGCGCAATCATCCGCGGCATCGCACGCCCATAGCCCTCCACCCAGATCGAATCGGCGTTGTGGACGAAGAACGGCTCGCCTTCAAACATCGGCAACACCTTGAAGATGCCGCCGCCCGAGCCGAGGATCGCATCGGTTTCATCGGAAATATGGATTTCCACATCACGGCGCCGGGCAAGATGCGATCTCAGGAGCGCGGCATGGTGATGGACATTGACAATGATCGTCTCCACACCCGCAGCGACCAGCCGGTCGATCACATGATCGATCAGCGCTTTGCCATGCACCTTGACGAGCGGTTTCGGCTGATCATTGGTGAGCGGCCGCATGCGCGTGCCCAAGCCGGCCGCCAGAATCATCGCGCGCCGGGGGCCATTCATGCCAACTCTCCTTCATGGTGCAGACTGTGCCGCGTCTCGCGCGGAATGGTGCGGTCATACCAGGCGCGAAGCCCTGCAAGCGCGGGATGGGCGAGATCGCCTTCGAGATAGCGCCATACCCGCGGCAGATGGCCGAGATAGCGCGGCTTGCCATCGCGCTGTGCCAGCCGCGCAAAGATGCCGGCAATCTTTGCGTTGCGCTGCGCGGCGGTTACGGCCGCTTCCGCTGTCCACGCTTCGCCGTTGAGTTCGTGGCCTTGCGCCTTCATCGCCGCGAGATAGTGCGCTTTCATTGACGAAGCGAGTTCGGGCGGCACGTCACGCCTCGCATCTTCCAGCAATGAAATGACATCGTAGCTTCGGTTGCCGGCCAGCGCGTCCTGGAAATCGATCATGCCGACGCGCGCTTCGCCACTTCGCCCCGGAAGCCAGAACAGATTCTGCGCGTGATAGTCGCGATGCACGAAGACAGGATCGGGCGGACGGACCGTTGCGAGTGCTTCACGCCACAATGCGCGATGTTCCGCCATCTCCTCCGCGCTTGCATGCCGGCCAAGCGCGAGCGGCATGAACCATTCCGTCATCAGGTCGGTTTCGGCGAGACAGGCGGTCAAATCGTAATCATGGAGCACGGCTTGAGGGGAAAGGCGCTGCGGCGCGGGTTCTGCATGCAGGCGCGCAATGGCATCGATGGCGGCACGGTAGAGAACGTCTTCCGCAGCGTCCTTGCCCAACACGTCGGCGTAGAGATCGTCGCCGAAATCTTCCAGCAGCACGAAGCCTTGCGTGGTATCGTCGGCGTAGATCTCCGGCGCAGCAAGCCCGCGCGAGCGCAGGAAATTCGCCGTCGCGATAAAGCGGGCACAATCGGGGCCGGCGAGCCGCGCCGTGGCATTATAGCCGAGCGCCTGCCGCTCCTCTGGCGTGGCGTCGGACGGGCAGGCGGGTGTCTCCGCACCGCGCGGCTGATCCATCAGCATGGCGCCGTGGCCGTTGCGCACCACGCGATAGTAGCGGCGGCTGGAAGCGTCGCCCGGCAGTGCCGTGACCGATGCGCCATCCCAGCCGGCCTGCGCGAGAAAAGCGCGCGCCGCCTCGCCCCGTTCCTGTTCCACACTCACGCCCTTCTGCCTGAAACCGGCCGCGCCCAGCGCGCCGGCCCCGAGAATTGCACGGCACGTTCGCTTTCGCCAACGATCCCGATACGGATTCGCAGCGCGTCGGCCTCGATCCGGCCCGGCGCACGTTCCGGCCATTCGATAAGCAGCGCGCCGTCCTTCAGCGCCTCCTCGAGTCCCAATTCATCAACCTCTGCAGGATTTTCAATCCGGTAAAAATCGCAATGCGCGATCTTCAGCCGCGGCGTCTCATAGTGCTGAATGAGCGTGAAGGTCGGACTCGGCACTTCGCCCGCCACTCCCAGCGCCCGCAGGATCGCACGCGCAAGCGTGGTCTTGCCGGCGCCCAGATCGCCTTCCAGAGCAACGGTGTCGCCGCGCTGGATCATCGAGGCGATCCGCCGCCCAAGCTCTTCCATCTCCGCAAGGTCTTGAACAACGTGCCCGCCCTCAAGGCCAGATCCGTCCTCCGCCAATCCGCGCTCCGCGCCCGCTTCCGTACTCATGTGAGTCTTATCAACAAGCAACCGATTTTGCAGGGCCCGCTTCTACAAATAATATTCTTCGTCCCCTGAGTCACAGCATGAAGCCCACGACGCCGGAGGCGTGAAATCGATGACGCGCAGTGCCCTCTTGTCCTTTCTTCTCGCATTCGCATCGAGCGCCGCGCAGGCGGCGGATGTACCCGGGCAGCGATTCTCCGTCTCCGTCGCGAGCCTGCCCAAGCCATTCGCCACCCCCGCCGTCGATAACACGTCGGACGTGGTCCCGCGGCCGCCAGGAGCGCTGCCGAGGGCGCCGGAGGGGTTTGCGGTTTCGGCCTTTGCAAATGTCCCCGATGCGCGCTGGATGACGGTGGCGCCCAATGGCGACGTGTTCCTGGCGGTGCCGGATGCCGGCAAGGTCGTCGTGTTGCGGCCCGCGGCGGACGGTGCGCGCGCGGCGCGGATTTCGACTTACGCATCCGGCTTCGCGCAGCCGCATGGCCTCGCGATCCGGAACGGATCGCTTTACGTGGCCGATGTGAAGTCGATCTGGCGGCTTCCCTATGCCGATGGCGCGCTGAAAGGCTCGGGAAAACGCGTGCATATCGCCGACACGACGCCGGCCCAAGGCGTGGGCCATTTCACGCGCGACATCATATTCGATTCGAAAGGCAATCTGTTTCTTACCATCGGCAGCAAGGACAATCTGGCCGAAGACCCCGTGCCCTATGCGAGCGTCGAGAAGGTCAATCCAAACGGAACGCTCTCCACCTTCGCCAGCGGGCTGCGCAATCCCGTTGGCATCGCATTCTATCCGGGTACGGATGATCTCTATGTAACCGTCAATGAGCGCGACGGGCTGGGCGACAACCTCCCGCCCGATTATCTCACTCGCATCCGTCAAGGGGATTTCTTCGGCTGGCCTTACGCCTATACCGGCGCGCATCCGGATCCCACCTTCGGCGCCAAACGGCCCGATCTCGTGGCGAAGACGAAAACGCCGGATGTTCTCTTTCAGGCGCATTCGGCACCGCTCGGCCTCGTCTTCTATGACGGCAACCAGTTTCCCGTGGAATACAAAGGCGATGCGTTCGTCGCTCTGCATGGTTCATGGAATTCCGCCCGTCCCACGGGCTACAAGGTCGTGCGCGTGCACTTCACCAACGGACAGCCTGAAAACGCCTATCAGAATTTCGTCACGGGCTGGTGGGACGGCAGCACATCGCCGGCGCGCGTCTGGGGGCGGCCGGTAGGCCTCGTCGTGGCGAAGGATGGCAGCCTTCTCATCGCCGACGACAAGAGCGGCACCGTCTGGCGGGTATCCTACAAAGGAAAATGACCCCTCATTGTCTGGTGGACTCGATATGCGGGCGACAAACGGAATAAAGAACCAGCGGAGCCGGTCTGCCGCCGTTTGCGATTGGGCGATATACCGGCCATCGCTCAAACGGAGAAGAGATATGCCTGTTTCATCTGTCCTCGCAGGGTTGCCGGCATTCGTCGCGGCTGCAGGTCTGTCGGTTGTCGTTTCCTCGCAGGCGATTGCGGGGTGCACGGCCGAGCGGGATACGTTCAAGGCATGGAATGATACTACGCCGGGGACCGCGCATGATCTGATCGTGACCGGCAAGGTTCAGTGCACCAGCACCGGATGGCAGGTGAAACTGACAACAACAGATTTGCAAGGCCGGCCTCCTCACGATCTTCTCCTCAAACTGGACGCCGTGCCACCCGTCGGCATGGCCGGCCAGATGATCACGGAGCACGACGTGCGATTTCAGCAGGCCCATGATGCCGGTTTTCAGAACGTGACAATCGAGGGCGGCGGCCCCGAATTCACGGTTGCGGTGCGCGAGGCGCAATAGCCGTGGCACGGGTTCGGCCGTCCGCGCGGTTTGCAGCTATTCGCGCGCCGGTATGTTCAGTCCGCGCTGTACGGCCGGCCGTTCAAGCCCGCGCTCGAGCCACGCTGGCACATTGGTCAGTTCATCAAAACCGACAAGTTCGCGGGCGCCGTAGAACCCGATCAGATTGCGCACCCAGCCAAGAGTCGCAATATCGGCAATCGTGTATTCGTCATCCATGATCCATTGCCGGCCCGCCAGACGCATTTCGAGCACGCCCAGAATGCGCTTCGACTCGTCGCGGTAGCGTTCGAGCGGACGCTTGTCGGAAATCTCCTTGCCGGCGAATTTGTAGAAATAGCCGACCTGCCCAAACATCGGACCCACATGCGCCAACTGGAAGCATACCCATTGGATGGTGTGATAGCGGCGCGCCGGATCGGCCGGCAACAGGCGCCCCGTTTTTTCCGCCAGATATATGAGGATCGCGCCGGTTTCGAACAGACCGAGCGGTACACCGTCGGGCCCATTCGGATCGATGATCGCCGGTATCTTGCCGTTGGGATTGAGCGACAGGAATTCGCGCGTGAGATTCTCGTTCGCACCGATATCGACGCGATGCGCCTCATAGGCGAGCCCAAGCTCTTCCAGCGCGATGGAAACCTTCACGCCGTTCGGTGTCGGCAGGGAATAGAGTTGCAGGCGGTCGAGATGCGCCGCCGGCCAGCGCGACGTGATGGGAAAAGCGGACAGATCTGCCACTGAAATGCACCTTTTCGCGATTTGCTGTGCGCCGATATTCCTCAAGCGATCGGCTTTGCCAAGGCACCGGAGTCACGCTAGGGATGCCGGCACGTGTCCGAGCCCCTGCTGCGGACCCCTCGCCGCATCTTACGATCGATCAGCACGATATGCCGGAACGCATTATTATCATCGGTGCCGGGCAGGCCGGAGCACAGGCTGTGGCCACGCTGCGCGCGGAAGGCTTCACGGGTGCGCTCACGCTGGTCGGCGACGAGCCGTTTCCGCCCTATCAGCGTCCGCCGCTCTCCAAGGCCTATCTCGCCGGGACTTTCGAGCGGGAGCGGCTGTTTCTGAAACCGTCCGCCTTCTATGCCGAGGCCGGCTGCGAAATGATCCTCGGCATTGCGGCGACCCGCATCGATCGCCAAGCGCAAACCATTGCGCTGGCCGACGGCCGGACATTTGCCTATGACAAGCTCCTGCTTGCAACGGGCTCGCGTGTGCGGCGCATTCCCGTCGCCGGCGCCGGTCTCGACGGCACCTTTTATCTGCGCGGCATTGCGGATGTCGATGCGCTGCGCGCGGCTTTCGCCAGAGGCAAGCGGCTTGCGGTGGTCGGCGGCGGTTATATCGGACTCGAAGTCGCCGCGGTCGCCATCAAGCACGGTCTCGATGTAACCGTTTTCGAATCGCTCGATCGCGTGATGGCCCGCGCCGTCTCGCCCGCAATTTCCTCTTTCTACGAGCAGGTCCATCGCAATGCCGGTGTGCAATTCGCATTGAACAGGAGTGTCGAAGCGTTTGAAGGTGAGCTAAAGCTTGCATCGGTGCGGGCCGGCGGCCGGTCGCATCCTGCCGATATTGCGCTGGTGGGAATCGGTATCCTGCCCAATGTCGAACTTGCAAAGGAGGCCGGTCTCGCCTGCGACGACGGTGTCATGGTCGATGATTGTGCGCGGACCGCCGATCCGGCGATTTTCTCGGCCGGCGATTGTACGCGTCATCTGGGTCGCGACGGCGCGCTGATCCGGCTCGAATCGGTGCAGAACGCCATCGACCAGGCAAAGCACGCCGCGCTCGCCATGCTGGGGCGGCCGACGTCTTACCGCGAAGTGCCCTGGTTCTGGTCGGATCAATATGATCTGAAGCTGCAGATCGCAGGCCTCGCGCGCGAAGGCGACGAACTGGTGCTGCGCGGCGATCCGGCAGCGCGGAAATTCGCGGTGTTTCATCTGCGAGACGGCCGCGTGGCCGCGGTCGAGGCCGTCAATGCCGCGCCGGAATATATTGTCGGCCGCAAGCTGATCGCCGAAGGCGCCGCCGTTGCGGCGGCAAGGCTTGCGGACGCCGCAATTCCGATGAAATCTGTTGCTTGAATCCTGGAACCAATCAATGCCAAAAATTACTTACATCGAACATAACGGCAAGGAACATGTCGTGGAGGTGCCCGCCGGCTGGTCCGTCATGGAGGGTGCGGTCAAGAATCTCATTCCCGGGATCGACGCGGATTGCGGTGGCGCCTGCGCGTGCGCGACATGTCATGTGCATGTCGATCCGGCCTGGGCCGGCAAGCTGCCGCCGAAACAGGACATGGAAGAAACCATGCTCGATTTCGCGCAGGAACTCGCGCCTACCAGCCGCCTGTCCTGCCAGATCAAGGTCACGCCCGCACTTGACGGCCTGATCGTCCGCATGCCCCAGAGCCAGCATTGACGCTCTGGCGTTTTGCACTTGCATCCTGCGTCCTTCGACAAGCTCAGCGAGGAGACGAGTATCTGCAGCAGCGTTTGCGGAGCTGAAGCTGCCCTTCTGCTGAGTCCGTCGAAGTACGCAAGCTGTAATTCCAGGCCTACCCGGCCTTTGCAGTCGTAATCTGCATCCGCCGCGGCAGGTGGCAGCGCACCGTGGTGCCGCGGTCCGGCGTGGTTTCGATCTCGACCCAGCCGTCATGCAGTTCGATGAATCGCTTGACGAGCGCGAGGCCGAGGCCCGCGCCCGCGGGCTGTCCCGTGCGGCCCTTCGCGGCAAAGCGGTCGAACACATTCGCCTTCACGTCCGGCGCAATGCCGGGGCCGGAATCCGCCACCGCGATCTGCACCTCGTCATCGACGACCGCCGCCGAGAGCGTGATGCCGCCACCCGGCGGAGTGAATTTGAATGCATTGGACAGGAGATTGAAGATGATCTGCCGGATGCGCCGTCCGTCAGCAATGATCCATCCCATCTGCGGATTCCAGTCGCGGCGCAGTGCGACGCCGAGGCTGTCGGCATGTTTCTGCAACGTGTCGGCGGCGCGCGACAAAAGGTCGTGAAGATTGACCTGGCCGAGTTCGAGCCGCATCGTGCCGGAATCGATGAGCGCCAGATCGAGAATGTCGCTCGTTACATCCGCAAGATTGTTCGACGCCGTGAGGATGGCGTCGACATATTCCGCCTGTTTGGGCGCGAGCGGCCCTGCCTGACCCGCCGCAAGAAGACTTGCGAAGCCATGCACCGCGTTCAACGGATCGCGGAACAGGAACGAGGCGTGATGCACGAAATCGGATTTCAGCCGGTCGGCGGCTTCGAGCGCTTCGGCCCGGTCGCGAAGCGCGCTTTCGATCCGGAACCGGTCTGTTACATCCGCGAAGGTAACGAGGATGGCGCCATCGGGCAGCGGCGCAATGGCGAGAGTGAGAACCGTACCGTCGGCACGCTCGACATGATCCCAGTTCCGGCTGTGTTCGGTGCCAGATGCGATGCTGACCGCGAGGTTCTGCCATATCGGCGCGTCACCGGAACGGCCGATGCAGGCTTCGGCGATCTTCTGGACATGCGGCTCGCCGGCCAATGCCGCCGGCTCCAGTTTCCACATCCGCGCAAAGGCGGCGTTGTGCAGCTTGAGGCGCGCGTCCGGACCAAACACGGCGACGCCTTCGCTCAGCGTGTCGAGCGTCGCGGACTGGACCTTGATCAGCGTGTTGTAGGAACTTTCGAGCGCAAGCTTCTCGGTGACATCTTCGTAGAGATAGGTAAGGCCGCCGAAAGGATGCGGCTGCGCGATGACGCGCAATGTCTTGCCGCCCGGCAGATACCAGAGATCCTCCGGCGTGTAATCGAGCGCCTGCTCATAAAATGCGAGACGCTGACGTTTCCAGGCCTGATAGTCGCGCTGTTCGGGCAGCTTGCGCGTTTCGCGCAGCCGATCGAGAATCTCCTCGTCGGTCGGGTGCAGGTCGAGCCAGGAATCGGGCAAATTCCATAGCCGCACGAAGGCATCGTTGAAGAAACTCAGCCGCTGCCCGCGATCGAAGATGGCAACCGCCGTGGCCAGCTTGTCGAGCGTGTCGGCATGGGCATCGATGTGCTGCTGCAGCATCGCTTCCACGTTCGAAAGCTCTGTGACGTCGGTCGCCGTGCCGACAATTCCGCCATCGCCGAGCGGAATATGGGTGAGCACGAGCGCGCGGCGCTGCCCTCCGATGATGGCAAAGCGCTTCGATTCGACGACATGGCCTTCCGAACGCGCGGCCGAGGCGAGATCGCGGTCCGATTTCTCAAGCGCGGCCTGCGCCGCGACGGCGCTTTCGACATCGGATTGGCCGGCGGCACTGAGGAACGCCCTGTTGCCCCAGGCGAGCGCGCGCGACTCGTTGCGCAGCCATACGGGCACCGGAATGACATCGAGGATGGCGCGAAAATCCGTCTGGCCGGCGGCATTGTTTGTTTCGACCCAGACAGCGGCCATGCCGCCCACGGCGCGGCCCCGCAGCGTCACCGCGCGGCCCTGCTCGTCGCGGACATTCAACAGAAACGGTGCGCCACGATCGGCCAGCGCATCCAGCGCTTCAGCCAAAGTAATGGCATCCACTCCCGCCAGACAGGATTCGACGATGGCTTCTGCGTCGCCGTAATTTCGTGACGGCGCTTCTTCTCCGCCCCAGGCGACCAGAGGGTCGCGTCCGGCCGCAATCAGCGCGTCGCGGGCGCCAATGGCCGCCCGCGCCGCGCCGCCCGCTTCGCGCAATTTCCGCCTGAGAAGACGGACGACCCGGATTTGGGCGAGCGCCCACAGACCGGCTGCGAGCGCGAGTGCAAGCGCGCCCAAAGTGATGAGAGGCTCGATTGTCGATTCGGCCCCGGCAGCGAAAGCCGTGCCTGGAACGGCGCTCAGAATCGCGCCCGAGGTAAAGCGTCCCGGCAATCCGTATCGTACTCGCCGCGACATCAAGGCCGGACGCATTGTCCGCCATCCCCGTCTCGCCCAGCGGGCGAATCACTTCTCCTTGGCATAATAGGCAGCAGGGAAGCGTCCGCATAGATAATGTGGTTAAAAAAATGTAAAACCCAAATGCTCGATTGTTGAACCATAGATGGTTGGTATCGAAGACACGCAATCCAGATTGCCGAGTCCATTCAATCGCTTAATCGGCCGGGACACGGCATGTGCGGTGTCGCAGCCCTCACGCCTTTTCCCTTCGGCGGCGGTCGCGTGCTCTGGTAAAGCTTCCAGATCGAGGAGGCTTTCATGATCCGGACGTGGCAGGTGCTGACCCTGCTCCTCGCGTTCGCGGCCGGCGGCTGTCAGGACGTCAGCGATTTTGTCCTGGGGCCGGTCAGCGATGCCGGCGAGGGAGAGATCGTCACCGGCGTTTATCACCGTGGCCAACTGTCGGGCGACCTCTTCGATTTCCCCTGCCGCTACGGCCATGTCTGCCAGGCCGTGCTGATCCGCGACGAATATTTGCGCGAACATTATGTGACCCTCGACGGCAGAAAGCTTGTCCTGCGCGT
>DATJUM010000081.1:0-21130 GCA_035502355.1 Rhizomicrobium sp. | reverse complement strand
AGGTGATAGGTCGTGGCGGCGTCCGGAGAAAGGCCGAGCCCGACATGGGCCAGCAGGAACTTCGCGTTGTCGGACGCGATGGTGATATCCGCGCCGGCGACGAAGGACAGCGCCGCGCCGGCCGAAAATCCGCGCACGCTGCAGACGACCGGATGCGGCATCCGCTCCAGGATGATCCAGAGCGGCGCGGCATCGATCGAGCGCTGCTCGAAATTCGAACGCAGCTCTTCGGCGGGCTTGTCGATCACTTCGAGAAACCCTTTCACGTCGCCGCCTGCCATGAAGTGCTCGCCGGCGCCGGAGATCGCCAGACAGCGCACCGCGGAATCATGTTCGATGCCGCGGCAGAATTCCAGCATCTCCTGAATGACCGCGGCCGTCATGGCGTTGCGGGCCTGCGGCCGGTTGATTGTCATCCGCGCGATGCCTCCGTCGATGCTGGTCAACAGATCCTGGCTCATTTCCCGGGTTCCCTCTCTTGCTGATTTTGCGTCATCTGCTCGGCGATTGTCGTCCCCGCCTGCCAGTAGCGCTGCCGCAACAGGCGCTTGAGCAGCTTGCCGGTCGGCAATCGCGGCAGCGATTCGACGAATTCGTAGGAACGCGGCTGCTTGTAGCCCGCAAGGCGGCCGCCGAGCCACGCCCGCAATTCCTCGGCGAGTTCCGGCGACGGCGCGATATCCTCCGCCGGCTGCACAAGCGCCTTTGCTTCCTCGCCGAAATCCGGATTGGGCACCCCGATCACCGCGACATCGAGCACCTTGGGATGCGACAGAAGGAGATTTTCCGCTTCCTGCGGATAGATGTTCACGCCGCCGGAAATGATGACATTGTCCTTCCGGTCGGTGAGGAAGAGATAGCCTTCCGCATCGACGAACCCGATATCGCCGATGGCGGTCCAGCCGCGGCTGTTGCGCGTCTTCGCCGTTTTTTCCGTATCCTTGTGATAGACGAACGGCGTTCCGCCTTCGAAATAGATCACGCCCGGATCGCCCACCGGCAGTTCCCGCTCGCCGGTTTCGTCCATGATATGGATCGGACCGCGGACCGACCGCCCCACCGAGCCCTTTCGTTCGAGCCACTCATCGGAGCGGATCACGCACAGGCCATTGCTTTCGGTTCCCGCATAATATTCCTCGATGATCGGCCCCATCCATTCGATCATGCGTTCCTTGATGTCGATCGGACATGGCGCGGCCGCGTGGACGACGCGTTCCAGCGAGCTCAGATCGTAGCGCTTCCGGACATGCTCGGGCAGTTTGAGCAGGCGCACGAACATGGTGGGCACGAACTGGACATGGGTCACGCGATGGCGCTCGATTGCGGCGAGCACGCCTTCGGCGTCGAACTGCTCCGTGATAACGCAGGTTCCGCCGATCGCCTGAACGGTGAAATTCCATTTGAGCGGCGCCGTGTGATAAAGCGGCGCCGGCGAGAGATACACCATGTCGGCGTGAAACCCGTGCGTCGGCACGAGCGTCTTGATGATGCCGGTGAGTTCGCCAAGCGGCAGGCCCGTCAGCGCCGGCTTGATGCCTTTGGGCAGGCCCGTCGTGCCGGAGGAGTACAGCATGAAATTGCCCTGCACCTCTCCGGGCACGGGCGCGTCCGGCTGGGCATCCACCGCGTCTTCATAGGCCCGCGTGCCTTCGATCGTCCCGTCCATCATCAGGATATGTTCGAGCCGAGGCACGAGCGGCCGGAGCGCCGCGACCTTTTCCGCAAGAGCGTGCGATGTAACAAGCGCCTTCACTTCGCTGTCCGCGACGATGTGGGCAAGCTCGGACGGCGTAAGGTGGGTGCTCAATGTCGTCAGATAGAGCCCGGTGTTCTGCGTGGCCCAAACGGGCTCGTAAAAGCGGGGATGGTTTTCAAGCAGGACGGCGACGCCGTCGCCCACCTTCAATCCTGCTGTCCGCAGATGGCGCGCCAGTTTGTTGGAGCATGAAACGAGTTCGCGATAGTCGACCTCTTTTCCCGACCCGGCCATGACGATCGCGGGCTTGCCCGGATTTCGCGCGGCGTGGTCTCTGGGGTGCATGGCCGTGGATCAGAAATTCACGTTGTGGGCGCCCTTGAGCCCGAGCATCGCGCGCGCATCCGTCGGTGTTGCGACTTCCAGCGAAAGTTCTTCGAGGATGTGACGGATCTTGGCGACCTGTTCGGCATTGTTCCGTGCCATGCGCCCCCTGCCGAGATAGAGGCTGTCCTCCAGACCCACGCGCACATTGCCGCCCAGAAGGGCGCTCTGGGTCACGAACCGCATCTGGTGGCGGCCGGCAGCGAGCACCGAGAGATAGTAATCATCGCCAAACAGCTTGTCGGCGATGAGTCTCATATGGCCAAGATTTTCCGGGTCCGCGCCGATGCCGCCGAGAATTCCGAAGATGCATTGCACGAGGAAAGGCGGCTCCAGAAGCTTGCGATCGACGAAATGAGCCAGATTATACAAATGACCAACATCGTAGCATTCAAATTCGAACTTCACACCATGGCCATGTCCCAGGTCACGAATCACCGTCTCGATGTCCGCGAAGGTGTTCTTGAGGATGAAGTCGCGTGTATTCTCGAGATACGGTCTTTCCCAGTCATATTTGGACTTGGCAATCTTCTCCGCCGAGCCGAAAATGCCGAAATTCATCGACCCCATGTTCAGCGATGTTACTTCGGGGCTCGCCCGACGTGCTGCTTCCAGCCTTTCATTGAGCGTCATGCCAAGGCCGCCGCCGGTGGTGATGTTCAGCACCGCGTCGCATTGCTGCTTGATGCGCGGCAGGAATTCCATGAACAGATCGGCGCTCGGCGAGGGGCGGCCATCCTTCGGATCCCGGGCGTGAAGGTGAATGATGGCCGCGCCGGCTTCAGCCGCCGCTACGGACTGCTCCGCAATTTCGCTCGGCGTGATCGGCAGCGCATCGGACATAGTGGGCGTATGGATGGAGCCCGTAACCGCGCAGGTGATTATTACCTTGTCGGCTTTCCGCATCTTTCTCTCTCCCGCCGGTGTCACCACCCTGCCGAAATGCGCCGGCAATCCGGTGCCGGCTATTCGATTACGGCGCGCCCGTTATCCATCACGACGATTCCGCGCTCGATGGCGACGGAACGCAAGGACACTGTATTGCCATCCCGCCAGAGGCTGGTGCGGACGGTTTCGCCAGGAAATACCGGCGCGGTAAATCGCACGTCAAATGACTTCAGCCGATTGGGCTCGCTATTGCACATCTGCTCGAGAACGGCGCGGCCGCCGATGCCATATGTGGCGAGCCCATGAAGGATTGGCGCTGCGAAGCCCGCGCGCTCCGCAACCGCTGGATCGACATGCAGCGGATTGAGATCGCCCGAAAGCCGGTAGATGAGCGCCATCTGCGGGAGCGTTTTATGCTCCACAACGCGATCCGGCGCGCGCTCCGGTATTCCATGGGGCCGTGGCGCAGGCTGGGGCGAATCATTGCTGAAGCCGCCGTTGCCGCGACAAAACAGGGTCTGGCGCGATGTCGCGATCAGTTCTCCGGAATGTGCATCGACGATATCGCGTTCGTAAAAAAGAAGCGCCCCTTTGCCTTTCCCCCGGTCGAGAACTTCACAAATACGCGATCGGCCGACGACTTCGCCGCGCACGGGGATCGGCCGGTAAACGCTTAATCCCTGTTCGCCATGAAGCATTCGCACCCAGTCGATTCCGAGATCGCGATTGCCGGCCCAGAAGCCTGGATGCGCCAGCACGACAGCCATGGTGGGAAGTGCGCAAAGGCTTTTCTCATATAGGAAGCGCAATTGCGCGGGATCCCTGGGCCGATCGCCCAAGCCCAATCCCAGCGCGTAGAGAATAACATCCCGCTCGCTGTAGACCTGCCGCGATTCCGGAAATGCGTAGGCTCTCAGGCGATCGCGCGCAAATCGCGCGGAAGGCGTCGCATGGTTCAAACCGGCGCCCATGAGAATACGTCACCCGATTTTTCCAGCGGATAGAAGGATGGTTTCAGCATCGGAAACACGCGTTCGATGACGGTTTCCGGCGTCCACCCCGTCTCGGCATGGGCGGTGCGGACGGGACGATGCTGGCTGAAGAAATAAATTTCGTTGTTCCTAACGCCGAAGACCTGTCCATTGACGTTGGCCCTGCCCTCTTCGCTCAGAAGCGCCACCGTAAAGGGTGCGATTTTTTCCGGCACCATTTTCTTCAGACCATCGACGCGCTTCTGCTGTTCGGGCGTGTCCGTTGGGATCGTTCCGACCATCCGTGTCCAGGCGAACGGCGCAATACAATTCGATGTGACATTGAACCGCTGCATGTCCATCGCGATGGCCTTGGAAAGACCGACGACGCCCATCTTGGAAGCGCAGTAATTTGCCTGGCCCAGATTTCCGATCAGGCCGGAGGTCGACGTCATATGTACGAACGCGCCACTGCCCTGTTCCTTGAAATGAGGCGCAGCCGCGCGGCTGACGAAAAACGGCCCGCGCAGGTTTACGTCCAGAACGAGATCGAAATCCTCCGGCGTCATCTTGTGAAAGATGACGTCGCGCAGAATCCCCGCATTGTTGACGACGCCATCGATTCGCCCGAACGCGTCGATGGCGGACGCGATCATGCGCTGCGCCGAATCCCAGCTGGCAACGCTGTCCGCATTGGCGATGGCCTCGCCTCCGGTTTTTCTGATTTCCTCGGCAACCTGCTCTGCAGGCGCCGCGTCGTTGCCGCCGCCGGTCGGCGCGCCGCCGAGATCGTTTACGACCACCTTCGCGCCATGCCGCGCTGCCTCAAGCGCAATCCCTCGACCGACGCCGCGGCCACCCCCGGTCACAAGGACAACCTTGCCCTCTAGCACACCCATCTTCGGAATTTCCCGTTCCCTGATTCAGTACGCTTGCGTATAGTTAGCTTTCATAAAATACGGGACGGAAACGATAAAGCGCAAGGGCTGCGAGGGACTTGCGTGGCATTTTCTGGCAAATGCAGCAGGTTCAGTAAACGGCTGCGGGGGCAGCGGGCGCAATCGCGACGGTGCGCGGTCGCTGCGGCAACGCAATTTGCGACGCAGTCCTAATAGGATTTGGGGAGTCCCAGAACCTTTTCCGCAATGTGGCATAGGATCAATTCTTCGCTGACAGGCGCGATGCGGGGAAGTATCGCTTCCCGGTAGTAGCGCTCGACGTGATATTCTCGCGCGTAGCCCATACCGCCATGGGTGAGGACCGCGCGCTCGGCAGCTTTCTGGCCAGCTCGCCCCCCCAGAAGTTTCGCCGCATTAGCCTCGGGCCCGCAGGGCTTGCCATTGTCATAGAGCCACCCCGCCTTGAGGCACATTGTGTAGGCGGCTTCAAGTTCCGCCCATACTTCTGCCAAGGGGTGGGCAATCGCCTGATTCTGCCCGATCGGCCGTCCGAAAACCACGCGTTCCCGCGCATATTGTGCGGCCTTTTCCAATGCGCGTTGCCCGACGCCGACGGCGTCAGCACCCACAAGAATACGCTCCGGATTGAGGCTGTGCAGAAGGTAACCAAATCCCTTCCCCTCCTCGCCGACCCTGTCCTCATCCGGAATAAACAGCCCATCAATGAACACGGCGTTGGAATCCACCGCCATGCGGCCCATCTTTTCGATGCGCTTGACCTCGATCTTGTTGCGGTCGAGATCGGTGTAGAACAGCGTCATGCCGTCCGTCGGCTTGCGGCATTCTTCGATGGGCGTGGTGCGCGTGAGCAGCAAAATTTTGTGCGCGACTTGCGCCGTTGACGTCCACACTTTCCGGCCGTTGACGATATAACCACCGTCCGTGCGCTCGGCGCGCGTCTTGATGTGCGTCGTGTCGAGGCCGGCGTCAGGCTCTGTGACTCCAAAGCAGGTTTGCTGATCCCCCTTGATGAGCGGCACGAGCCAACGCTGTTTCTGTTCCGGCGTTCCGAACACCACGATTGGGTGCGGCCCGAACAGATTGATATGAATTGCCGAGCACGCTGCATAGGTGCCCGGCCCTCTCGCGACCGTATTCATCATGACAGTCGCCGCCATCACGCCAAGCCCCGAACCGCCATACTCCTCCGGCATGGTAATGCCGAGGAATCCGGCATCGGCCATCGCGCGGTGGAATTCGCGCGGAAAGCGCGCGTCGCGATCGCAGTTCAGCCAATATTCGTCCGGGAAGCGCGCACCGATTTTCTCCACGTTCTCGCGGATCGCCTCGAGCTCCGGTGTCAGTTCGAAATTCATGTCAGCCTCTTTGGCGCAGCTCCTCGGCCAGCGCGAGTACGCGCCTCGCCTGCTTCAGATGCGGAATATCCAGCATCCGGCCGTCGAGCTTCAGCGTCCCGGCACCGGGATTGGCGGCAAACAGGTCGCACACGCGCTGCGCGTGCGCGATCTCCGCATCGCTGGGCGTGAACGCCGCATTGATGATTTCGACCTGGTCGGGATGGATCGCCATCTTGCTTCGGAAGCCGTCGCGCCTTGCTTCGTCGCAAACCTTTTTCAGGCCCTGTGGATCACCGATGCCCATATAGGCCGTGTCGACCGGCTCGACATCGGCAGCCGCCGACGCCGCGAGGCACAGCGCGCGCGCCATCCGGAAGAGTAGCGTGAGCTCTCCGTTTGCATCGCTGTTCGAGGAGGCTCCGACCGCCGCCGCGAGATCTTCCGCGCCCCAGGTGAGCCCGGCGAGACGCGGCGTGGACTTCGAATAGGTCCCGAGACCAAACATGGCAGCGCCGGTTTCGGTGGCAACCACAACGACCTTTATGCCGCCGCGCGGAAGCCCATCGCGCGTTTCCAGCGCGTTCAGATAATGATCCAGCAGAACGACATCCTGCGCACCGGATGCTTTCGGGAGCAGAAGCCCATCAGGCCGGCCACGAACGATCGCCGCGAGATCTGTCAAGGCCTCCGGCGTGTCGAGCGGATTGATCCGTACCCAGAGCTTCTGGGCGCGCGCCGCGGAATGGGCGAACAGATATTCGGCCACCCTGCCGCGCGCAAATGCCTTGCGCTCCGGCGCCACGGAATCCTCGAGGTCCAAAATCAATGCGTCGGCGGGGCCGCTCCCGGCCTTGGCGATTTTCTTCTCGCTGTCGCCCGGAACAAACAGCAGCGAACGGATGGTCATTTCGGTGCCGGCTTCTTGTACATCAGCGCCGAGCGCAGGCAGCTTCCGACCATTTCCTCGCGCTGATTGAAACAGACATGCCGGAACACAATGATGCCGCGGTCGGCCCGCGATTTGCTTTCGCGTTTTTCCATCACGGTGGTTTCGGCGTGAAGCGTGTCGCCCACGAAGACAGGATTGGGAAAGCGGACTTCGTCCCATCCCAGATTGGCGATGGTCGTACCAAGTGTGGTATCGCCAACCGTGACGCCGGTCATGAATGCCAGCGTCCAGGCGCTGTTGACGAGAGGGCGGCCGAAGGGCGTCGTCTTGCAATATTCGGCGTCGAGATGAATGGCGGCGGGATTGTGCGTGAGCGTCGTGATCAGCACATTGTCGGTCTCGGTGACCGTCCGGCGAATCTCGTGCTTGAAGACGCGCCCGATTTCGAATTCCTCGTACCAGAGACCCGCCACAACCTGCCCTCTTCAATAGGTCCCGCTCAGGCGGGACCACACCCGAATATTGCGACGCACGCAACATTGCTCGAGGGCGTTCCGCCGAGATTGTGCGTCAGCCCCAGCCTCACGTCCTTGCGCTGGCGCTCGCCCGCGCGGCCCTGCAGCTGCAGATACATCTCATAGGCCATGCGCAGTCCCGACGCGCCGATCGGATGGCCGAAGCATTTCAGCCCGCCATCGATCTGGCAAGGAAGTCCTCCATCCGCATCGAAGAAGCCGTCCAAAATGTCCCTGGTTGCGCCACCTTCCGGAGAAATCCCGAGATCTTCCATGGTCACGAGTTCCGTCACCGAGAAACAATCATGCACCTCGATGAGGCTGATCTCCTCGCGCGGGTTACGGATGCCGGCCTCCTCATAGGCGCGCCTGGAGGCTATGCGCGTATTGAGGACATAGCTTCCGTCCCAATCGCGGTAGCTCGCCTCGCTGCCGTTCGACACTGACAGCTGCAGCGACTTGATAAGAACGGGATCGCGCTTGCCAAGATCCCGCGCAATTTCGGGCGTAGTAACGATCGCCGCGGCCGCGCCGTCGGACACGCCACAGCAATCGAACAACCCCAAAGGCTCTGCGATCATGGGAGCCTTGAGGATCGTGTCCATCGAAACGGGCTTCCGCAGATGAGCTTTGGGATTCCTGGCGCCGTTCTCATGGCTCTTCCAGGAAACATGCGCCATCGCCTGCTTCAAATCTGCCATTTTGATGCTGTGGCGCGCCGCATAAGCACCGGCGAGCTGGGCAAAGGTTCCAGGCGCAGAGCCATACGGCATCCACATATCGTTGAAGAGGCCCTTGGTCCGGACAGGAAGCCCGCCATAGCCGGTGTCTTTCAGCTTTTCGCAACCAAGCGCGAGTGCGATTTCCGCGGCACCGGACGCAACGGCATAGGCAGCACCGCGCAGGGCTTCCGTGCCCGTTGCGCACATGTTTTCGACATGGGTCACCGGGATGTTGGGCAGTCGCAAGCCAACAGCCAAAGGAACAGCGGAATTGCCGACATTGATCGGATCGCAGGAAACACCGAACCACGCCGCGTCGATTCGGCTCCTGTCGATCCCGGCATCCGACAGCGCTTCCTGGAAAGCCTCCATCATCAGCTCTTCCGAACCCGTGTCCCATCTTTCGCCGAACTGGGAGCAACCCATTCCGACGATGGCGACTTTGTCCCGAATACCTTTGGTCATGATGCAGCCTCCGCCTTCGCGTCCTGCGGCGTCGCTTTCCAGAAGTAGTGGCGATAGCCGCGGATCGAGTCGATTTCCTTCACCCTGAACACCATTTCGACGTCGCTGCCGACCGAGAGCGCACCCTCGCGGACGTCAACCATCTCCATCAGCACCCGCGCGCCGTTCTCAAACTGAACCAGCCCGAAATAGAATGGAGGGCTTGGATAATAGGTCAGCCAGTCGGCCGTGAACGAGACCACCCTGGCCGGAACATCGGCAAGCGGCACATCCTCGTAATGCGCGAAACCTTCTGCGCCGGGACCGACGGCGGCGGGTGTCTTCGGAAACTGCACCACGCCCGTCTGTCTGTCGCGGCCGCCAAGGAAGGCAAGATTGTCGCGGCCCGTGCGATACTCAACCGTGAGCGCGTATTTGTTCCCGAACTCGGCGCGCATGCCCCAATCGACATTGAGTTCGCCGTTGAATGAAAGAAACCGCGTGTAATCATCGGTTGGACGACCCCGCGCGAGCCACCCCGACACGCCGCGGCGGGGCCGGACCTTCTCGATTTCGGGTGTAACCTCGAACAGCAGCGCGTCGCAGCCATTGGCGAAGCTCGCCACCGCGATCATGTCGCCGGGTTTTGCGGTCTCGAGCGCCTGCACCAGCATGAGCAGGCCATGTACCGCGCCGCTGAACCCGCAATTCTCGATCAGCGCTGGCGCGAGCGAATTCTCCGCAAATCCCATTTTCCGGGCGAGCGCTGGTGCGATACCGCCGAGCGGCGTTGGAAGAATGAAGCGTGCAACCTTGTCGCGCGACACATTGGTCTTGCGAAACAGACCATCCAAGGCCGCCGGCACCAGTTTCATGTAGCCTTCGTCGCGAACCCAGCGTTCTTCCCAGCCGTAATCGTATTTGACTCCCGTGGCGCGGAAGTGATCGACAAAATCGCGCGTCACCGTGTGGCTGGCGACAAGGGCGGCGGCCGGGTTATACCCAACCAGAAACGCGGCTGCCGCGTCGCCATTCTGCATCTCTGCAACGCTCGCAGGTTTCGCGCTGCGACGCTCGCCGGCCACGAACAAGACCGGGTTATCCTGGCCTGCGGCCATGGCGAGAGCCGCCATCAACCCCGACGTGCCCGCGCGCAGCGAGCCGCTGACATCGAATGATTGCAGCGCGTCCGGAAGATTGAGAGCGCCCGCGACGAGTCCCGCGTTCAGCCGGTCTGCGAAAGGCGCGCTCGTCGAGGCAAGGATGCAGGCCGAAATCCTGTCCCGGCGATAATTCTGCAACGCGTCGCGCGCCGCTGCGACAGCCATGGTCACGACGTCCTCGTCCCAGCCGCACATCGACCGTTCGCCCTTCGCCGAACCCTTCAGACCGGGATTGGCCCAGGCGTTGGCAGCCGCCATCGCAGTGCGGCGCAGTCTGAGCTGGGGGATATAGGCGCCAAAACGGGTTATTCCGATGCGATCGGCCATGGCGGTCTGCGCGTCCCTGTGGTTCCTCAATGCTTGATGGCTTTGCCGCTGCGGGTCTCCTGCCCGCATGCCTCTATGTAATACGCATGCTTACTATTTTCGGCAAGGGCCAGTTGCGCGCCCTATGCGGCGCCGAAAACGCGCTGATGGCCAGGGCGGCGTCGCAGGCTGTTCAGCCATTCGCCGGTTCGCGGAAAAGCCGCCATATCGATGCCGAAGAAATCGGCATAGACAAGAACGGAGCCCACTGCGATGTCGGCAAGCCCGAATTCGTCGCCCGCCAGAAACCTGCCTTTGCCAAGTTGCAACTCCACAAGTTGTATAAGCGCATTTGCAGAGACAAGCAGTTCGGCAATGCGCGCTTCCGCGCCTGGTTCGCCGGCCCGTTTGAGGCGCAGAATCTGGCTCGTCACCGGTTCGAGCTCGGCAGCCGTCCAGAACGTCCACTGCAGAATCCGCCCCCGCTCATGCGGATCCGCAGGCCAGAAGCTTCCGCCCTCGCGCTGGGCCAGCCAAAGGTTAATCGCGTGGGACTCGCTCATTACGAAGCTCTCGAGTTCAAGGATAGGCACCTTGCCTGCAGGATTGAGCGCGAGGAACGCAGGTTGGCGGTTGGCGCCGGCAGCCGTGTCGACCCGCACGAGTTCGTAGGGCACACCCATCTCTTCCAGAAGCCACATGCAGCGAGTGGCGCGCGAGCGCGGCGTGCCATAAATCCTGATCATCCTGCTTTCCCCTCGATTCGTGGTGCGGCTTGACTATCGGGCCGGAGGCCAACACCCTGCAAAGTTGCGCAAATTCGGAATAGATCGGCTTTTGAATGTCTCAACCCAATACCCAGTATCCGGAAGGCACGAAAGCGGCTGCAAAAAAGATATCGCGGAAAGGCGAAGCGTCTCGCGTGCATAACAGCGATACCCAGTACACAAGGCTCGGATTTCTGATCCATGACGTGTCGAGGCTGCGGCGGAATGCCTTCGACCGCCTTATGCGGCCTTTGGGGGTCACCCGCTCGCAGTGGTGGGTGCTCGCTCATGTCTCGCGGCACGACGGGCTCATGCAGACCGAACTTGCCGAACTGCTCGACGTCGGAAAGGTCACGCTCGGCGGATTGATCGACCGGCTCGAGGTTGGGGGCTGGGTGGTTCGCCGTCCCGATAAGGGCGACCGGCGGGTCAAGCGCATCTTCCTGACTTCGCGCACGGATCAATTGTTCAAGCAGATGCACGCCGCCGAAGCCCAACTCAAGAACGATCTGCTGAAGGGCATCAGCTCAACCGAGTGCGACCACCTTTTTAGTATCCTGAGCCGCATGAAACACAATCTGGTCAAGTTTGGCGCTTCGGCTGCCGATGGCGACGCGGAGGACTGAAATCCGTCAGAGATGGTGACCGCCGTTCACGGTAAGCGAAGTGCCGGCGATATAGCGTCCGCGGCGCGAGGCGAGAAAAGCGACGGTTTCGCCGATTTCGTAGCGTAGCCCCATCCGTCCGAGCGCATTTTGCTGGAAAGCGCTTCCGTCCCGAGCCCGTCATCGACCCAGCCTGGCCGCAACGAGACAGCGCGCACGCCGAAATCGACATTCTGATCTCCCATGGGCACGCCGTTTCAACCCTCGATCGTCACGTAAAGATCATCGCCTTCGATCGTCACCGGATAGGTCTTGAGCGGCACAGTGCATGGCATGGAAAGAAATGCCCCGGTCCGGATGTCGAAGCGTCCGCCATGCCAGGTGCATTCGATGACGAAGCCGTCCAGTTCGCCATCCTCGCTCAGTGACGCCGTGCTATGCGTGCACAGATCGCTGGTGACGTAGTAATTGCCTTCGACGTTGTAGACCGCGAGCGGTCCTTCGCCTTCAACCTCGAACTTCGACGGCCGTTCGGGCGTGATCTCCGATATTGCGCATAACCGGAGGCGCTTGCTCATGGGTTTTCCATCTGATTGATCGATCGCGTCCGCGGTTTCGCTCAAGCCGCGGCCTGCTCCACGGCGCCGGTGGGATTGACGAATTCGGGCTGCGGAACGGCGCCCCAAAAATCCATGTCTTCGGGTTGGGTGGACATCAGTCGCGGCTCACGGGCGCCGATTTCCGGGAATTCCTCCATCCCATAGCTGTATTCCCACATCAGCTTGTCGGGATCGAGCACATAAAGACAAACACTGTCGGAGGGCGGGTGTCGCCCAGGTCCGAAAACGATCTTCGTATTCGTCTTCTGCGCCCTCCAGAACAGCCGTCCGACATCGTCGACCGACGTGACCATGAAATTGACGTGATGGTGCCCCGGCTTGCCGCTTCTCGACTGGCCGAGCGCAAAGGAATGGTGGAACGGATTGGGCCAGCAACGCATCAGTGCCACCCATTCGCCGACATAATCCGACACGCGGAAATTCATTTCACGCGTCGCGAACTCGACCGACTCTTTCAGATTCGGCGTGCTCAGCACCACATGGCCCGGGCGCTGGATATCGGCGAGCCGCTTCTGGAATGGTTTGATCGTCTGGCGGATCTTCGCGAAATACTCGAATTCGGCGCCCGTCGTGGGTTCGCGCAGACGAAACGCGCGACCCAACCCGATGCGGTCCGTCTCGGCCTTGTCGACCATCACGGGATTAAGTCCGATCCGCGTGAAATGTTCGAACGCGTTGTCCAGATTTTCCTCGTCTTCCAGCTGCCAGCCCACGCGCTTGAATCCCGGCTCCGCCGCCTCGCAAAGCATCACGTCATGGTGATTGAGGGTGCAGCGGAAAAAACTTTCGCCCGCCTCGGAGGTGCCGGCGCGGTCCAATCCCATCACATTTTCCAGAAAATCACAGCTCCGGGCCATATCGGTAACGTTGATGGCGACGTAGCCGAGTCTGCGATAGCGAAAGGGCGCATTCATAAGAATCCTCCCGCCGCGCGCGGACACGCCCGCGGCCAGATTTATTTTGTGCCGAGCCCGAAATGGGGCTTGACCATATCGAACGTTCGATCAATCCTGTTGTCAAGCGATAATTGCGGTTTGGCGGCCGCAAAGATACGGGCACGGCGAGGGTCCGGCAAAGCGAGACCGCAACGGGAGGTTGATCATGAATGCGCCATTCCTCGGAAAGAGCGGGCTGGTGGAAGTAGACCGCAGGCGCCGCACATTCCGCGTCAACCGCGCGGCCTATCGCAGCCCCGAGGTTTTCGATCTCGAACGCAAGATGATCTTCAACCGCTGCTGGCTCTATCTCGGCTTCGAATCTGAAATCGAAAAGCCGGGCGACTTCGTACGGCGCCGGATCGCCGGCAGGGAGCTGGTCTTCGTGCGTTCGCGCAAGGACGGGCCGCGTGCCTTCTATAATACCTGCATGCATCGCGGCGTGACCTTCTGCCGGGAACGGGAGGGAACAAACAAGGTTTTCACCTGTCCCTATCACGGCTGGGTCTTCAATACCGAGGGCAAGCTGGTCGATCAGGGAGTTGCCGGCGGCTATCCGGAGGATTTCAACATCGATGGCCGCTACAATCTGATGCAGGTGCCTCGGCTCGAGAACTACCGGGGTTTCTATTTCATCAATTTCAACAAGGACGCCATCAGTCTCGAATCCTATCTCTCCGGCGCCAGGGAGATCATCGATCTGATCATGGATCAGACCGAAGTGGGCCACACGCTCATCGGCCGTCCGCACGAATATACGATCGATGCAAACTACAAGTACCTCGCGGAAAACAGCTACGACGGCTATCATGCTCCCGAGACACATCGCACGTATTTCGAGTTTCTCGCCGATCGTCTGCGCGCCTCCGGTGGAGATGCTGCTGTGACTGCCATGATGGGCAATTACCAGGGCGGCGGCCGCGGCGCGGGCCTGGGCATGGGTCATGGTTATTTCGAGGCCTGGGTTCCCAACGGCAAGCCCGTGGCATCCTGGATTCCGCCCTGGGGACCTGACGCCAAGGCCGAGATCGATCGTATCCGCGACCGCATCACGCAACAATTCGGACCGGAACGCGCAAAGCGGATCTGCGATCATCAGAAAAACCTGATCATCTTCCCCAACCTCGTCATCAATGATCACGTTTCCATTACGGTGCGAATGTTCCAGCCGGTGACGGTCGACACCATGCGGGTGACGGCATGGGCGATGGGCCCGAAGGACGAACATCCTCTGCTGCGAAAAATTCGACTGGACAATTTCCTGACCTTCCTCGGGCCCGCCGGCTTTGCGACGCCTGACGACAATGAGATGCTTGAGCTTGCCCAGGTCGGCGTCGAACACACGCCGGTCGAATGGTCGGATATTTCGCGCGGGATGCGCGAGGATGGCGATCTGATGACGAGCGCCGGTCCCTGGACGGATGAAAATCAGATGCGCGCCTACTGGGCGCAATGGGACCGCGTCATGGGCGGCGCAGAAACTCTGGAGGCGGCATGAGCGCGATCCCGGCCGGCACGGCATCTCTGCGGGAAGAAGTCGAAGATTTCCTCTACTACGAAAACGATCTTCTGGATCGCTGGCAGCTGAACGAGTGGTACGCGCTGTTCGACAAGAACGGCATGTATCACATCGTGACGCCCGGCCTGAAGGACGCGGACACCGCGTCGCCGGACAATACGCTGTTCCTCGTTTCCGATGACATGGAACGGCTCGCGCAACGTATCGACAGGCTTTCGAAGTCTTCGGCGCATGTCGAGTTTCCCCGTTCCACGACCAGCCATCTGATCAGCAATATCCGCGTTTCCGAAGGAGAGAATGGCGAGGTCGTCGCGCGGACGCGGTTCATCATTCATCGCACCAAGTTCGATGAGACGGTCGGCTTCTTTGGGCACCAGATTTACCGGCTGGTGCGCGGGGGAAACACGTTCCGCATCCGCGACAAGAGATGCGTTCTCGATTTCGATACGCTTTCGCAACAGGGCAAAGTCACGATCATCCTTTGATTCCGGCGGCAACACGGACTGCTGCTAGTCGGAGATGCGGATGGCAACTTTACCGAAATGGGATGTGCCGGTGAACGTCTCGATCGCGGTACGGGCGTCGGAGAAGGGATAGACCTGATGAACTTTCGGCCGCATGCCGTGAAGTTCCACAGCGCGCGCCATCGCTTCGAATGCGGCGCGCGATCCGACCAGAATGGCCTGGATGCAAGCCGCCTTGGGGAGGAAATGTTGCAACGGCAATTGCGCCGCCACGCCCGAGAGCAAGCCGATCTGTGCAATCCGGCCGCCATGGCGAAGCGCAATCAGCGCCTCCGCGAGCGTTTGAGCGCCGACAACCTCGACCACAAGATCGACGCCCCGACCGCCGGTAAGCTTCCGGACTTCCACTCCCCATTCCGGCCTGGACTTGTAGTTGACGGTGAAATCGGCGCCCATGGCGCGCGCAAGTTCAAGCTTCTCGTCGCTGCTCGAGATGATCGCGACCTGCGCGCCCGCAGCCTTGGCAAATTGGAGCGCGAACAGCGAAACACCGCCCGTCCCTTCAACAAGCACGATATCTCCGGGCTTCACATGGCCGAAATCTATGACGGCGGACCACGCGGTTACGCCGGCGCAGGGCAGACATGCGGCTTCCTCCTCGGTAAGATGGTGCGGTACCGGCACCGCGTCGGCAGCTTTCAACGTCATGAATTCGCGCAGGACTCCGTCGCTTCCACCACCAAGCGCTTTCGCCTGGCTGGATTCGGTCGGCGGTCCCGAGATCCAGCCCGGCGCGAACACCGGACAGACGCGTTGTCCCGCCTTGAGCGTAGTTACGTCCGCACCAACTTCCACAATTATTCCCACGCCGTCGGAAAGCGGAATGAGCGGCAGCTTTGCCTTGTAGCGGCCCATGACGACGGCAATGTCGCGAAAATTGATGCTTGCGGCGCGAAGGCGGATCAGAATTTCATCGGCGGCGGGTTTCGGCTGCGGCAGCTCCACCTGCTCCAATCCCGCAAAACCGGGTGCCTTCAATTCGATGGCGCGCATGCCTCACTCTCCTCGCACGTAATACCGGACAGATAGATATAATGGCTAACGATATGCAAGCGAATATTCTGCGCCATGCGCTCGTCCTGTTTGCGAAGGACGGGTTCGAAGGCGTTTCGATGCGGAATATCGCCGCCGCCGCGGACACCAAGCTGCCGCTCATCTACCATTATTTTCCCGACAAGCAGGCGCTCTACGACGCCGCCGTTCACGAGGCCTTTTCGTACATGACGGAAAGAATGCTGCACGCGGCGCATTCCCGCGCAAGCGGCAAGGCGAGATTGCGCGCCTTCCTGCAGAAGCTGGTCGAATTGCAGGCATCGAGCACGCCTGAAGTTCGCCTGGTGGACCGCGAATTGCTCGAGGCGCGCCCGGAAACGATGATGAAGCTCGGTCCCGATCTCTTTCAGAGACCGCACGACGCGCTGGTGGAGATTATTCGGAACCTGTCGCCTGCCGCACCGGCGCAGGAAATCGCCGAACATCTGATCGCCGTTACTTATGGCGCCGTCAAGCTGCGTACCGTGCGCGCGCAACTGAAAGGTCTCAAACGTTTGCGGGAAGTTGCCGGAATTGCCGATAGCGTGACAGCCTTTGCCTTTGCGGCTATCGACGCCATGGGCGGGACGGATGACGGCGCGCAGCAAGCTGCTACTTCGGCAGAGCCGCTGCCAGTTTCTTGAGATCGGTCGCGGAATCTGCGAGAATTGTTGGATCAGCCACAATTTCGGCGGCGACCAAATCCGCGATCGGCTTCTTCAAGCGCGGTTGATTGACAGCGATAGCGCCGACGAGACGGCCGCCGCGCAATTGAAACGCCACAAAAGACGCGGCCGCGGTGCTGCCGCGGATGATTTCCGTTTCGCCGGAACACTCCCCGGTAATCTGGATGTTCAGCTCATATTGATCAGACCACACCCAGGGTTTCTCTCTATAACTTTCTTCCTGCCCCGCCATTACCCGTGCTGCAACGATCGCCTGGTCGATCGCGTGTCGCCAATGCTCGGTGCGGGTGAGGCATTCGCGCCGGATCGATTCGAATCGGGTCACGTCGCCAGCCGCATGAATGTCGGGATCGCTGGTGCGCGTGTAACGATCGACCACGATTCCGTCATCGACCACGAGACCGGCGTTGCGCGCGATCTCCGTTACCGGCTCGGCTCCTACGCCGGCGACGACCACATCGGCCTGCAGGCGCTGGCCGTCTGCGAGTTCGATAATCGCATGTCCCCCTTCGAGATAGGCCCGCGAAATCTGCACGCCGCAAAGAATGCGGACGCCGCGGCCCCGATGATATTCCTCGGCAAAGCGCGAAACGGTGGGTGAAACAGAGCGCGCCATGACGCGCCCGGCAAGTTCGAGAACAGCCACCTCGCAACTGTTCGTCGCCGCGCTTGCAGCAATCTCCAGGCCGATCACGCCCGCGCCGACGACAATCACGCGCGCGGAAGGCGTGAGAGCGGCACGAAGAGCGACGCTGTCTTCCAGGGTGCGCAGATAGAAAACACGCGAGCCCAGCGGCTCCAGGATGCCGAGGCGCCGAGGCCTCGCACCGGTTGCGATCAGCAATTTGTCATAGCTCAGATCGGCGCCAGAGCGCAGCGTGATAAAATGCCCGGCCGGCGTAATACGCGCCACCGCGTCGCCGAGCCTGAGATCAATGTTGTTTGTCTCGTACCAGGACTCGGGTCGAAAAAAGACATTTGCCGCCGCTTCCGCCGATAACAACGCACCCTTCGAAAGCGGCGGCCGGTCATAGGGGCGATGCGGCTCATCGCCGATCATTGCAACGGAACCGCCGTATCCGATTTCGCGCAAGGTTGCCGCGGCCGTATCGCCCGCGAGGCCCGCGCCCACAATTACGATGCGGCCCGCGTCGCTCAATTCGTGCCTTTGTCGGCACCGATCGCGCCCACGCTTTGCAGGCGATCGATCTCGCTGTCCGAAATTCCCCAATCTTTCAACGCCTCGCGCGTGTGCTCGCCAAGACGTGAGGGAGGCGAACTGATCTGGCCGGGCGTCCGGCTGAACCGTGGCCCCGGCATTGGCTGCAGCACCGGAGTCTTTGCATATAGACCGCGGCTCGCATTGTGCGGGTGATCAGCCGCTTCTTCGAGCGACAATACCGGCGTCACGCAGGCGTCCGTTCCCTCGAAAATCGCATCCCATTCGCTACGGGTCTTCGTTTTGAAAATCGCCGCCAGTTCTTCTTTCATCTTCGGCCAACGCGTCTCGTCCATCTGCGGGCCGAATATTTCGGGATCGAGTTGCGCGCCCTTTGATAGCGCGGCAAAGAACTGAGGCTCGATCGCGCCAACGGCGATGTATTTGCCGTCGGAGGTTTCATACACCTCGTAGAAAGGCGCTCCCGTGTCGACCATGTTGGTGCCGCGCTCGTCGGACCAGCGTCCCATGGCGCGGACCGCAAGGATTCCGGCGAGCTGGAGCGCGGCGCCGTCGATCATGGCGGTGTCGACCACCTGCCCCTTGCCGGATTGGCGCGCCTCGATGAGCGCACACAATACGCCGAAGGCAAGAAACAACCCGCCGCCGCCCATGTCGCCAACGAGATTGAGCGGCGGCACGGGCCGCTCGCCCTTTCGACCGATGAGATGCAGCGCCCCGGAAAGCGCGATGTAATTGATGTCGTGGCCGGCCCGCTGCGCCATTGGGCCTGTCTGTCCCCAGCCGGTCATGCGCCCGTAAACCAGTCGCGGATTGCGCGCCAGGCACGTATCAGGCCCAAGTCCCATCCGCTCGGTCACGCCGGGACGGTATCCCTCGAGAAAAATATCGGCCTTCTCGACGAGGCGCAGCACCGTCTCGACCGCATCGGGCGATTTCAGATCCATCGCGATGGACCGCCGGCTGCGATTGAAGACATTGCTGGCCGGATCGAGCGTAACCGGTGCCGCGCTGCCGGATTTCCGGTCGATGCGCACCACTTCTGCGCCCATGTCGGCAAGCAGCATTGCACCAAAGGGAACGGGCGCAAGCCCGGCCAGTTCGACGACCTTTATGCCCTGCAATGGCCCCATGGTTCCTCGCGATTGTCAGCTAGAGCGTGCGCGCGATCGAAAGCCGCATGATCTCCGACGTGCCGCCGAAGATGCGGGTGATCCGTGCCGCCGTGTAGAGTTTCGAGATCGGATATTCGTCCATGTAGCCCGCGCCGCCATGCAGCTGGACGCATTGATCGACCACGCGGCCCTGCATTTCCGTGATCCAGAGTTTGGCAATTGCCGATCGCGTGTTGTCCAGCACGCCGCCCGATGCGAGCCGCAGCGACTCGTTCAGGAACGCGCGGCCGACCGCGAGTTCGGCCTTGAGGCTTGCGAGCGCAAACTGCGTGTTCTGGAATTCGATCACCTTCTTGCCGAAGGCTTCGCGCTGCTTGACGAATTCGACCGTCAGATCAAACGCGAGCTGCGCCTCGGCAAGCGCACGCGCGGCAATGAGAAGCCGCTCGCGGGGCAGTTCCGACATCAGGATCGGAAAGCCCTGCCCCTCATGGCCCAGGAGACAGGAGACGGGGACGCGCATGTCGTCGAAGAACAATTCGACATTGTCGCCCGCCTTCATGCCCATCTTTTTGAGGTTGCGTCCGCGCCGCAATCCCGGCCGGTCGGTTTCGATCAGCAGCAGCGAAATGCCTTTGCCGCCTTTCGTCGGATCCGTCTTGACGGCGAGGACTGCGAGATCGGCGACCTGTCCGCCGGATATATAAACCTTCGAGCCGCGCACGATGAAAGCATCGCCGTCGCGCTGCGCCGTGGTCCGGATGGCGGCCAGATCGCTGCCGGTGTTGGGTTCGGTCATCGCGACCGTCGTAACCGCCTCGCCGCTGACGATCTTCGGCAGCCACCGCTGCTTCTGCTCTTCCGTCCCGAAATTCAGGATGTGGAAGGCCGGCAGATCGGATTGCAGTCCGACGCCGACGCTGGCGCCGCCGATACAGCGCCCAAGCTCTTCGGCGACGACGACGTGATGAAGAAAGTCGCCGCCGGGGCCGCCATATTTTTCCGGGAGGCCGGCGCCCAGGATTCCGGCTTCACCGGCTCTTCGCCAGAAGCTCCGGTCGGGAACGCGGCTCTCTTCCCAGGCTTCGTAATTCGGCGTGAGCTCGCGGGCGAGAAAACTTCGCACCGTATTGCGGAATATCTCGTGGCCCTCCGAGAAGGGCGATGTGACGTCGGCGCTCATCGTTCAGCGACCGTGAAAATTCGGCGGCCGCCGCTCGAAAAAGGCTTTCAGGCCGTCCTTCACATCTTCCGTGTGCAGCGCCCGGCCACCGTAAAGCTCGGCTTCCAGCCAGCCCTGTTCCGCCATCGAATTTCCAAGCGAGGCATACATCAGCTGCTTGATCAGGCCGTAGCCGAGCGTCGGACCCTTGCAAAGCCGTTCAATGAGTTTCGTTGTTTCTTCGGCGAGCGCGGCTTCCGGCACCACGAAATTGACCAGTCCGAGACGCTGTGCTTCAGCCGCATTGATGCGTTCGCCGAGCAGCGCCATTTCGAGTGCCTTGCGCAGCCCGATCTGCCGCGGCAGGAAATAGGTCAGCAATCCGTCATTGCTTCCACCGTGCAGGATGTGCGCCGCCCAGTAGAACGAGGTGTCGGCGGCAATCACGAGATCGCAGGCTGCAACAAGGCCCACCGCGGCCCCGGCGACGCCGCCCTGCACGCTTGCTACCACCGGCTTGTTGAGGCGCTGCATCACGCGAACCATGTAGACATAGTCGATGATCGGCAGTTCGCCGCCGCGCGCGCGCTCGGCATCTGTCAGCTTGTCGAAGTCGACGATCGTTCCGAGATCGCCGCCTGCCATGAAATGTTTGCCGTTGGATTTGAGCAGGACACAGCGTATCTCGGGCTTGCGTTCCACCTCGTAAAGAAAATCCCGCATCAGATTGTTCTGATCGGGATGCATCGC
>DATJUM010000080.1:0-30679 GCA_035502355.1 Rhizomicrobium sp. | reverse complement strand
ATTATTTTCCCGGCCTCAGCGGCGATCAGAAGAAAGACAGGCTCTGGCGCATCTCCTACAAAGATTATCTGCTGCAAGTCGTGCGGGCCGATCCGGCAGTCATTGCCCTATATCAACACCGCACCGACGGATGGTGGGGCTGCGGCATTGACGCAGTGTCGGCGCTGGATTGCTGGGGCATGGGGTATCCGGGCTTCAAGGGGCTGGAGCTGGAGCCGGGCGGTGCAAGCCTCAAGCACATGGGATACACGCCAGCCGGCTATTCGACGACAGGCGGTTCCGAGACGTTTCATTTCCCCGATGGCAACGCTTCCATCGCCCGGCTTCTTGTGCGCGCGCTTGTTCCTAATTCGCTCTCGGGCGGGGATGCGCGCGATATCGTAACGGCGAAAGCTGATTACTCAAGGCTGGACCGGCCGCAAAACGACGTGCGTATCCGGCTCAACAATTTGGTTGTGCGAGCGCGCAATGCGAGCACGGGCGTGGACGTGGCCTACACGGCGAGCGCCGGCGGCGGAAAAATATATCGCGCACGTGCAAGCCATTGTGTACTCGCCAACTGGAACGCTGTAATTCCATTTCTTGTGCCGGAATTGCCGGAAGCCCAGAAGGCCGCGCTCTTCGATATGGTGAAGGCTCCGCTCGTTTATACCAATGTCGCGCTGAACAACTGGACCTCGTTTCACAGACTCGGCATGCGGCGCATCTATGCGCCTGGCTCCTATCACACCGACATCTCGCTGAACGCGACAATCAATATCGGCAGCTACCAAAGCCCGCGCCGACCGGAACAACCCATGTTAATCCGCATGGAGCGCGCGCCGGCGAGCCCCGGGCTTACGGAATATGACCAGAACCGCGCCGGGCGGATGGAGCTGCTGCGCACGCCCTTCGAGACATTCGAGCGCAATGTCAGGGACCAGCTCGCCCGCACGCTTGGCCCCGCCGGTTTCGACCCGGCCCGCGACATCGAGGGCATCGCGGTGAATCGCTGGCCGCATGGTTATGCGCCGGAATACAATTCGCTGTGGGACAAGGGCTTTGACGCGGAGCACACGCCCAATCTCGTTGCCCGCAAGCCGTTTGGCCGCATCGTTATCGCAAACTCCGACTCGGGCTTCGCCGCTTATACCGATTCCGCCATCGACCAGGCGCGCCGCGCGGTCGGCGAATTGCTAGGCAAAGGCTGACGCAGACAAACCCGCGGGGATTCCGGGCCATCGGTGGTGACGCATTTTGAATTTCGCCCTCTGTCCGGCGAGAGTTGACAACGCCATGAATTGTGCCACATTTACTACATGCCTGACCGCTCAAGAAAGCGCCCGACGGACCCAAATCGGCTTGGCAAGCTCATCGTTGACCTTTCGGTCGGCGAAGCCACCGAGCCAACCAAAGCCCACAAAAAGAATGCCGCTGCAGTCGCCTTGGGTCGGTTGGGAGGGCTCAAAGGGGGAAAGGCTCGGGCTCAAAGCATCAGCGCCAAGCGCAGGTCGGAGATCGCACACTTGGCGGCAAAGAAGCGATGGTCCGACCACTGACGACGTGACTGTCAATATCGGAGTGGTCACAAGTGATGCGGTTGTACTTGGCTGCGATAGCGTAGCCAGCACGAGCAGCTATTACATCGACCCCATCAGACTCGATTGGCACAAAGGTGCTGACGGCAACTGGCTAAAAGACGCCGACGGCAAGTTTTCTCTCAAGTTCGATTTTGATGATTATGAAACTATCGTCACTAATGCTTGGGGCGGCGTAACCAAACTGTTTCCTCTCCACGAGTCGCCATCTCCGGTTGCGGCTGTCACCGCCGGTCTTGCGAAACTGAAAGATCGCCCCATTGCAAGCTGGGCGTCGGAATTTCACGCGAAATGCGCGAAGCGAAACAAGAGGCTCGTAAGCGTCGAAACTATCTGTCAAAAATTTCTGGAGTTCATGCGGGCCAAGTACGACGAGCATTATGCGGACTCGCGGGCACCCGAGCGGTTCAGAGAAGGGCCAGAATTCCTAGTTGGCGGCTACGGTCGCAATGACGATTTTCCTTCGCTTTTCCGCATAAGAGTCAAGGAAAATACAGTCGTGCGCGAACTGGGTGGCACAAGCGTCAAAACGCGCAGCGGCGTCGCTTGGAACGGTCAATCCGACGCCGTTGAGCGATTCATCAGAGGCTACGACGGCCAAGTGAAGTGGTTCGTCGAAAAGCAAATCGCGGAAGGCCTTGGAGAGCACTCTGACAAAATTACGACATACATTACAGATACAGTTAACAAACTTTTCGATCAAATAAAGCAAAAAGTTCCTGAGGGGACGGAGATCAAGCTTCCCGATTTGGCCGCAATAAAAATTGATTGGGAACAATTTGCGGTGGATGTCGATTATGCAAATTTGCCGTTGCAGGAAGCGGTGAACCTGGTTTCGTTTCTTGTTCTCCTGCAAGATGGCAAATCGCGGTTTGCCCGCGGCGTCCCAACGGTGGGAGGAAGAACCCACCTTGGTGTCATAACGAAAGAGAAAGGTCTGCGCCTGCTAAATGAGCCCGAATTGGCTCACCAATACACGGGGTTTGCCGATGATCGCTAACAGCAACCGGAGCGGCGTAGCCGCAACCAAGCCAGAAGGTACGGACCATCGGTCGGGAAAGGACGTGCGCTCAGGACACGAACGCACCAGTCCGACCGTGGGCGAAGGGGTGAGCGTCATCAAGCCGGAACCCAGAATCCGGGCCGTGACCAAAGATGGGCGGCTCCGCACAATTCAAAATGAAAACTGCTTGACCGGGTAAGGATGGGCGGCTATAGTGCCGCCCATGAACAAGCTCGACCTCGCCAAGCGCACGCAAGTCCTGAACCTCTTGGTGGAAGGCATGAGCCTTCGGGCCGCCTCCCGGGCCTCCAATGTGTCCTACAATACGGTTTGCAAGCTGTTCGCAGATGCGGGCCGGGTCTGCGCCGAATATCAGGATAAGACGCTGCGGGATTTGCCCTGCAGACGACTACAGTTAGATGAGATTTGGAGCTTCGTTTACGCGAAGGAAAAGAACGTCCCGGCCGCCAAGGCCGCTCCCGACGGCGCTGGCGACGTTTGGACGTGGGTTGCACTGGACGCAGACACGAAACTAGTTCCGTCTTGGCGCATTGGCGACCGCAGTTCGGAAACGGCGATTGCCTTTACGGACGATCTGGCGAGCCGCCTTCGCAACCGCGTCCAAATCACGACAGATGGTCACAAAGCATATCTAGAGGCGATTGAGGGCGCGTTCAGGGCGGACGTAGATTACGCCATGCTGGTCAAGGTTTACGGCGAAGCGCCAGAGAGCGAAAAGCGGTACAGCCCGGCGGAATGCAGTGGCTCCTATATGAAGCGGATCGAAGGCCGCCCCGACGTACGGCATATTTCGACCAGCTATGTGGAACGGCAAAATCTCACGATGCGTATGAGCATCCGTCGCTTTACTCGCTTGACAAATGCGTTCTCAAAAAAGCTTGAAAACCACGAGCTTTCCGTTGCGCTCCACTACATGCACTATAACTTCTGCCGCGTTCACAAGAGCCTTCGCGTAACCCCTGCAATGGCCGCTGGTGTTACGGATCGGGTTTGGGACATGACAGACATTGCAGCGCTTATCGCGGCCCAAGAGGCTCCGGCTGCGAAGCGCGGGCCATACAAGAAAAAGGCCGCCTAAATGACTAGGAAGAACGGTCGCCTTACAAAGCTGGAGCGGCTTGCACTTGAAGCGTTTTCAAATGGGCCAGCTGAGCCGCCGAAACGCGTAACCAATACTCTCATCTTTAGCCTAAAACAGCAAAAGTGGATCAAGATCGCTCCGCGCGAATACAGCTTCGGCCCCGAGCGCTACGAAAATTTGCCAGATGGCGATGCCCGCCTCGCTGCCGACAAAGCGGCAGACAAAAAGACCTGAAATTCAAAATGCGTCACTACCGCGCCATCGCCTGACTTGACATTGTCCCGGCGGGGCGGGCCCGGCTGGCGCAATCCACTTGCCAAGCCTCGACCGGCATCGCATTGTCGCACTCGAAGGCGGGCTGCCTGCCTGCCGCAATAACGGGGGTTACCCAGATGTCTTTCTCTCTGCGCCTTGCGGCTGCGGCCACGGCGGCTGTGGCTCTCGGCTTGGCCGCCTTGACGGGATTCGCCCAGGCCCAACCGGCCGGATCGTCCGGCGCCTACCATATTTTTGCAACGCCGTCCTACGAGGCCCGGACCGGTCGCAATCCGCGCCTGAGCCTCGGCGAAATGGAATATTTCGGCGGTACGGTGTTCTCCGCGGTCGAAGTCGTCTCGGTCATGTGGGGTCCGAATGTGAACGCGACGACAGTCGCCGAAATTCCCGATTTCAGCGCTGCCATCGTGGACAGCACGTTCCTCCAGCAACTCAGCCAGTACAGCACAAAGCATGTAAAGTCGGTCGATCATCACAAGAGTTCCAACCAGACGATCGGTCTCGGCACATTTTACGGCCAGGTGCAGATCACCCCGCACGACACCAAGACAACGCTTTCGGATAAGGACGTTCACAAGGAAATCGAATGGCAGATCCAGCATGGAACACTGCCGCAGCAGGGCCCTAACGTGCTGTACATGATCTATTTCCCGACGAACATCACGATCGACCTGGACGGCCTGATTTCCTGCCAGGATTTCGGCGCCTATCATTATGCATCGACGCACAAGAAGACCACCTCGGCGACGATCTACTATGCGGTCGAGCCTGATTGCGGCGGCGGCTTCGCCGACATCACCTACGCCGCTTCGCACGAGTTCGCGGAAGCCACTACGGACAATATTCCCACGCCCGGATCCGACCCGGCCTACCCGCAGGCATGGAATAATTCCGATGGCTACGAGATCGCCGATCTCTGCGAAGGCTATTCGGGTACGCTGACCGACGCGACACGGAGCTATACGGTGACGCAGGTCTACCTCAACAGCCTGGCAGCCTGCAGCACCGGGAACTACCAGAGCCCGCCCGGCTAGGGCCGACCTTTGACAGGAGACAACAGCTCCCCGTTTGCGGGGAGCTGTTTTTTTGAGGGGCAGCGATCCTGCCGCGGCCCGGGCAAGCTGCGCCACGCAAACGGAATGAACGGTTAACCGCTCGAAGACAGCCTTCGGGACGCGGCGGACCGAGAAGCGATTCAAGCCGTTCGTGAGGAACGCGCGGCGCGACCCCCGCCAAATTAGGACACTAGCAAATTTCAGCGGGAATATGAAGTATCTCTTGCGATGTGCGCGCTGTTGCTGGCTGTTGCGCCAGCCGGAGCCGCCGGTTCAGCCGCCTGACCAATGGCTTCAGCAAGAAGCTGGAAAACCTGAAGGCGGCAGTCAGCCTGCACTTTGCCCATTACAATTTCGTGCGCCTGCACCGCAGCCTGAGGGTTACCCCAGCCATGGCGGCGGGAGTTTCTGATAGGCTGTGGACGTTGGAGGAACTGGTCGAGCAAACTTCGTGATGATTGCTGTAATCCGAAAGATCTGTGGAGGCTGACCATTGGCGTTGCCGTCGCGGTGGGCGCTTACCCCGCTGGATTTCAGCTTTATATCTGCGGCGCCAATCTGATTTGCGCGCTCCTCCAAGGTGGGGATACATGGGCGGTAATGTTCGGCGAGCCGATCTATCCGAATTTCTTGGTTGCGGCTGAGCGCCACCCAGTTCGGTGGTATACGCAACCGGCCCCGTCTTGGTGGTATGCGGCGATGCTTGGGCTCATAGTCGCGGTAGGAACTGAGGTGTTCAGTCGCCGGCATCATGGCAAGAATTCAAATTAGGACACTACCTGAAATTTGCTGTCGTGGACGTGACAGCTTAGTCTATGTTATAGGACACGGCGGGGCTGTAAGTGTCGAGCTGATCTCTCCGGCTGGCATTTCGCTTGGGATACGGGGTCAGTTTGGGATGTATTGCGTGCCGGCCTGCCGCATCCCGGCCGGCACAAACACCCGACGAATGGCAGGGGACGGAGCGGGAAAATGCCTGAATCGCAAAGCGAATTCGATCTTCGCATGCTGAAGTTCAGAGTGCAGAACCTTGAAAATCAATTCCAGGCCGCGCTCTCCGGCCTGCGCGATCAACTGGCGGGGCTGGGCAGTCGTGTCGCCGCGCTCGAACAGCATCATCAGAGCCCATTTCCGGCCCCGCCTTCCGACGCGCAGGATCAACTTACCCGGCTCGGGGATCGGATCGTCGAGCTGGAACAACGGGTCAAGAGCCATTTCCCGGCCACGCTTTTCGATATGCGCGGCGAATCCGCCCGGCCTGGCGAGGCCGCTCGCGGACAAGGCGCACCGGTTGCCAAACAGCGCGCTTTAGCAGCGAAACAAGGTGCTGCAACGTCCAGAACTTCGAAAAAGACAAGATCGAAATCCGGCCCGACCTGACGCCTACGCCACCTGCCGCGCCAAGTCCCGCTTGCAGTTCATCGGCAGGAACACCCGGACGCAAGTGCCGCAATTCACGGCGCTGTCGAGTGTCACCCGCCCACCCTGCGCTTCAGCCAGTCCCCGCACGATGGACAGTCCGAGGCCGGTCCCCTTGCTCTGGTTCACCACGTCGTGGCGCCCCTGGCCGAAACTTTCGAACACGCGTGCCTGATCTTCTTCGGCAATACCGACGCCGGTATCGGAGACCTCCAGACAAAATTCGCCCGACTGCGCGATCGATGCCCTTACCGTCACGTCACCGCCGGATCGCGTGAACTTGATGGCGTTGGTAACGAGATTCAGCAGGATCTGACGGAGCGCGCGGGAATCGGTGTAGAGAACTGGCATCACGCGCGGTATCTCCGGCCTAAGCGCCAGACCCGCGCTGTCGGCGACCGGTTGCATCAGCGATACGCAGTCGCGCACAAGCTCCTGCAGCAGGACATGCGTATACTCCGGCTCGTACTTGCCGGCCTCGATTTTCGACAGGTCGAGAACATCGTTGATCAGGCTGAGCAGATGGTGGCCGGAGGCATGGATGATCTCTGCATATTCGGTCGTCTTGTCGTGACGGATGCCGGACTTGAGCATCTCGGAGAATCCGAGAATCGCATTGAGCGGCGTGCGCAACTCATGGCTCAGATTGGCAAGGAAGTCGCTCTTGGCGCGGCTGGCCGCGAGCGCGCTGCTGCGCTCGGCGAGCGCCGACGCGCGCGATTTTTCGAGTTCGGCCAGCGCCCGCTGCGAAACGGTGCGCGCTGCCTCTGCCGCGGCATGGGCGAGTGCAAGCTGGTCGCGTGCCTGGCGCGTGTTGAGCGTCACGCTGACCAGGGCGAAGATGACGGGCGTGGCCACGAGCGCGCTGATCGTCAGCGTAGCGAGCGGCGTATAGCCGGCCGCCTCTCTCAGGACGACAATCATTATCGCATAGTCGAGTGCCATAGCAGCCGCCACCACAGCGGCCGAAACGGCAACCGTCCAGATCAGCCTTTGCCGAAACATCCTGAATTGCCCGGCGACGCAGACGCAGTCTAGACCAGAGCCGGATACCAGGATGTAAACGCGGTGTTGCGCTTTTTAAGCGCGCGTTAGGAATTCGACTCAGATGTCATCGCCCGCGCAGGAGTTTTCGATCGGCGTCAACGAAGGAACGGATTTGATGGCTTGCAGGGCATGCGTTCAGCGCCGCGCAGCATCGTTTACAAGAAGAACAATGCGGCCTTTGGCGCGGCGCTCTTTCAGATCGCGCAAGGCGTCGCTTGCGAGTTCCAGCGGATAGCGTGCCGTGATCTGCGGCTTGAGATGGCCGTCGCGATACCAGCCGAACAGTCTTTCCATCATGGCGGGATTGCGCCCCGGAAGGCGGTGTTCGTCGGCGGCGGGCTCGACTCCCATGATGTCTGCGTTCTTGAATAGCGCTGGACCCAGCGTGACGGACGGCATGCCGGCGGCAAATCCGATGACAAGGAAACGTCCCTCCCACCCGAGCGCACGTAGCGCCGGCTCGCTATAGGTTCCGCCGACCGCGTCATATACCACGTCGTAACCGCCGGTTTCGCCAAGCGTGCTCAACTGCCCGATCGACGGTCCTCGGCCAGCTCCACCCGCGGCCGATCTGAGTTCCCGGCTGAACTGCTTTTGTGCTTCGAGCTCCAGCGGGCCTCGCTGATATCGGACGGCGACATCGGCTCCCCGCGCCAACGCCAATTGCAGCTTGTCCTCCGATGAAGCGGCCGCAACGACGCGTGCGCCAATCGCTTTTCCAATCTCCACGGCTGCAAGGCCGACGCCGCTTCCGGCGCCCAGAACAAGGAGCGTTTCGCCGGGCTGCAACTTCGCACGTTCGACCAGCGCATAATGCGACGTCATCGATGCGATGAAAAAGACCGCGGCGGTGGCAAAAGCCATCTCTGGTGGAACGGGACAAACCTCGTCGCGCCGAAAGCATTTGCGCTCTGCAAACGCGCCCTCGATGCAGGTGGCAAGCACGCGCTGTCCTACCCGAAGCCCTTCAACATTGGCTCCGAGCGCTGCAATGACGCCCGCAGCTTCGGTGCCGGGAATGATCGGCAATTGCCGCTTCAGCTGAGAGCGGCCCTCGACGGCGAGAAGGTCGGTGAAGTTGACGCCGGCAGCCCGGATCGAAACCAGCACTTCATCCGGAGCAGGCACAGGCTCCGGCAATTCTTCCGCCTGGAGCGCCTCCGGACCGCCGAACGCTCTGCAGACCATGCCACGCAAATCGGCCTCAATCGGCTTCCGGATGCGATTGCAAGCTACGAAAAGTTCGCTAGCGTATCAATCTGCATCCAGTGAGCTTTGGCCGGACAATGATTCTCGTCACCGCAGGCTATGGCAATCAGGGCAGAAAAATCATTCCAAGGCTGGCAAAGGCCGGTGCCAGGGTGCGCGGCCTGCGCCGGACGCCCGGCGGCGAAGCCGAGCTGATCGCGCTCGGCGCGGCGGAGGTCATGATTGGCGATGCGAGCGATCCCGCGACGCTGGCCCGCGCAATGGAAGGCGTCGAGGCCGTTTATCACATCGGCCCCTCGGCCCATCCGAAAGAACGGGAGATGGGGCTCGCGGCGATCGATGCGGCGCTCGCGGCCGGCGTGAAGCATTTCGTTTTCAGTTCGGTGCTCCACGCCATCGTTTCCGATCTCATCCAGCATGAAGTCAAACGCGACATCGAGGAAAAGCTCGTCGGCTCCGGTCTGAATTTTACTATTCTCCAGCCGGCCGATTACATGCAGGTGCTGCGCTATGCCCGCGCGTTCGATACAGGCGAATTCGTGCTGGCCTGGAGCCTCGACCGGCGGCAATCGGTTGTCGATGTCAGCGACATCGCCGAAGTGGCCGCCAGAGTTCTGCTCGAGGGCGCGCCGCATTACGGAGCAACCTACGAATTGAGTGCGCCCGGCTGCTTCACCGGTTATGAGATCGGCGAAATCATCGCGAAAGTGACGGGGCGACCCATACGGGCCATCGAGACGACGCCGGAAGCGCGGATGACGGATCATTTCAAAGGCAAGCTCGCCGACGGCGCCGACTATCCGCTGCGCGTGTTTCAAGCCTTGCGCAAATGGTACAGCGCGCATGATTTTGTCGGGAATCCCAATGTGCTGACGATGCTCCTGGGGCGACCGCCCACGACGCTCGAAGAATTTATTCGCGCGGAATACGCCCTGAAACAGATGCCGTCCGGTACCGCAAGCGGGATCGACTGAAGGCCGGCATTTTCCGGCCGGAAAGGCTTTGCCGTGCTGTCGCCAACGCAGGAAATTCATTCCGTCTATCTGCGGACGTTGCGTCAAGCCCTGATGGATGTCCTGCTGCCGGAAATAACTGATATCGCCGCCGCCAACGCATTGGACCTTTGCGATGGAGTGCTCGTGCGGATGATCGGCAGCCTCGAAAACCCGCCGGCGTCCAGGCTACCAAACAATCTTTCGGCGCTGCAGGCGAGAATGCGAGACTTGTTCGTGCAGCTCGATGATGCTCCGCGACGGCCGGGTGCGCCGGCTCTTGGACAATTGGCGGAAATAGCTGCGGCCGATGCGCTGCGTTGCGAAATCCGTGAGAGCGTCATCCAAAGCATAGCCGCGCAGCGCGAACCTGCGCTTCGATCGCTGCGCATCGCGCAACCCACCATCCAGGCCTGGTTCGACAAGCGATTCCCCGACAGCCCCGTTCAAGTGCGCGAATGCCGTCAGCTTGCGGGAGGCCGTTCCAAACTGACGGTCTTTGTCGGTCTTGAAGAAAATGGGCGATGGCCGTCTGGACTCGTGCTCCGCATCGACAATCCTGGCTCGGCACAGAATACCAGCGTTCTTGATGAGTACCCGGTATTGCGGGCGATGCATGCTGTCGGCGTTGCCGCGCCCGAAGCGCTCTGGCTCGAAAGCGGGCCGTCCTGGCTTGGGGCGCCCTTTCTCGTCATGCGGCGCATGGACGGCACTCCCCCCGGCAATCTCTGGAGCGCCGAAGGCGTATCGCAGGCGATCGCGCGGGGGCTCGCCGAAACACTTGTTTCCCTTCAACGGCAGGACGCGAGATCCATCTGGCCGTCGGCGCCGGCTTCGGCGCGCGAGGCGGTCGAAGAAATGATGCGTGACCTGAGGGAGCGGCGTTGCGGCCGACGCGATGTTACTTCGCTTCCAGTCACCTGCGCGTTCGGCTGGCTGGAAAGTCATATGGACTGGATCGACGGTCCGCCGGTGCCGGTTCACGGCGACGCGCATTTTGCAAATGTGCTCGCGGAGGGCGACAGGCTTGTCTGCCTCACGGATTGGGAATTCTGTCACGCCGGCCACCCGGCTGAGGACCTTGCCTTCTGCCGGAGTTCCGTCGAGCAGATCATGTCGTGGGGTGATTTCATCGCGCATTATCGTGCCTGCGGCGGCGCGGAGATCACCGATGACCAATTATCGTTCTTCGGCGTCTGGGGCTATCTGCGCAACGCCGTCTTCGCGGTCGACATGCTGGAGCGCCTTGCCACAGGCGCGCCGCATGACGTTCAAAGTCTATCCATTGCACTCCATTCGCGCGCGCGGGTGGAGGCGCAGCTCTCCCAGGCACTGGCGCGGGCGATGAAATCAGATTCGACTTTGCGGCTATCGGATCAGATGCGGCGCGCGATGTCGTAGGCCTGCGCGATATTGGCGAAGATCGTACCGCTGTCTTCCGAAATCACATCGAATGCATCGCCGACGACATGGGTCACGATCCCTTTCGCCTTTGCGGTCTCGGCCAGCCCACGCAGCGAGCGGCGCTCGGATGCAAACACGATCATGTCGATATCGTCCAAAATTTCCTTTCCTTTGGCGGTTTCGAGCGTGATCCGGTCGTCGGCATCGATCCCGATGTGATAAACATCCTTGAGCCGGCGGACTTTCTTCGCAATCGTCCGCGAAATCAGATACCAGCGGTCGTTCGCCGCGAGCTTCTGCCCGAAATGGTGGCCGGTTTCCGCCACCGTGACCGTTGCCCCGGCCTCGGACAGATAATCCGCCGTCTGCAGGCCGATCTGATCCCCCCCGACGACCAGCACGTTCCGGCCCGGCGCGACATTCTGTTCAAAGAGATCATCGACCATCAGCATCTCGATGCCGACCGCATTGGCGACGCTGTCGAGCATGTCCTGCGGGACCTGCGGCGCGCTGCCAGTCGCCACGAAGATGACATCGGGCTTCGCCGCATCGAGCAGCGCGGCATCGACGCGGGTACCAAGCCGGAGTTCAACGCCGTGTTTGACGAGCTGGCGTTCGTACCAGGGCAGCATGTCGGCGATTTCCTGCCGCCCCGGAACCATGGCTGCAAAGCGGATTTGTCCGCCGATCCAGCCGCGGCTCTCGCACAGAATCACGCGATGACCCGAGAATGCCGCGCGTCGCGCCGCCTCGAGCCCGGCAAGGCCCGCGCCAGCGACAAGCACGGTTTTTGGATCATCTTTGCTGGCACCTTCGATATCGATGCACACCGACTCGCGCTGCATGCGGGGATTGACCACGCAACTCACATTGCCAGGCGCGCCCTTCTTGATCGAGCGCATTTCCTGATCGATGCAGCCGCGGCAATCCGCGAGACATTTGCGGATGTCTTCCAGTTCGCCGCGCCTGGCCTTATCGACGATCTGCGAATCCGCAATCATGGCGCGTCCCATGCACACGATGTCGGCTGAGCCCTGGGCGACCAATTCGTCCGCCATCTGCGGGTTCTTGATCCGGCCGATGGTGGCAACGGGTATGGAGACACGCCTCTTCACCGCTGCGGCGAGGTCCGTGAAACAACCCTGCTTTTCGTACATCGGCGGAACGGTAAGCCGCGTTGCGCCCATCACGCCCGCGGTAACGGAAATATAATCCGCACCCTCCGCCTGCAATGTCGGCGCGATGGCGCAGGTGTCGGCCAGGGTCCATCCGCCGTCCTGCACGAAATCGTCGCCGTTGATTTTCACCCCGACAACTATCGCATCGCCCACGGCCGCCTTCACCGCGCGAAGGATTTCATAGAGAAACCGGGCACGGTTCTCGATATCGCCGCCATAGCGGTCGGTGCGGCGGTTGAAATAGGGCGCAAGGAACGCACTGATGAGATAACCGTGCCCTGCGTGTATTTCGACGAAGTCGAACCCGGCTCTTTTGCAGCGAAGCGCGCCGGCAGCGAAATGCCCAATCACCTGCTCGACTTCGTCGATGGTCAGCGCATGAACGACCGGCGCCTCGCGCAAATCGATGACCGCCGCGGCGAGCGCGGGGACGCCGGATGGCGATAGCTGGAGAGCGCCGCCGGCCTGGGTGCCGCCCTCCCAGAGCTGGACACCGAATTTGGTGTCGAACGCATGGACCGCATCGACCAGTTTTTTCAGCGCCGGGATCGCCTCATCGCTATACAGCGCCATAGGCTGCTTGCTTTTGCCGGGCGGCGGCACCACGGCCGACGCGCCCACTGCGACAAGACCAGGGCATGTGCGCGCCCGCTCGACGTAATAAGCAATCATCTCGTCCGTCGGCCGCGCGTCGTTGTCGAGCATCATGCCGGCGGACATGCCTGGCATCATAATCCGATTGGCGACCGTCATGCGCCCGATTTCGAGCGGCTGAAAGAGATGCTGGAGCGTGCTCATCAGTCTCTTTGGCTCAGTGCGACAGGAAGTGTTCGGGCGACTGCGCGGTGAGGCCGCCATCGACGACGAGCGCGTGCGCTGTGACCATCCGCGCCGCCGGACTTGCAAGAAACAGCGCCGGACCTGCGCAATCTTCCGGCTGCGCCCAGCCCTTCAGCGGTGCGAGATCGGCAAACTTGTCCCACAGCGCCTTGTCTTCGCCGATGGCGTCGCGGACCATCTGTGTATCGACAGGGCCGGGGCAGATCGCGTTGACGCGAATGCCATATGGTCCTCATTCGCAGGCAAGTGATTTTGTGAGGCTGATCAGCGCGGCTTTGGAGGCGGCGTAGGCTCCCCCGAGCGGCACGCCCCGCAATCCCCGGATGCTGGCGATCACGATGATGCTGCCCGATCCCTTCCCGATCATGGCCGGCGCCAGCGCGAGAAGCAGCGACAGGGGCCCATCGACATTCACGCTCTGCACCGACTTCCAGTCTTCGAACGATGTTTGCTGCATCGGCGCGAACGGACCGCTGATGGCGGCATTGCTGACGGCAATATCTATTACATCGAACTTTGCGAGCGCCTTATCGGCCAGCGCCGCGACCTGGTCGCGGTCGCCGAGATCGGTTGGCACGGCGAGCGCCCTGCGTCCCAGCTCTTCAATTCGCGCCGCGACCTCGTCCAGTTGGTCCTTGCTGCGTGCGGCGAGGACGACGTCCGCACCGGCGCGGGCGAATTCGAGGGCGATAGCACGACCGATACCACGGCCGGCACCTGTGACGAGCGCGGATTTCCCCTCGAGCAGCATTGGTGATTATAGCGCGGCGAATACGGACTTGGTCTGCAGATAGGCGTCGAGGCCCTCCTGCCCCATTTCGCGTCCCCAGCCGGATTGCTTATAGCCGCCGCCGGGCAGCGACGGATCGGAGACGAACTCGCAATTGATCCACACGAAGCCGGCCTGCAGCTTCTTCGCAAGCAAATGCGCCTTGCTGATGTCCTTCGTCCAGACCGCGGAAGCGAGGCCGTAGGTCGTGTCGTTGGCCTCCTTCGCGATCTCGTCGATGTCGTCGAACGGCATCGCCGTCAGAACGGGGCCGAAAATCTCCTCGCGCACGATGCGCGCGCCAGGATCGGGATTGATCATGATGGTCGGTTGGATGAAATAGCCGGTGTTGCCGACGCGCTTGCCGCCGGTGACAATTTCCGCGCCCTCATCGAGCCCGCTGGCGATCAGTCCGGTAACACGGTCCATCTGTTTGGCCGAGATGAGGGGGCCGACCTGCGTCTCGGGATCGAAACAGCTGCCGATCTTCATCTTCTCGGCAATACCGGCAATGCCGGCAATCACCTTGTCGAAGGATTTGCGCTGCACATAGAGTCGGGAGCCCGCGATGCAAATCTGTCCGGCATGCAGAAATACACCCATTGCCGCGCCGACGATGGTCTTCTCATAGTCGCAATCGTCGAACACGACGACGGGCGATTTTCCGCCAAGCTCCAGCGTCACGCGCTTCAGATTGCCTGCGGCGGCCTTCACAATCAGCTTGCCTACTTCGGTCGAGCCTGTGAACGCAATTTTCGCGATCTTTTCGTGCGCGGCGAGCGCAGCACCCGCCGTATGGCCGCACCCCGTTACGATGTTAATCACGCCGTCCGGTACGCCAGCCTCGGCAAAAATTTCCGCCAGGCGCAATGCCGTCAACGGCGTTTCTTCCGAGGGCTTTATGACGATCGAGCAGCCCGTCGCGAGCGCCGGTGCGATCTTGGTGACGGTGAGCACCACGGGCACGTTCCAGGGAATGATTGCGCCGCAGACGCCGATGGGCTCGCGCAGCGTATAGGCATGGAACTGGCCGTGCGGACCTGAAATCTCTGAAGTGAGACCGTGGATTTTCGTCGCCCAGCCGGCGAAGTAACGGATCAGATTGACGGCTCCCGCCATCATCTGCTGTGCCATGGGCAGAAGCATGCCGCTGTTCAGCGCTTCGAGTTCGGCAAGCTCCTGAGCATGTTTTTCCAGGAGCTCCGCGGCACGCCACATGATCCTTTCGCGCTCGGAACCGTGGAGCGTGCGCCATACGCCGCTCTCGAAGGTGCGGGACGCGGCTTGCACCGCCCGATCGATGTCCTCCACATCGCCGTCGGGCGACGTGCCGATCAGCGTGCCGGTGCTTGGATCGTAGACATTGATGGTTCTGCCGGATGCGGCCGGCACGCGCTTGCCGTCGATGAGCATCAACTGCTCGCCGGTGCCAATGATGCGACCGATCACCTGTTCCATGCCCATCGCGTTTCTCCTGTCTGTTTATGAAAGCCGCATGTTCAGGCGACTTAAACCCCGGAAGCTCAACGAGGGAAGAAAGTCGAGCCGCTCATCGGTCACTGTCGCGTTCGGAAAGCGCCGGAAGAATTCGGGAAAGAACTCGCAAAGCTGCATCTTCGCGAGCAGATGCCCGATGCAATGATGTATGCCGGAACCGAACACGGTCGTGCGGTCATTGCCGGCGCGTGCGAGATCGATGGTCTCCGGATCGGAAAACATGCGCGGATCGCGATTGGCAGCGGCGGTCATCAGCCAGACAATATCGCCCTTGCGGATATTCCGGCCGTGCCATTCGAAATCCTCGGCAGCGATGCGGTTGAAGGCCGTGGACATGGCCACGTAGCGCATCACTTCCATCACCGAGTCCAAAATATTGTCCGGCCTCTCCAGAAGCTGGCGGCGGGCATCGGGCGATTTCGAGAGAGCTGCCACGCCCAATGTCATTGTGTTCATGGTCGTGTCGTGGCCGGCGACGATGACAAGATAGCAGATGCCCAGCATCTCTTCTTCGCTCAGCACGTCCTCGCCGTCCCGGGCAAGCACGAGCTGAGAAAGAAAATCGTCCGAAGGCCGCGCCCGCCGTTTGGCTATTTCCGGCAGGAACACCTCCTGCATCTCGGCGATGCTGCGTTCCACCGCATCCATCACTTCCGGCGACGGCGTGATCACGCCGCCCAGACCTGTGTTGAAGGCAACGGACCAGTACTTGAGGCGCGTGAGCTCGCGCTCCGGCAGACCAAATTTCTTCAGGATGACTCGGCCGGTGATCTGCCGGGCGATGTCCTCCATGAAGTCGACATCGGCGCGGTCCGCGACACCGTCGAGAACCATGGCAATCGTCTCGCGCGCAAAGGGGCGAAGGTCCTCCACCACCTTGCGGCTGAAGGCGCGCGTCATCAGCGTCCGCAGCCGCGTATGGCGCGGCGGATCCGAGTTGACGATCCAGTTCGGAAGAGAATTCACCATGAGCGGATAGCGCGTCGCGAACTGCCTCACGGCCTCGGCATCGCCGATGCTGCGCGCTTCCATGCGAATGCAGGACAGGGGAACCTTGCCGAGAAATCCGTCCATGACATCCTGATGGCGCGTTACCAGCCAGCCATTGGCGGTATCGCTCCAGGCGATCGGTTCTTCTTCGCGGACAGCATTCAGGCGTGGCAGAATGCCGTTGCCCAGTTCCGCGATCCGGGTAAAGTCCAATGCTGCGGCGGCGGCTTGCAATTTCGTCTCCCTGCGTCTCTGCGGCGGCGCTGTTTTTCTTGCCGCTCCAGTTAGTACGCTAGCTTATAACAATACCCGCGTCGCGACAACCGGGGTCTGGTCGCGAATGTGCGTCTCCGGCTGCGCCGCGCCTGCCGGCCGCTCTTCCGGAACGCAGATGACATCGCAGCCTAAGACATAAACCGTCGTGCCCGGCCGGCTCCATGGCCCGGGCCGGGTATGGGGTCGCCCCGGTGTGATGATCAGGGGCGTTACAAAGCTCTTTACGATCCAATTGAGGCATTCGCCCCAAAACCTTCCGCTGCCAGTGCTCCCCTTGGGCATGGCCGTCATCTCCCTGCTATTTTATAATTTGTCTTATGTGTTGCCTCATCAGATGATCAGATCACGCGTTGTCCCTTGAACCGTTCGATCTCCGCTTCGGAGAAGCCGAGTTCGAGCATGATGTCGTGCGTGTGTTCGCCGACCATGGGCGGTCGCAGACGCAGTTCCGACGGCGTCTCGGACATTCTTATCGGCGACATGCTGACCGGCACGGGCCCGAGCGCGCCGGGATATTCCATGGGCGTCAGCATTCCGGTTTCGCGCACATGCGGGTCGTCGAGCACGTCTTGCGGCGAATAGACCGGCCCGGCGGGGATCCGCTCCTTCGCCAGCAATTCCAGCGCCTCTGCGGTGGTATGGTTTGCCGCCCACTCATGCGTGCGCCGGCTGAGAATCTCGCCGTTGCGGGCGCGCAGATCATCGGTCTTGAAGCGCGGATCATCGAGCCAATGCGGCTCGCCCATCAATCGAACCCAGCGTTCGAAGAGCGGATTGCCGACCGTCTGGATCTGGATATAGCCGTCCTTCGTGCGACTGATGTCGGCGGGACAGCTCGATTGCGAGCGATTGCCACTCGCCACCCGGTTCACTTTTGCAAGCGCCTGCTCGATGAGATTGAAATTGAAGACGGTGACGGCGGAGCCGAACAAAGTCGTCTGCACTTCCTGGCCGCGACCAGTTTTGCGGTGCTCCAGGATGGCCGCGAGCGTTCCGAAGGCAGAGAACATCGCCGTGGAGTAATCCACCCAGGACGCATAGGATTTGGTTGGCTGGCCGGGCCATCCGGACAGATAGGTCGCGCCGCTCATCGCCTGGCCGATCCCGTCGAAACCGACCCGATTGCCGTAGGGCCCTTCCTCGCCGAAAGCGGAAATCGCGGTGAGAATGATGTCGGGCTTGATCGATCTGAGATGATCGTAGTCCAGCCCCATCTGCTTGCGTGTATCGGCCGGGAGATTGGCGATCACCACATTCGCAGTCGATGTCAGCCGGCGAAGAATTTCGCCACCTTCGGATTTCATGGGATTGAGCGTGAAGCCGCGCTTGTTCCTGTTCATCTGCAGGAAGCAAGCACCCTCGCCCTTGTCGGTAACCGGATATTGATAGCGGTCATCGCCGCCGCTGACGCGCTCGACCCTAATCACATCGGCGCCGAAATCGGCGAGCAGTGCCGCGCACCACGGCCCGGCGATATAGCGGCCGAAATCCAGAACGCGAACGCCTTCGAGCACCGTTCCGCTCACCTGTGCGTCACCTTTTGCTCATGTCATTCACTCCGCCGCCAGCCGCATGGCATCGCGCCTATTGAAAGCTTCCAGCAGCTTTGCTTCCTTCGCCTTGGCGGATTTGAGATTTGCTTCCTTGATGTGACCATAGCCGCGAATGTCGTCGGGGACATTTGCAATTTCGACGGCCTGCGGCAGGTTCCCCACGGTCAGTCCTCGGAGAAGATGACGTATGACGTTTTTATAGTCCGCGACGAGCTGGCGTTCGATCCTCCGCTCGCGCGAATAGCCGAAGACGTCAAACGGCGTGCCGCGCAATCCCTTGAAACGCTTTAACAGACCGAGCATCGGGAATATCCACGGCCCGAACTCCATTTTCTTCGGATGGCCCGTGTTCTTGTCGCGTCGGGCGAGAAGCGGCGGCGCGAGATGCAGCTTTATCTTGTAATTGCCGTCGAATTGCGCTTTGAGTCGGGTGAGTTCCGCCGCGTCGGTATGAAGACGCGCGACCTCGTACTCGTCTTTGTAGGCCATCAGCTTGGCCAGGTTGCGCGCCACGGCCTCGGTCAGCGCCGTTTCGGGTGAAATTTCGGCCTCGCGACGGCGCACCTCTGCGACGAAATCGGTGTAGCGTTTGCCATACGCCGTGCTTTGATAGTTCGTCAGCAGCTTCGCGCGCCGTGCGATGAGTTCATCCAGCGTGCGCGAGAAATGTTCGGGCTCAAGATCAAGGCCAGCGGCGCTGGTCGCAGCCGCCTCCGCCGCGGAAGGGTCATGCGCAGCGACACGGCCCCAGCGAAACGTCCGCAGGTTCTGCTCGATCGATACGCCGTTCAGCCGGATCGCCTGTTCGATCGTATCGGTGGAAAGCGGCAACCACCCAAGCTGGGCAGCAAAGCCGACCATGAACAGGTTGGTAGCAATTGAATCGCCCAGGAGCCGCGTCGAAAGCGTGGTCGCATCGACGAAGGCCGTGCGATCCGCGCCGACAACATCGACGATCGTCTTGCGGATTTTCTCCGTACCGAAATCGATCTTGCTGTTGGCCTGGAACTGCGCGGTTGGCACGAGATGGCTGTTGACGGCCGCGCGGGTGACGCCGGTGTGAACGGTCTGCATCGCGTCCTTGGACGTCGTCACGACGAGATCGCAGCCGATGATCAGATCGGCCATGCCGGGTCCCAGGCGCGGCGAGAAGATGTTTTCCGGCCGATCCGCGATGCGCAGATGACTGAGCACGGCGCCGCCTTTCTGCGCCATGCCCGTCATGTCCATGATCGTGCAGCCCTTCTCTTCGATGTGGGCTGCCATGCCAAGAATTGCACCCACCGTCGTGACGCCTGTGCCGCCAATGCCGGTCACGAGCACGTCGTATTCGCCTTGCAGCACGAAAGCTTGAGCCGCAGGCAGTTTCGCCAGCGCTTGGGCGAGCGCATCACCGCCCTGCGGCTTATCGGCCTTGCGCAATGCGCCGCCCTCGACAGTAATGAAGGACGGGCAGAACCCCTTGAGACAGCTGTAATCCTTGTTGCAACTCGATTGGTCGATGACACGCTTGCGTCCGAATTCGGTGTCGAGCGGCTGCACGCTCACGCAGTTGGACTGCACCGAACAATCGCCGCAGCCTTCGCAGACATCCTGGTTGATGAAGACGCGCTTGTTGGGATCGGGAAATTTTCCGCGCTTGCGGCGCCGCCGCTTTTCCGCCGCGCAGGTCTGATCATAGATCAGGGCGGAGACACCCTTGATCTCCCGCAGTTCCTTCTGCACTGCATCGAGTTCGTCGCGATGGCGGATCGTCGTACCTGCCGGCCAGAGCGTATCGGCGGGATATTTGTCCGGCTCGTCGGTGACGACGACGATTGGCTTCACGCCTTCCCAGTAAAGCTGCTGGGCCAGCATCAGCACGCTCATTTCGCCTTCCAGCGGCTGGCCGCCGGTCATGGCGATAGCGTCATTGTAAAGCAGCTTGTAAGTGATATTCCGCTTCGCGGCGACGGATGCACGCACCGCGAGAATACCCGAATGGAAATAGGTTCCGTCGCCGAGATTCTGGAATGTGTGGTTGACGCTCGTGAATGGCGCGAGGCCCAGCCAGATCGCCCCCTCGCCGCCCATCTGCACGGTCCAGGCATGCGGACGATCGGGCATGAAATAGGCAGCAAGTGCGTGGCAGCCGACTCCCTGGAAAGCCAAGCTCCCTTCGGGCACCCGCGTCGATGTGTTGTGGGGGCAGCCCGAGCAGAAATAGGCGGTGCGAATGACATTGGTACCGGTGGCCGCCGAAATGCCTTTCTCGTAACCCGCCTTGATCCGGGCCATGCGCTCGTCGAGCGCCGCGTCGGCGAGGCCCAGCGCATGCAGGCGTGCTGCAATGGCTTCGCGCACGAGCGCCGCATTGAGGTCGCCATTGGCGGGAAGAAGAACGCGGCCTGACTCGTCCCGCTTGCCGACGATCGCCGGCCGTTCGTTAGTATCGAGAGGATAGAGGATGCGCGCAATCTGCTCCTCCATCACTTCGCGTTTCTCCTCCACCACCAGTATTTCACGATGACCGCGCGCGAAGGCCGTGAGACCCTGGGGCTCGATCGGCCAGGTCAGCCCGATCTTGTACAGGCGGATTCCGAGCGCGGCGGCACGCACTTCATCGAGCGCAAGATCGCGCAGCGCCTGGCATACATCGAGATACACCTTGCCGGCAGTAACGATGCCAAGTTCGCGGCGCGCGCCATCAATGACGACACGGTCGATGCCATTGGCACGCACGAAAGCCTGGACTGCCGGAAGGCGTCTGTTGACGAGACGGTCCTCCTGCGGCAGCGGAAAATCATTGCGGCGCAGATTCAATCCGCCGGGCGGCAGCTCGAAATCCGTGGGCGTTATGATCGTGACACGATGCGGATCGGCATAGACCGATGCCGTCACCTCGAGCGTATCGTTCGTCGCCTTGAGCCCCACCCACGTTCCCGAATAACGCGACAGCGCCCAGCCATAGATTCCGTAGTCGAGAATTTCCTGGGTGTTTGCCGGATAGAGGATCGGAATCATGGCGGAGATCAGCGCTTGTTCCGATTGGTGCGCGGTGGCGGACGACTTGCCGCCATGATCATCGCCGCAGACCACCAGCACGCCGCCATGTTTCGACGCGCCTTCGAAATTCGCCATCTTCAGCGCTTCGATCGCGCGATCGACGCCAAGTCCCTTGCCATACCAGATGGAGAAGACGCCGTCATACTTCGGACCCTCGAACCACTCCATCTCCTGCGCGCCGCGAATCGAGGCAGCCGCCAGCTCCTCATTCACGCCGGGAACAAAGACGATGTGATGTTCCTTGAGAAGCTTTCCCGCTGCCCACAGCGCCGCGTCGTAGGTACCCAGCGGAGAGCCGCGATAGCCGCTGATATAGCCGGCCGTGTTCAGGCCCGCCGCCAGATCGCGGCGCCGCTGCACCATCGGCAGCCGCACCAGAGCCTGCATCGAAGTGATATAGACGCGCCCGTCATCCTGGGTAAACTTGTCGTCCAGTTGAACCGCAGTCTTGGTCATGACGATCCTCGGAAGTCCCTTGTGCGGCGCGCCGCGCTTCCGCCTCCAAACCTACGCCGCCGCAAGTGATTGCCCCGCAAATTGTTGCAGTCCCAGAAATCGCGCGGCATTGCGCCACAAAATCTTTTCCGCGCTCGTGGCATCGCCGCCGCAGGCATTGGTCACGAACTCCCGAAGACCTGTTTGCCCGATCTGGGTGGGTCCGTCCGTGCCGGCCATGAGCGCGTCGGGGCCGAACGCCTCGATCAAATAAGTGAGATAAGGAATGCTGAATGTCACCGTATCGAAGTAGAAACGGCGCACATAATCGCGCGGCGGGACAGCGACCGCCTTCTGAAGTTCGGGAAAATTGTGCCAGACATGATTGAAGCGGTCGAGCACGGCGCCGAACGAGCCGCCACCATGTACGAAGCCGAGCTTCAGTCCGGGATGTCGCCCGAAAATGTCGGTCGTGATGAACGACGCGATCGCAGCCGCGCAATCCTGTGGAACACCGATGATCGGTGCGAGAAGCGGCGAGCCCAGCAGGCGGTCTGTACCGGCCGGGCGGTAGCCATGGACGAAGAACGCCATGTCCAGCCGCACCAGCTCGCGATAGATCGGTCCGAAGGCCGCATCGGCGATCGATTTGCCGTTGACGTTTGATGCGACCAAGAATCCCCGCAATCCCAGCGCGTGCGCATCGCGCAGCAGATCGAGCGAACGGTCGATGTCCTGCAATGGGAGCATGCCCAGGCCCGCCAGGCGATCGGGCTCGCTCGCCACCGCGCGCGCAATCGTGCGATTGGTATGGTCCGCAAGTGACGCCGTCGTCGCCGGTTCAAGCCAGTAGCCGAGGAGCTCCGGCAGCGGCGAAAGCACCTGCAATGCGACGCCCTGCGAGTCCATGAATCGGATCCGGCCCGCCACGTCCCAGTAGGCGGGCTCGAAGATCCGGAATTCTTTTCCGTCGATCAGCATCCGCGCCCGACCGTCTTCGAGCGGCACCATTTGCGGCCACCCACGCGGGTCTACGCCTTCGGGCACGTCCGGAAAGGACTGCGGCACCAGATGGGCGTGCGTGTCGATAACGATCATGCCAAGCCTTTCACACCTGTCACAGCATGGAGCTCCCGCCATTGACGCTGAGGACCTGACCAGTGATGTAGGCAGCCTCCGGAAGCGCGAGATAGGCGACGAGCGAAGCCACTTCGTGCATCTCGGCGAAGCGATGCATGGGAATTTCCTTCGCTTTCTCGTTGATGTTGCCCACGACGTGTTTTGCGTAGACGGTGCTGGCGGGATCGAGCATCTCGCGGATTTCCGGCGTGAGGATCCCGGCCGGCGCCACGCAATTGACAGTCACGCCGTTGAGCGCGAATTCGCGCGCAAGGCCGGTCGTCATCGCGTGAACTCCACCCTTGGCTGCGTTGTAGCCGGCATGGCTCTCCAGCCCGTTGCGCACACTTTCTGCGCCAATATTGATGATGCGGCCAAAACCTGCCTTCACCATGTGCGGCAGTGCTGCGCGGCAGCACCAGATCGTCGTCCAAAGATTGCGGTCGATCGTTGCCTTCAGGGTCTCCGGAGTATGCTGCAAAAAGGGGCGGATCACGCCGCCGCCGGCATTGTTCACCAGAATGTCGATTTTGCCCCACCGCGCGATCGCGGCGTCCAAAAGGCGGACCGCGCCCGCCTCCTGGCTGAGATCGGCCGTTATGAAGAAGGCATCCGGCGCGTCCGCGGCCTTTGCGGCGGCAACTGTCTGCGCGAGACCTTCCTCATTGATGTCGGTGGCAAGGACACGCGCGCCCTCCTCCGCCAGGCGGCGGACGAGCTCCACGCCAAGCCCGCGAGCGGAGCCGGTCACGATCGCAGTCGCGCCTTCGAGGCGCCTTGCAGTTGAATATGAAGATCCTGTCACCGTCCTGCGCCTGGTCCCTGCCTGCGGCGCGCCGATCGAATCTGTCCGGCGACACCGTCAAATTTGTAAGCTAGCATACGATTTTTGGGACGCGGCGCAACGCCCGTTTTCCAGCATACCTCAACGTGGCCCCAAGCGAGGATACCGATGACCGAAGTTCAGACGCCCAATGACCGAACCGATCCGGAAATATGCGCTCTCCTGGCTTTGATGGAAAAATACAGGGAGGCGCTCGACTATGGCGATGGCCCGTTCGACCGCGAGGCGGTGAGTCCCCTCTACCGAAGGGACGAAAGCTTTACGGCCTACGATCTGGCGCCGCCCAATGGCGGGTATATCGGCTGGGATGCCTATGCGGCAGGCTGGTACCGCATCATGAACAAATATTCCCACTTCCGGTTTCTGTACAATGACGATTTGCGGGTCTTCCGGCGCGGCGATGTTGCCTGGGCATCGGTTTCGTTCCGGGTCACGGGGCGTTCCGTCGCGGGAGAACCGTTCGACAAGGATGGTCGGGTCACGCTCGTCTGGCTGCGCGAAAACGGCAAATGGCTGATCGTGCACGAGCACGTGTCGAGCCCACGCACCACTGCAAGCGACAGGTAGCTCTCCTCCCTTCTGCTGTCACGGCCCGCGAATGCGGGCCACCCAGGTGCAACCTGGAGAGTTATTGCCGCATTGCCGAGATTTCGTGCGTTCCAGTGAGAGCGGAGCGTGCTCCACCTCGGTAGCCCGCATTCGCGGGCCATGACAGTTGGGGGGCGCCTATCTGCCCCGCCAGACGGGCTTTCGTTTCTCGCGGAAGGCGGCAAGACCTTCGTTGATGTCTTCCGTGCGGAAGATTGCATCCGCAACCTCCTTGCGACGGAGAGCCATCAGTCTGGTGAATTCTTCGTCCTCGGACGCCTCGCGCGCGATCCGCTTGGAGTGACGAAGCGCGAGCGGGGCGAGCGCCAGGATGTCGTCGGCCCAGCGCCGGGCCGTGCTCATGAGTTCGGGCAGGGGCACAACTTCGTTGACGAGACCCCAGCGATGCGCTTCCGCCGCGGTCAGGCTCTTGCCGGCCAGTATAACTGCATTGGCGATGTTGCGCGGGATGCGGAGCTGCAGCCGCTGGATCCCGCCGCCAAGCGCGACCGCGCACCATTTGGGCTCCGTCAAACCCATCTTCGCCTCCTCGGCGGCCACGATGATGTCACAGGCCAGCGCGATTTCGAGTCCGCCGCCGTAAGCCGGACCGTTCAACGCCGCGATGATCGGCTTGTCGATGTCCTGCCGTTCCGAGATTCCAGCCCAGCCACTGGCCGGCATGCCCTCGTCGGGCGACGAAAGAAGATCGTGCCCGGCGCAGAAACCGCGGCCCGCCCCGGTGATGATCGCAACCCATAGATCATCGTCGGCAACGAAGCGATCGAGCGTCTCGGAAAGCTCGAAACAGGCTGGCGCATGCAACGCGTTAAGGACGTCTGGCCGGTTGAGCGTGATAGTGAGAATGCGTCCATCCCGCGCCGTATCAACGAACTGCCCCATTGCGCTTCTCCTATGTTGTTTGTCTCTGCTCGAACAGACGCTGCGCGATGATCTGTTTCATGATTTCCGCGGCTCCCCCGGCGATGCGTACGATGCGACCATCGATGTAGGCGCGCGCGATGGGGAATTCGAGCATGTAGCCGTAGCCGCCGAAGAACTGGAGGCACTCGTCCACGGTCTTTACGTGCAGGTCGCTCGCATAGAGCTTCGCCATGGCGGCATCGACGGGATCGAGCTTTTCCCGGAGATAGAGTGCGATGCACTGATCGACGAAGGTGCGGCCCGCCGCCGTCTGGGTGGCCAGTTCCGCGAGCTTGAACCGCGTATTCTGGAAGTCGCCTATGGTCTGTCCAAATGCCTTGCGCTCCTTCGTGTAGTTCACTGTCCACTGGATGGCCTGCTCGGCAACAATGATGGAGCGGATCGCCTGGGTGAGGCGCTCGCGCGCGAGCTTGGTCATCAGCATCGGAAAGCCGCGATTTTCCTCGCCCAGCCGGTTGGAGACCGGCACGCGCACATCGTCGAAGAACAATTCGGACGTGTCCTGTGCCTTGAGCCCGATCTTTTTCAGATTCTTGCCGCGCTTGAATCCCGGCGTGGATGCCTCCACCAGAATAAGGCTGACACCTTTCGCGCCCGCGGCCGGGTTCGTCTTGCAAGCGACAACAAGAAGATCGCAATTCTGTCCGTTCGAGATGTAGACCTTCTGGCCGTTGATCACGTAGTCGTCGCCATCGCGAACCGCCGTCGTGCGGATGGCTTTCAGATCGCTGCCCGCGCCGGGCTCGGTCATGGCAAGCGCGCCGATCACCTCGGCGCTCACCATTTTCGGCAGCCATTTCTTCTTCTGCTCCTCGGTGCCGAACGACGCGATGTAGGTTGCCATCATATCGGAATGCACCATGAAGCCCGGACCGGTAATGGCGGCGCGCGCCAACTCCTCGATTACGACAACATTGTAGAGAAAATCGCCGCCCGGCCCGCCATACTCCTCCGGAACGTCGCAACAGAGAATCCCCGCCGCACCGGCCTTGCGCCAAGCGGTGCGATCGACCTTGCCGGCCTCCTCCCACGCCTCGTGGTACGGCACGAGCTCCTGCTCCACGAATTTCCGCACGGAGGCCCGGAACAGTTCGTGGTCTTCGGAAAACAGCGTCCGCTCGATCATGAGATTGTTCGCTTCCTTACAATCAGCTAGATGAGTTATCTTCACGCTTTTCCCGGCGTCAAGAACACCGGGCACAAGGACATCCGGGAGGGCACATGCAGGAGACCGTTCGCGTCGAACGCCGCGGCGACATTGCCGTGATCACGATCGACAACCCCCCGGTCAATGCGCTGTCTCATTCGGTGCGGGTGGGGCTGCTCGAACAGCTGCCGCGTCTGGAAGCGGCTCCAGACGTCAAGGTGATCGTGCTGGCCTGCGCCGGCGCAACCTTCAGCGCCGGCGCGGATGTGCGCGAATTCGGCAGCCCGCCGAAGGATCCCATCATGGCTGTCGCGATGGATGCGCTGGACAGGAGCAGCAAGCTGACAGTTGCCGCGATCCACGGACAGGCGCTTGGCGGCGGACTGGAGACGGCACTCGTATTCGATTATCGCTGCGCCACGCCGGATGCGAAGGTCGGCCTGCCGGAGATCAAGCTCGGCCTGTTTCCGGGCGGGGGCGGCACGCAAAGGCTGCCGCGCCTCATCGGTATCGCGGCTGCGGCCGACATGATCCTTTCGGGAGATACCGTGCCGGCCGCGAAAGCGAAGCAACTCGGCGTCATCGACGAAATCCTGGACGGCGACATCCTCGACAGCGCCATGGCCTATGCACAGAAGCTCGTCGCGCAGAACGCGCCGCATCGCCGGTTGAGCGCGCGCAGCGTCTCCGTTCCCGAGGGATTTTCCTTTGCGGAGCGCCGCGCCAGGGCGCTGAAGGATACGCGCGGACTACCGGCCGCGGCTGCGGCAGTCGATGCCATCGAAGCGGGAACGAGGCTGAGCTTTGCGGACGGCCTGGCGGAGGAACGCAGATTGTTCCTTGTCGTTCGCGGTTCGACGGAAGCGGCCGCAATGCGCCATCTCTTCATGGCCGAACGCGAAGTCGCGAAAATCCCCGACCTTCCGAAGGACACGACGCCGCGCACCATTGATTCGGCCTGCGTCGTCGGCGCGGGAACGATGGGCGGCGGCATCGCCATATCGCTTGCGAATGCAGGTTTCCCCGTCACGCTTGTTGAAACCACTGAGGCGGCGCTCGACCGCGGCTGGCGCAACGTCCACTCGATCTATGACAGCCAGGTGGAACGTGGACGCCTGCGCGCCGAGGAACGCGACAAGCGGCTGGCACTGATCACGCGCAGCCTGAACCTGGATGATGCAGCCGGCGCTGACCTCATCATCGAATGCGTATTTGAAGACATGCAGATCAAGCGCAATGTATTTGGACGACTGGGAAGCATTACGCGGCAGGGCGCTATCCTGGCGACAAATACGTCCGCGCTCGACGTGAACCGGATCGCCGAGGCAAGCGGGCGTCCGCAGGACGTTGTGGGCCTGCATTTCTTCAGCCCGGCAAACATCATGAGACTGGTGGAGGTCGTGCGCGGCGCCAGGACTGCGCCGAATGTGCTGGCCTCGGCGATGGCGCTCTGCAAGCGTCTCGGCAAGATCGGCGTCGTTTCCGGCGTCTGCGACGGCTTTATCGGCAATCGCATGCTGCGCGGCTATCGCCGCGAAGCCGAGCTGCTGGTGCTGGAAGGCGCATCGCCGCAACGCGTGGACAAGGCGTTGACCGGTTTTGGAATGGCGATGGGCGTTCACGCCATGGGCGACATGGCGGGCCTCGACATTGCCGCTGCAGGACGCAAACGCATGCGGGCCGAAGGCAAGCTGGGAGACGATCCGCGTCTCGGCGCCGTCCAGGACAGGCTGGTCGAAATGGGCCGGCTCGGCCTCAAGACCGGCGCCGGCATCTATCGCTATGAGCCGGGCTCACGCACGCCGCTACCGGATCCGGAAGTCGAAGGGCTCATCGAAGCGGAGGCGAAACGGCTTGGCGTCAAGCGGCGGGAAATCTCCGACCAAGAAATCATCGACCGCTGCCTGCTTCCGCTGGTCAATGAAGGCGCGCGGATCATCGAAGAAGGTATTGCATTGGGCGCCGCCGATATCGATGTCGTCTATTGCAACGGCTACGGATTTCCGCGCCATCGCGGCGGTCCCATGTTCTGGGCCGATACGGTCGGCATTGCCAAAGTGCTTGCGATGATCGAGCAGTTCGCGCGCGAGCTCGGCCGCTATTGGGAGCCCGCGCCGCTGATCGTGCAATTGGCGAAGGCGCGAAAGGCATTCGCGGATATGCCCCGCGGGAGCCGCACGGCCGGGCAATAGGCTTGCGTGTTTTTCCGGAACTCGAAAGTCCTCTTGCGGGAAGCATTCCCTCACCGTATATCCCATCCGGATATACAATGAGGCGTCCATGGTTCGCTCCACGGTGTTCAGGACCAACCGAACGCAGGCGGTGCGGCTGCCGAAGCAGGTCGCCTTTGCGGAGGGTATCCGCGACGTCGAAATCATCAGGGTCGGCCAGAGCCGGATCATCAGTCCCGTCGGCAAGCGCTGGGACGATCTCTTCACAAACGGCCCCCGCGCCTCCGCCGATTTCATGGGCGAGCGTTCTCAGCCGAAGCTGGAAGAGCGCGAACCGCTCTGATGCTGCAATACATGCTCGATACCAACATCTGCATCTATGTCATCAAGAATTATCCTGCGAAATTGCACGAGACCTTCAACCGTCTCGCGGAACGGCTCTCCATCTCGACCGTGACCCTCGCGGAACTCGCTTATGGCGCCGAAAAATCCGCGCGGTGTCTTGAGAATCTTCAGGCCGTCGAACAGTTCGCGGCACGTCTCGACGTGCTCGCGTTTTCGCCGAAGGCCGCGGCGCATTATGGCCAGATACGGGTGGCGCTCGAACGCTCCGGCAAACTCATCGGGCCGCACGACATGCTGATCGCCGCCCATGCGCGCGCCGAGGGCTTGACGCTCGTCACCAACAACACGCGCGAGTTCAATCGCGTGCCGGGGCTCGCAGTCGAGAACTGGGCGTAGTCCGCCACCGCGAATACGGCCGGAATTGGAAGGAGACGACGCCGATCGGCTTTTGCGACCGAACCTATCCGGGTTCGCGCCAGTCGAGGCCGGGAAAGCGCGCGTAGTCGCGGTCCAGCGTGATCCAGGTGCAGCCATGCTCGATGGCGAGCGCGACAAACCAGGCGTCGGTGACGCGCGGCCCCCGCGTTGCCGTCTCCCGAAGTATCCGTTCGAATATATCCCAATGGCGCTCACCGGGGACCACGCGCTCGCAATGCGGCTGCGTGAGAAGGTTATTGCAAAAGGCAAGGGTCTCCGCGGTCGGACTGGGTTCCCGGAACACGCGCGGATTCGTGGTGATCCGCACGACCGCGGCGAGTGCCAGCGGAGACACGCCGAACTGGGTATCGGCTTCAACGAGTGCGTCGAGCCAGGGTTTGCACACGGCGTGGCCGCCGGAATCCTTGCGGAATGCGTGAATCAGGACATTCACATCGGGCAGGATCACCGAGACTTCGCCGCCAATGCGATATCGTCCATCTCCTGGAGCGTCGCCGTATCGTCCAGATCGATTCCCGGCATCAGCCCGCCGGAGGCGGAACTGACCGGAGGCCGGATTCGGCGCGGGCGCCTGCTGCGGCCGCCTTCGCTCGTGACGAGGCGAAGCCCGTCCTCGATCAGCGCGGTCAGTGACCGGCCCTCTGCCGCCGCCTTGCGTTTGGCGCGCCGCAACAGATCGTCCGGAAGACGCACGGTCGTGCGTGTGACCATGCATGCGACATATGGCGCCCGTCGCGATATGTCAATATGTCAGATCGTGGCGGCGGCTTAACCGGCGGCCGCCACGCCCGGTCCCGGCATCTGTCCGATCGCGCGCATGTCGCGAACGAAGGTGCCGATATCGGCGTAGTCGCGCCATTCGGCGATCTCCTCGCCCCTGAGCACGAAAATGCCCATCAGCGGAATCGCCACCCGCTTGTCGCCGAAGAGGAACGCGTCGATACGCTCCGTCAAGACGGTGCGGCCATCCGCGGCGGTCGCTATGGCGAGAAAGCGGAATTCGACGCCATCGGCTTTGGTGAGATTCGGCGTGATGAAATTCCGAACTGCGTCGCGGCCACGCATCGGCGGGAGCGGCACATTCGCGTAGACGCAATTCTCGGTCATCGCCTGCACGATCCCTTCGATGTCCCTCTGCTCCCAGAGCTGGCCGAATTCGCGAACGATCTGTTCCGGTGTACGGCTCATGATCTCCTCACTGGCCCCTGAATTGCGGCTTGCGCTTCTCGACAAAAGCGCGGACACCCTCTTTGATATCCTGCGACGTGGCGCAGCGGCCCAGTGATATCCCCTCCGCCGTAAGCTGCTCGGAGATTGTCGAACCCAGCGACTGATTCATCAGTTGCTTCGACTGCGCAATCGAAACCGACGGCGCATTTGCGAGACGATTGAGAATCTCTTCCGTCCTTGCCTCG
>DATJUM010000079.1:0-17890 GCA_035502355.1 Rhizomicrobium sp. | reverse complement strand
GCGTTAGAGGGCAAGGACGAGCGCGTTGCAGGTCACCGCCATCCCCTCCCCCTCGATCGGATCTCGTACGCGCGAGAGCACGAATCTGGGCCGTGTGGCGACGTTCGTCATTTTGATCTGCTTCTTCTTCCAAAGCTACATGGCGCAGACCCACATCCACGGCGCGCCGATTTTTTTGAGCGCGTCGGAACGCATCATGCAGTCGGCGCAGGTCAAGGCAATTTCCGGCATTCAGCCCGCGCACCGTAGACCCGGTGACGACGATGACGAGAGGCATTGCCCGCTCTGTCAGATGGTCGCTCACGCCGGAGCATATTCCCTGCCAAGCATCGCTCTTCCCGTTCCTTGCGAAGGCTGTGTCTTTGTACAGTACGCGGCCAACTCGCAAACATTTTCGGGCTATCGCGGCCACGATCCGCGTCAGCGCGGGCCTCCAAGTCTGGCCTGACCGCTGTGCTCGCGCGCGACTCGCGGCGAGCCATCTGAGAATCCATCCGAAATCCTCCCGCATGGCTTTGGTGGGCGGCGACCGTTCGGTGCCGCACAGACTTTGCCAGACTCGAAAGGGTATCCCTTGAAACTCGCGCAAACCGGCGATGCGACATCGCGGCCCGAGATATTGCCGGGACTGGTATTCGAAGCCGCCGGTCTGACTTTCCTGGGCATCGCTTTGTTGAAGGCGGTCCAGTCCGTCGTTCTTCTCCGCCTTTCGTACGAACTTGCAGGCGTTTTGCTCCTGGTCGGTTCCGGTTTCCTTTCGACCTATTTCACAGCGAAAGCGCGCGCTCGCGGGCCGCTCGAACAGGCACTGTTTGTACGAAGAGGCGCGCGGCCTTTGCGGGCGCCGTTCAAGCAGATCCGCAACGGCTACGACCGGCTTTATGCAAAGCTCGCGAATACGGACTGGGGGGGCGATTGGCTCCCGCTCCTGATCGTCGCCCTGGGCGCCGTCGTAGCCCTGGTTGCGCTCGCCAAAGGTTGGGCTTTGCTTGCCGCGCCGCCGCCCGGCGCACGCATCGACGAATGGGTCGGCGGCATGTTGATCGGCGTCACGTTTCCCACGCTGGTGCTGGAGCGCCGCTTTGCCGTCATGCCGGCGCATGTGACGGCAGATGCCCCGGCCCTGACGAAGCTGCTGCGTCTGCTGCTACTGAACCTCATGGGCTTCTGCCTCGTCTATCTTCTTTTTTGGCTTGACTTGCCCTGGGCTGTTCCCGCGGAACAGGCCGTCATCCTGTTTACGGGACTCGTGGCGGCCGAGCTTTTGCTGCGCGCCGCCGGCTATTTGTTCATGCCGTTGGCGCCGCTCGAAAGCCGGCGCAGTCATGCCGACAGCCTGGCGGCGGGTCTGATCCGTCTGGAACGGCCGAGCCTCAGCGCCATGGGCGCCGCGGTGAACCGTCAATTCGGTATCGATCTCGGGCGGAGCTGGGCACTCGGTTTCATCCGCCGCGCGTTCTTTCCGCTCCTCATGGCGCTGGCGTTTGCGGGCTGGCTGTTGACCGGCGTTACGGCCCTGAACGTCAATCAGCGCGCAGTCTATGAAGCGTTCGGGCGGCCTCAGGCCGTACTTCATTCCGGTCTGCATGTTCATCTGCCCTGGCCGTTCGGAATTCTGCGGCTCGTCGAATATGGCGAGGTGCACGAGATTCCGATCGTCGTTCAATCCCAAAACGCAGCCACGGCGGAGGCGGAGCCGGCTGGCCCGCCAAGTTCGATCGAAGGCGAGCCGCCTCCGAGCGCGGACCGACTGTGGGATGCCTCGCACCCGTCGGAGGCAAGTTATCTGGTGGCCGACAACAGCAACGGCCAGGAAAGCTTCGAGATCGTCAATATCGACTTGCGCATTCTCTACCGGATCGGACTCTCCGACACGGCCGCATACGACGCGCTTTACGGACTGGAATCGCCGGAGGCTTTGATACGCGCCGTTACCGGCCGCATGCTCGCCCTGCATTTCGCGCGCTACACGATATCCGACGTGCTGGGCCAGAACAGGGAGGCATTCATCCGCGGCTTCCAGACGGAATTACAGAGCCGCTTGAACGAGATGAAGTCCGGCGTCGACATTCTGAGTGTCGTTGTCGAGGCCATCCACCCGCCGCCGGACGCGGCGACCGCTTACCAGAATGTGCAGGCGGCGGCGGTCCGGTCGGTTACGCAGATTGCGATAGCACGCGGCAACGCCACGCAGGAAATCAAGCAAGCCCAAACAGGCTCCGAGCGCAAGCGGGCGGAAGCGGCAGCATCGTCCGCGGAAACCATCGATCGGGCCAAGACCAACACCACCTTGTTCCTTGCCGACGTTGACGCCGATCACCGCGACGGCGCTGCTTTCCTGTTCGAGCGTCGGCTGGAAGCAATGAGTGCGGCGCTGCAGCCCGATGTGCCCGTGACTATCATCGACAGCAGGATTCCGGAGACGGCCATGCCCATCCTCGATCTGCGACCGCCGGGCTCCGCCAGCATCCTTCCCGAAACCGGCAGTGACAACTGATTGGAAATTCCCATGACTCACGCTCTCGATCATCACCATCATGCCCCCCACTCTCACGGGCACGCCCACGGAGATCACGGTCGGGCGGAGCCCCTGCCGCTATCCTTCTGGTACAGTAGGAGGTTCATTGTGGCCACGATCGTGGTCCTCGCGCTTCTGACCTCGGCCTGTCTTGTTCTGGTAAGGCCCGGCCAGGCGGTCGTCATCACGCGCTTTGGCGATCCCGTGCGCGTGCTGGTCTCGCCCGGCCTCGCATTGAAGCTTCCAGCCCCCATCGACAGCGCGGTTCCAGTCGACCTGCGTCTGCGGACGACATCCAGCGGACTACACGATGTTGGGACGCGCGATGGTCTACGTATCCTGGTGCAGGCCTATATCGCCTGGCGCGTCCCCGACGACCCCGACCATGTGCGGCAATTCTTGCGCGCAGTCCGCAACCAGCCCGCTATCGCCGCCGAACAATTGCGCAGCTTTACCGGTTCGGCGCTGGAAATCACCGCGAGCAGCTTCGACCTGAACGATCTCGTCAATACCAATCCTGCAAAAATCAAGCTAGCCCGGTTCGAGGATGCTCTTCGCCGGCGAATCGACGACGAGGCGCTCAAGGTTTACGGCATTACCGTGCGCCAGGTCGGCCTTGAGCGGCTGACGCTTCCCAATGAGACGCTGAACGCCACGATCGACCGCATGAAGGCGGAGCGGGAGACCGTGGCGGCCGAGCGGACGGCCGAGGGCGAGCGGGCGGCAGCGCAGATCCAGGCGGACGCCGACCGCGATTCGCGCATCGAACTGGCCCAGGCGAACGCGGCCGTCGCCGACACCGAGGCCAAGGCCCGGATCACCGCCGCGGACATTTACAAGAAGGCTTATGCGAGCGATCCCGAGCTCTACACGATGCTGCGTTCGCTCGATGCTCTCGGCAACGTGGTCGGCAGTAATACCAGCCTGGTGCTGCGTACCGACGCAGCACCTTTCCGGGCACTGGCGGAGGGGCCGCCCTCGTCCTCCACCGCAACTGCTACGGGGCACAAAAGCAAATGAGCGACACGGTCCAAGACGTGCGCCATTTGGGCCCTTGGGGCCAGGCCGCCGCGCTTTCCTTCCGCTTCGTGATGTTCGCAGCTTGTGCAATCGTATTGGGCTGGCTGGTCTCCAACATTCGCCAGGTGCCGGCCGACAGCCAAGCTGTCGTGGTGCGTCTGGGCGCGGTTGACCGCGTGCAGGGACCGGGTCTGTTGCTGGCATGGCCAAAGCCTATCGAACAGGTTGTGCTGGTGCCCTCCTCGGCCCGGCAAATCCAGTTCAACATCGACCGCTTCGTGGAAGGTCAGGCGAACGATCCGAGCCTGCCCGTGTCGACAATCGGGTATCAAGTCAATCCGGACCCGCGGCTCAACAGCGGGTTTCTCCTCACCGGCGATTCCAGCGTGGTCCATCTGGAGGCACGGATTTTCTATCACATCGACGACCCGGTGGCCTATATGATCGCGGCCGAGCACGTCGCCCCCGCCCTGGAGCGCCTGTTCATAGCCGGAGCGGTATCCGTCGTTGCCGGCCGCGATCTCGACAGCATTCTCGTTGCACGGCCGGAGATCGCTGCCCAGGCGCGCGAAGCGATGCAGCGCGAACGACTCCGCGCGGACCTGATGAACGCGGTCAACCGCAGGCTCGATGCCCTTGCCGAACAGGGTGACGGCATCGGTATTCGGGTGAGCCGGGTCGACCTTGTGCCGTCCATTCCGGCCGCTGCAAAAGCCGCCTTCGATTCGGTCTTGCTCGTCAGCCAGCAAGCCGAAGAAGCTATCGCCACCGCCAGGACCAACGCGCAATACACACAACAAAACGCAAATCAGAACCGCGATCGTATCATGACAGACGCGGCCGCGACCGCGGACGAGATCGTCTCGACTGCGACGGCTCAGACGGCATCCATCGCGGCATTGGCCAGCAGCAATCAGAACATGTCGCATGGGATGCTGATGTCGCGTCTCTATTACGACCGGATCGGGGGCATCCTGAAGAAGGCCGGCCGCGTCGAGACGGTAGGTGAGAATGGGACAGCGCGTCTGATTGTTCCCGGGACGGCCGCCCGATGAGCGCCGCACATTCCGCAGTCCACGAACCGGTCCTGCTGAGCAAGGGGGAGCAGCTTGCCCTCGCCTGGCGGCTCTCATTGTCGCTTGCCGCCGCAGGCGCCCTCGTGCTGTCAGTTGGCCTGCGGGCCCTGGAGCCGGCACAACACGATGTCGCCGAACTGGTAGCGGGAATCGCGGCGCTGCTGGTGGGAGCGCCCGCCATTCAGGCTGCGTGGCGTTCCCTGCGGTTTCCCGACTTGCATGGCATCACGGACCAGTTGGTCGCGCTGGCCTTCATCGCCGCCTGGGCGAGCGGCGATCTTATCACCGCAACACTGCTGCCGCTCATCATGATGGTCGGACATATCCTCGAGGAACGTTCGCTCCTGGGCTCCCGGGAAGCGATCAAAGCCCTTTCCACGCTGACCCAGACGGTCGCGCGGCGAGTGAAAGACGGCGAGATCGTGGAGGTGGATGGCGCAAGCCTGCGCCCCGGCGATCTTGTCGAGGTCCGCGCCGGGGACCGCATCCCCGCCGACGGATCGGTGGAGGCCGGCAGCTCCAGCGTCGACATCTCCTCCATCACCGGCGAATCCGCGCCCGCGGATGTTGTCGCCGGCAGTGACGTATTCAACGGCTCGATCAACCTTGACGGCCTGCTTCTGGTGCGGGTGTCGCACGTCGGCAGCGAATCGACCCTTGGCCGCGTGATTGCCCTCATGCAGGAGGCCGAGAACATCAAGCCCGCGGTCACACGCCTACTGGAGCGCTATGCCGGTGGTTATCTCGCTCTCGTACTATTGCTCACCGCGTCCCTCTGGTTTCTGACCGGCAGCACGGCCGCGATGCTGGCGGTTCTGGTTGCTTCATGTCCCTGCGCGCTGGTGCTGGCGGCCCCCGCGACCTCCATCGCTGCGATTGCTGTCTCAAGCCGGCACGGTATCCTTGTCAAAGGCGCAGCGTTCCTCGAACAGCTCGCGTCTGTCGACGCCGTCGTGTTCGACAAGACGGGCACCCTCACTGTTGGTGAGTTGCACCTGGTCGCGACGCTGCCGCAACCGGGAATCCGTCGGGACACGTTGATTCTGCTCGCCGGCAGTCTCGGCGCCGCCAGCAGCCACCCTGTGAGCCGCGCCGTCAGTGTCAAGGTTCCGGAATCGGATCGCCTGCCCATCCGCGACGTGAAAGAAACGCGCGGACTGGGCATTGTCGGCCAAATCGACGGAGAAACAGTGGCTCTTGGCCGCGCCGAATTGTTCAAGGACCTCGGCATCGTAGTTCCGCCTCTTCCCGATCACGTCGGCCCGCTGGCCGGCTTGTCGCGCGGCAACACCTTCCAGGGATGGCTGCTGCTGGCGGACGAAGTGAGGCCCGAAGCAGCCACAGCAGTCAAGGAACTGAAACAGCTCGGCCTTTCCCACCAGCTCATCATCACCGGCGATCGCGCCGCCGAGGCGCGGCGGGTAGCAGAGAAGGTCGACGTGCAGGAAGTCAGGGCCGAAGCCCTGCCCGACCAGAAAATGCAGTACGTGCTGGGCGAAACCCAAAAGGGTTATCACCCCATGGTCGTAGGCGACGGCATCAACGACGCTCTGGCGCTGAAGGTAGGAGCGGTCGGGGTCGCCATGGGCGCACGGGGGAGCGATGTGGCGCTCGCGTCGGCGGATCTGGTTCTCATGACGAACGATCTTCGCCGTCTCGGAACCTGCGTGCGACTCAGCCGCCGATGCCGCCGCACCATCTTCGTCAATGTCGGTATCGGCATGGGCTGGACGGTTGCAGTTATCGGCATCGCCGCCGCCGGAATATTCGGAGCAAGCGGCGCGCTCGTCGCCGCCGTCCTGCACAATGCCGGAACGCTGGCAGTGATGGCCAATGCCGGCCGCCTGTTGAAATTCAAGGACACTCACTCCGGCGCCCACGCTGCAGAAAGCGAGAAATGATGAACACGATCGGTGATCGGGTTCGAGGCGGTGCCGCATTCGTTCCAGGATAACGGCAGTTACGGCTACGTCCCCAAAGTTACCCTGATCAAGGTCAAGGACACGCTATATGGCACGACCAAAAGCGGCGACGCAGCTGCTCACAAGCCACCTGTGGCCGTGGCTCACCAGGCATTTTCCAGAGCGGCATGTCTATATTCGAAGCAACGGCCGCTTGCGGTTCTTCACATTTCCATCGCGGCTTCAGGCGATGCTCGCAGGATTGTCTCTGATCTTCCTCGGCTGGGTGGCGTTTGCGAGCGTCAACGTCATTTTCAAAGACCGCATGATCGCGGAACGAGATTATCGTTACCAACTGACGCAATCCATCTACGAAACTCGACTGGCAAATTTGCAAGTTTCGTATGACGAATTGAGCCGTCTTCTTGTGGTGGTTGAGAACGGATTCAAATCCGCTTCCGACGAAGCGCGGATCAAACAGCAGACGGTCTGGAACCTGTTGCGCCGTAAACAAAAAACCGACTTGATCCTCCAGTATCTTGCAGACGGCTATGTGGGAAATCCTCCCGAAAGGAATTCGGCAACAGCGGCGGGCAGCAACGAGAGTATATCACTCCCGTCGGAACGCGCGGACGTCAGTGACAGCGATACTGCCTCCGGACCGATCGAATTGCATCGCTTTGCACCACCGCAAAGTGGCGCACTGCAACTGCTCAATGGTGTGCTCCAATATCTACATCAAGCCGCCGGGCGGCTCTTAGAAAGATTTTTTGGTTCGAGCGATCGGCCGCCGCCACCCGACACCTCGGCGGCGCTAATTCGACAGTATCCAGCGTTGCGCATCCTTGTCGCGGAGACACGGCGCGTGCGACGGATCGACTATGGCGAAGCAGCGCTTCTAGCCCAGGCTGAGACCCAGGTGGTCGCCGGGATTGCCGAAATCCGCACCGTCATCGCAAGGACGGGCATCAATCCTGAACCGTTCGTCCAGCGGGTTTCTGGCGCCGAAGGCGGTCCTGAGATTTCGTTGCGGGCGGCTCGTCTCGACGGTATCGAAGACGCCAATTTTACCACAGCCTATTTGCGCGCCGTCGCCACCCTGGGACAACTCGATCAATTTCTCAGTGCCATGCGTCACATCCCATTAACGACACCGGTGAGCGGGCCTCAGTTCGCGCGCACTAGCGGATTTGGGCCGCGTCTTGATCCCTTTACCGGCCGACTTGGATTTCATCCCGGGATCGATTTTGCCGGCCCGCTCGGCTCGATCGTGCGAGCCACCGCGCCCGGACGGATCGACTGGGCCGGCCCGCAAGGCGGATACGGCAATATGGTTGAGATCGATCACGGCTTCGGACTTCGCAGCCGATATGCGCACTTGGAATCGGTGCTGGTGAAGGTCGGAGACACGGTGGCCAATGGCGCGCCTATCGGCCTGCTTGGATCGACCGGACGGAGTACCGGCCCTCACGTCCATTATGAGGTCTGGTTCGACAACGTCGTGCGTGACCCCAAGAATTTTATTGATGCCGTTCCCCGACAAAAAGCCGCGGCGGATCTGAAAAAACGCAACATCCCGGCACAGTGAATCGATACGGCGCTTGGCCCGCTTTTCAGTTTTGGTCTTTTTGTCGTTCCGAACCGCTCATGGAATAGAGGTCTGAAGCTCGCTGCCAGTCTGGTGAGCCTGGCGGCAGGCCCGTCATCGCTCGGTTCGCAAATTCTGCCGTCTTTTTTGGGTCTCCGTCGAGGTAGGAGCGCTCGGCCGTTGCGAGGTCGGCCATCGGCTCGTTTCCGACATCGCTGTAAGCCTGTGCAGCCTCAAACCAGGCAAATCCGTCTTCGTCCTCGTGGCCCTGACGAAGCGCAATCTTGAGATTGTCCAGCGCCGATTTCGAAAGCGCCGGCTTTTCCGCGGCGATCTGCGCTGCCGCCAACTCGACGCGCAGCTCCGGGGCATCCGGAAGAATGTCGACGGCCTTCTGATACTCGGCAATTCCACGCTCGGGGTCGGCCATGCTGACATAAATCTGTCCGAGAACTTCGTGAAAGTATGGATTCTCGGGCTCCTCCTTCAAGAGACTGTTGGTTTCCCGGATCGCGGCCGGAAGATCGGGCTTTCTCATATAGGCCATCGCGCGCGCGTATCGCGCCACTTCGCTTGTGTTGCTCAGCGGATAGCGATTGAGCACCTCCGCGACCGGCAGAACATATCCGGCGAGCTTGGCTTGAATCATTTCGAACTCGTGCTCGTCGGCCGGATTGTCCTTGATGTCCCTATAGGGCGAGGCGTCGACCAGCCGTTGCAGGAACTCCACGCGATCCTGACCGACGGGATGGGTCTGCCAGAACTGGACCGACTTGCTCGAAGACATCGCTTCCTCGCCCGCCATTCTCCGGAATATGTTGAGCATGCCCATACCCGATTGGTGCGTGGCTGTGAGAAGCTTCATGCCGATCTGGTCGGCAGTCCCTTCCTGCGCATAGGTGAACTTGACGAGCGACTCGACCGCGGCCTGCTGACCGAGACCCATTATCGCCATGCCGGCACTGCCGGCGCCCGCCAACATCGCGGCCAGGGCAACCACCATGGACGCAATCAGCGGTACATATGCCTTGTGCAGGGCTTGCGAGTTTCGCGTCAGGTGCCCCGCACGGATGTGCCCGGTCTCGTGGGCCATCACCCCTACCAGCTCGTTCCGGTTATGTACGTAGAGAATGATTCCGGTTTGTATGAACATGTTCTGGCCTTCAGCCACAAACGCGTTCACGGACTGATCGTCCACGATATAAAGACGAACGGCGCTTGGATCGAGACCGGCGGCCTTGGCAAGCGGGTCCTCGTAACTCTGCAACGCCCGCTCCGTCTCGGTATCCTGAAGCAGGCTGATGCTCTGGGCGGCCGCCGGCACGGTAGCGGCGCAAAGCGCACCGGCAAGGCAACTTGCAAATCCGAAAAGACGGATGAACCTATGAGCGCTTTGGTTCCCGAACGATGCCTTGCCTTGCCTATAGATCACGGAAAGTTCCTTTCTGCGTTTGGGCGGTTGCATATCCTGGCCCGACAACGCGGGCGCAGCCTCGCCCTGGCACCCGCTGCTGCGCTGTTCGTCTCGCGGACGAGAGCCGTCATCGCACCGTTCCTGGGACGATCCTGAAAAACATTCCTTTCTCGCCATTGTGTTCCAGACCGAGGGGGCCGGTAACGGTCACCATCTTGTCGGTCCAATCCACGGGTTGCGGGGAGACGACCTCAATCATTTCGTTGGGCGCACCCGGGGGGCAGAAAAGGCAGACAGGCGTATTTCGGGCCAGCAGAAAATGTTTCGTCTCGTCCGAGCCGTCCAGCGGCAACACAAAGCCTGTTACCGTTACGCTTTTGCCCTCGAGCGCACGAACTTCGGGTGTGATCGCGATGTTGAAGAGTCCAGTCCTGTTGTCGTACCCAACCTTGCATTTGGCGAATTTGAACCAGATCGGGTTCTGCGATTGCGGAAGATGCTGTTGAGCAGCACGCTCGCCCGCGGGCTGCCCGACGGGACTCTTGAGCACCTTGGTCACTTGATACATTCCGGAGTTCAACAACAGCAGCGGTGCGATCAGCAGCTGCAAATATCCTTGGCTTTTCATGAACGTGACAACCCCTTCGCCTGCCCGCAATGGCGGTCGCTCTGCTAGGCGCACTGTGGCAAAAGCCGAAGACGGATCGCCGCGACTGAGCGGTGCGACGTTCCTAAACCGATTTTCAGGCTGTCAAATCAGACGGCGGACCGCGACTCAGCCAATCATGGCGCGGCTTGAACGAAAGCAAATAGACGTTACGCGGTCTAATATCGTATCGTGCCGGCAAGACAGGTGGCATCCGCACCGCCACGTCCGGCACGACCGCGGAGGCACTGCTGGCGATCGCCTGGCAAAGCGGACAATGCGCGGGGTCGTCCTTATGCGGAACCCGATCACCTTTTTGTGACGCCGTTTTGCTTGACGTAGACGCGACGGCACCCAGCAAATGGACCATCGCCGATCGAAACGATGCGCCGTGAATGTGCGTCTGAGTGATCTGGCATTGCAGTCCGAACGCAATGGCAACGAAAAAATGCAACATGGTCCGGCGATCGCCGAAAGTCAGGCGACCGTTTCCGACCCTAAAACGTGATCTGGCGATCATTCAACCGCGTTGCTTCGCCCATCGACGCGTTGGTATCGTAATGCACCGGGCGAAGAATGGATAGCCCCTGCGGCCACTTCGCGTCAGGCACCGCTCCGCAGCGAACACCTATGAAGACATCGCACAGAGAGCGCAGCGGCCCATGAAATCGATCACTCTGGATTGGTTGGGTCGTTCGGTCGCCGGTATCCTGGCTCTACTCTTCTTGGCAATGGCGTGGCCTGCCCGGGCGCAGGATCAACCACAGCGCGAATTCCGGGAGTGCCCCCAATGCCCGGTCATGGTCGGAATTCCCGCCGGCCGCTTCATCATGGGCAGTCCCGCGAGCGAGCGTGGCCGTTTCGACAACGAAGGTCCGCAGCATTACGTTTCCGTGCGCGCGTTTGCGCTGGGAAAATACGATGTCACGAGCGACGAGTTTCGCAGCTTTTTGGCGGAAACCGGCTACCGCCCCGCGCCCTGCAACAAATTGCTCAATCTTGGCTGGCGCTCGCCCGGCGATGGCCGGGCTTATCCGCCCGATGATGTCGAGCCCCCAAAATGGCCGGCCGTGTGTCTGGATTGGCGGGATGCCGACGCGTACATCATCTGGCTCAACGTGAAGGTTAAAGCCGCCCGGCCAGCTTTGGCAGGACGCTCCGGCCCTTACCGTTTGCCGAGCGAAGCCGAATGGGAATACGCGGCCCGGGCGGGCACGACCACCGCCAGGTGGTGGGGCAACGCTATCGGCGTCGGCAATGCAAACTGCAACGGCTGCGGCAGCCGGTGGGACAACCATCTCCTTTCCGAGGTCGACCAATTCAGGCCCAACCCATTTGGCCTCTACGGCATGTTGGGAAACGCATGGCAATGGACGGCCGATTGCTGGCACAAGAACTACGTCGGGGCGCCGACGAATGGCACGGCATGGACCGAACCGGGCTGTACCAAATACGTGCTGCGCGGCGGCTCGTGGGACAATGTGCCGGTCTTCGTGCGCTCCGCGGCCCGCAGCGGCTCGCCCGCCGATGGCGGCGAATATGATTACTCCAGTCTCGCCGGCTTCCGTGTCGCGCGGGATTTGCCCTGATTCCATCCCGCCGCCAAAGCCTGCGCGGTGCCTTCGGCTTCGACGACGGGGGCACGGGCATGTTCCACGCCGGTCGCGCGTCAGCGGATAGCGTCTCTTGGGCTGAGACTCAGCGTCATATCCATGACGTCCTGATAGTTGCCCGGGGGCAGTGCGAAGGGCGAAGACAGAAGAACGGCATTGCGCGCGCTGATTGCGATATTCCGGAATTCGGCATCCGTTTTGAAGCGCGCCTGGTCCACGATCTCGGATTTTGTAACGGTTCCGTTCCGCGTGATCTCGACGTGAAGCAGAATTGCCGGATTGCGATTTCCCAATGCGGCGATATCGAGACTCCAGCGGCGTTCGACCTGGGCGCGGATGTAATCGCGCAAACTGTATGTTGCCTCGTCTCCGGGCACCGCGCCGTCGGTTGTCGCGTCGAGGTCAGCGGTGGCGTTATTGTCCAGCGCGTGCAATGGCACATCGGGTTCGCGAAGCCGCGCCAGTCCACGGAGCTTTGCCTCGACCTCGTCAACCGGCGGCGCTGTTTTGTGAGGCGATACGCCGACGAATGGCTTCGGACTGGTGGACTGCCGGACAGGTATATGTGCGGTTCGCTGTTGCGGTTCGGCAGATTTTACCGGAGCCGGCGGCGCGACAGTTTCCGTACCAAGTCGCACAACTTCCACCGGCACTATCCGGGCGACGCTTGGCGGCAGATGCGTGCTGGACCTGAGCCAAGTAAACAGGATCAAAAGCGCGATAAGCGCATGTAGGAGAAGGGAGCCGGCGATCCCCGATCCGTTCTCGCGCACGAAGCGACCGAAGGCCGGCGTGACGCCGGTCTTTGTCCACGCTTTACGAAGCCAGAATAGTCCCACGCGAACAGACATGCTTTCGTTGCGATGAAGCTGCCATGCATCCGCGGGATGGGTTGTCACGGTTGCTATGCAAATTCACCTCCTTGGATGGATCACATATGCTGGCTGGCCGCTCCTGCGCCCCGGATGGCCGTAAGCTCTTGGAGATTGTTCTTGTGCGCAGATGTGGTGATCTGCACTGATGCCAACTTCGCGGGAGTACATGATAGAATGCATTGCGGGCCACGAGACTGGATACCCGGCATATCGCCGGGAGTTCCATGGGATTATCGCAGGTGAGCGCGAGGCGCTTTGGATTGGAACGATCATGACGATGTACGCACTCCCGCCACCGACGCTGGAAGTATTCTATTCGCCGACATGCGCGCCATGCCAGCTGGAATTGCCGGTTCTTGCCGACTTGGTAACGGGCGCGGGCACCCAACTGCGCATTATCGTTCTGGATGGCGGAAAGAGAGCCCGCATCGAGATCCACAAGGCATCGCCGACCCTTGACCGCGATGTCGCGCCCGACATTCGTGTCAAGCCAAGGGATGCGCTTCTCGCAGCCGGTGACACCGACGGTATTCTGCCCTTCGCGCGCACAATTGCCGGTAGCGGCAAGGTATGCGCGTCGTGGCGCGGAATTTTGACGGCACGCCGCGTACGTGTGATGATCGGAACCTGCCAGCGCCTCATTTCACAGTCGTCGCATTAATTCGAAAGAACATTCCCTTTTCGCCGTTGTTGATGAAACTAAGGGTTCCCTTGACCGTCACCAGTTTATCGGTCCACACGACCGGGCTGGGTGCGAACACTTCTGCGACTTCATTGGGTTCGCCGGGCGGACAGAACATGCAGACAGGCGTGCGGCGCGTCAGCAGAAAATGCTTGGTGTGATCCGACGCGTCCAGCGGCAGAACCCAGCCCCGCGCCGTAACTGTCTGACCGGCCATGGCCTTCACTTCGGGTGTGACCGCAATGCTGAAGAGCCCGGTCTTGTTGTTATAGCCTATCTTGCATTTCGCGAATTTTCCCCACAGCGGATCGTTCGATTTCGGCAAGGTGTCTTGTAACGCGCGCTCGTCTGCCGGCTGGCCAATGTAACCTTCGGCGCCGAAGGCGCATTGTCCGCTCACTCCTGCGACGAAAAGAGCGGCTACGGCTCCGATCCAGCGTTTTGCGGTCATGACTGTAGTACCTCCTCAATGGGTGTGTGCGCGGCACGCAGTGCAGGAAACAGCGCCGCAAGGAGCGCGACAGCGAGCGCTCCTGCCGTCAGGTAAGCAAGCGCATCGAGATCGACTGCTGGTTCGATGACGAGCCCCGTTTGTTTGGCGAGCATGTCGCCGCCGACATAGATTGCGAGTGCCGACAAACCGAGCCCGACGATCAGCGCAGCGAGCGCAATCATAGCGGCCTCCGCAAATGCCACCGAGCCGAGAATGACAGGGCTGGCGCCGAGCGTGCGCAGCAACGCCAGATCGCGCGTGCGCGCATTCATCGTCGCCATAAGGCCCGCAGCCGCTCCCGCCGCGGCGATTGCTACCAGAAGCAGTCCGACTGCCGTTGCCGCAAAAGTCAGTGGACGCAGATAGCTCATTACGCGCGCAATCTCGAATGTCGGGCTCGCCCCCGTTAGTTCGGGATTGGCATCAACGAGACGGGGAAGGAGGAGCGCGGCCACGGGAGTCTTGTAGGACGCGACAACTGCAGTCGCGGCATCGGGAAGGTTGACATAGGTCTCCGTCACGCCAGTCTCGGCCGCCTCGTCCTCCTGTTGCTTTTTGTGGATGTAGCGCACAGTCTCGATGTCGCAGAGCACGAGCCTGTCCAGCACCGACCCTGTCGGTGCAAGAATTCCCACGACCCTGTAAGGAAACTGCGAGTGCAATTCGCCACCGGCGGCGAGGCCATGCGCGCCAACAAAGGTTTGGCCAATCTTGAATCCGAGTGACCGCGCAGCCTGCGCACCCAGCACAGCCTCAAGCGGCTTCGTCCACACACGGCCTTGTGCAATATCAGCACGATAGACCGCGAGGAGTTTTGGCGTCGTGCCAACGATGCGCCAGCCATCAACGTTGTCGCCGAGCGCAATCGGCGCGGCGACCCGCACGAGAGGGTGAGACGCTACCGCCATGGCGGCCTTCTCGGAGACGAGGCCACGCGGATCTGAGATGTGCAGCACGCAGCACAAAACCAGATCGAGGGCCGAGCCTTTCGGCCCGATAACAAGATCGACACCACCCCAGGAACGTTCCGCCGCATCCGGAAGGGCATCGAGCCCGACATAAGCCGTCGCCACTGCGGCGATTCCAAGCGCGCCGACCAGTATCGAGAGTAAGGCTTGGCCCCAGCGCCGCCGCAAATAAGCGAACGCGAGTGTGACTACCGTCATTGGAGTACCTCCATCTCGACCACGCGATCGACCGCTCCGAGCACGCGCTGATCGTGTGTCGCGACCACCAGCGCGGTTTTTTCCGCGGCCGCGGAGTCTGTCAGCAGCTTCATCAGACCTCTCGTGTTTGCGTTGTCCAGCGCGGATGTTGGCTCATCCGCAAGAATTACAGCCGGCCGGTTGAGCAATGCGCGAGCGATTGCCACGCGTTGGGCCTGACCGTGGCTGATGCGATCCGCGCGCCGATGCTGGACAGCATCGAGTCCCAGGCGTTCGAGCAGATCATGCAGCCGACTGCGTTCGCGCACTGGGTATCCTGCGCACTGAGCCGCCAGCCATACATTGGCGCCGACACTCAATGCATCGACCAAATGAAACGACTGGAATATGAGGCCGATCCGCTTTCCGCGGAATCCGTCGCGCGCAAGCGCTGACAGCTGCCATGGATTGGTTCCCGCAATGTCGATCGTTCCGGCAGAAGGGGGGCGAACGCCCGCAAGAGCGAGCAATGCCGTCGTCTTGCCGGAGCCGGATTCCCCCGCAATAGCCACCGATTGGCCGGCGACGAGCTCAAAGTTGGGCAGTCTGGCAATCCGCCTGCCGTCCCGCGCGAGAACGACATTGGTCACCGTCAAAAGCGGCAGAGTCGATACACCATTGTTCATGTGCGTTCCTCGTGCCAGACTAAGATTTTCCTGGCCGCATTAAGAGGAGTGCGCACGGTCGGACGGAAAAATCCCGCCGCTACCGAGCGCTCGATGATTTGGCGATGGGCTTACAGGTGCGGTGGGCCGCGACAGAACCAATTATGTGCTGTTACTTTGACGATAGTCCGCACGAATATGATGCAGCTCGCGGGTGCCGCGATAGTGACCGGCGGCGCCAGCGTCGGCAGGAACGGCATGACGAAACTGCCGAAATACAAGATTTCCTGACAGATCGGACAATGGTCGGGATCGTCGCTCGGCGGATGCCTGTCGTGCTCATGCTTTTCTGACGGCGCGCTCTGCGCGTTGGAAGGGGTGTTTTTGTTCGCGATTGCGAAGCCGGTCCGAATTTCCGGCAGAAGGTGAACGTGCGTTTGCACGACGTAGCTTTGAAGCGCAAAAACAACGAGCGCAAAGACCGCAATGAGCCGCCGAAAGCTGGTTGGCGACACGGTGCGCGAAGCTTTCGGAATCGGCCTGCCTCCGTCTGTCCCGTGCATGGTTGGGCCCATTTGGATCCCAGCCATGACACCAAGACCGGGCCTTTCACTCAACCGGATTCCGGCCTTGTCGAACCCGCGATATAGAGACTGTTGGGCGAATCTAATGGCTTTGAAAGGGCGTTGTCAATTTTCGCCCTACACGCGCCGCATGGTTTATCCCGGCGGCCCGACCAATTGTGCCCGAAGCGAGATGAAGCCGGATACATCTATGCGAGCAAGCCAGCGGAAACTCACTCATGCTGGACGCCAGGCGCTGCGCTGCTCGTTGCGGCTCCGGCTCAGGGTGGGATATAGATGGCGGGCGAGATGACCATTCAAGGCTGCCTGCAGTCCAATCATGAGACCGGCCTGTGCATTCATAGCGCTCCTCGCCGTCTTGGGCGCGGCGGCGGCTCGTGCGAATCCTGTCAGGGACGCCAGTGCTGCGATTGCCCTGGGCCGCAAGGTCTGCCCGCACAATTCAGCCGTCGCCAAAGGCGGTTGGGATGCCCTGCTGGCGCAGAATTCTTCGCCGAAGCCGGTTGAGGACACAGGCCACTGGAATGCGAAGTTGTTCGGAGATTCCTGGCACGTGTGGTTCGGCAACAATGAGAAAGAGGCGGAATGTGATTTCCGGGGTGCCTACGTATCGACCGACGGGTCGGGCGTCATTTGTGTCTCCACTGCTTGTTAGCCGCCACGAACAAATATGAGCCGCTATCGAGCGGAGGCAATGGACAATACTCCAAGCGAGGTGCGGCGGCGTGGTCGTGTGGTCCAGAAAAAATCCGCCGTTAACATTCCAGTATCGCGTCATCGTATTTCCGAACATACGAAATTCTAATTCAGGGTGAAATTTGCCTGCAGGCCTGTCGACAGCTAGGCCCAACCGTTCGAATAAGAGCGGCCGTTACACTCCAATCGAGTGGGCGCGGATCGCGGTCGTGGCGTACAGGCGGCACCAAGCGGACAGCATCATCGCCGAGACGAACAACGGCGGAGAGATGGTCGAGCGACGGTGCGGATGGTCGACCCGAACACGTCGTACAAGTCCGTTCACGCGAGCCGCGAGAAGTTCACGCGCGCGGAGCCGGTGTCGGCGCTCTACGAGCAGGGGCGCGTGCACCACGTCGGCGCGCTGGCGGGCATCGAGGACCAGATGTGCGCGTTCACGCCGGACTTCGACCGTGAGCGCGCGAAGTCGTCGCCCGACTGCGTGGACGCGCTGGGGTGGGCGTTCATTGAACTCATGGTCGAGGGCACCGCCGCGGCTTGGATCGCGCACTACGGGGCGATGGCCGCCGCCGCGAACGGCCCATCCCCTTCCCCTGTGGCGGGCGACGCGCTGCCGTGGCGTCCGAAGCCCGCGCCGTCGCGGCCGGTCGAAGACAACGAGCTGATCGACATCTACCGCGAGGGGATCGACGCGGCGCGGCCGGACCGCAACCTGCGCTGCCGGAACTGCGGGAAGCCGATGACGCCGGGCGCAACGCGGATCACGGACGGGATCGACGTGTGGCACCATGCCTGTGCGTAAGTCCGGAAAATGTTGGATTGCCTGAATGCAGCGCCCATTCAGCGCTTGTCCCGAAGGCAGCGCGTGCCATGATCGACGGCGACGAAGATGGGGCGTCGGATGGGGACGACTACAGGCGAGCAAGACAGATTTCCCCGCTGGCAAGGGATCGCGATCGAACATCTCCGCTACG
>DATJUM010000078.1:0-12333 GCA_035502355.1 Rhizomicrobium sp. | reverse complement strand
CGATTCTGAAAGCGCTGGCAATGGACCCCGCGGCCGTCAACGGCCCGCTCACGGAGTGGATTCCGCGAATCCTTTTTGTCCTGCTGCCGCTATTCGCCCTGATCCTTGCAGGCTTCTACTGGCGGCAGCATAAACAGTTTTATTTTGTGGATCACCTTGTGTTTTCGCTGAACTATCACACCTTCGGTTTTGCGCTGTTTCTCGTCGCGGCGATATTGGCGCAGGTGCTGCCCGAAAGCACCATCGCTTCGGTTGTATTCCTCGGCCTTGCCCTCTATCTGCTCCTGGCCATGAAGCGGTTCTACGGCCAGAGCTGGTTCTGGACGGGCGCGAAATTCGCGTTCGTCGGATTTGTCTATCTTTGTTTTCTGTTTCCGACGGTCCTTACACTCCTGGCGGTAAGCCTGTGGAGGATGTAGGCCGGCAATGAATGTTCTCCCGATCAGGAAAGCAATCCATGGCTGACAACGCATTCGACGTCATCGTCATCGGCAGCGGTCCCGCCGGCTATGTCTGCGCCATCCGCTGTGCGCAATTGGGGCTGAAGACGGCGATCGTGGAGCGCGAGAAGCTCGGCGGCATCTGCCTCAACTGGGGCTGCATTCCGACCAAGGCGCTGCTGCGCGCGTCGGAAATCTGGCACCTCATGCACCGGCTGAACGAATTCGGCTTCGCCGCCGACAATCTTCGCTTCGATCTCGCAAAGGTCGTCGAGCGCTCGCGCAAGGTCGCGAACCAGCTTTCCAACGGCGTCGCGTTCCTGATGAAGAAAAACAAGATCACTGTCATTCCCGGCGATGCGGTGCTGAATGGGAAGGGCATGGTGGCCGTGTCGAAGGATGGCGCCGCCCAGGAATTCACGGCGCGCAACATCGTGCTCGCGACCGGCGCCCGCGCCCGCACGCTTCCCGGTCTCCAGGCCGATGGAAAACTTGTCTGGACCTACCGGGACGCGATGGTTCCGAAGGAATTTCCGAAATCGCTGCTCGTCATTGGCTCCGGCGCCATCGGAATCGAATTCGCGAGTTTCTTCCGCACGCTGGGCAGCGAAGTGACGGTCGTCGAAGTGCTCGACCGCGTGCTTCCGGTGGAAGACGAGGAGATTTCCCAGTTCGCCGCCAGGGCATTCGTCAAACAGGGCATGCGGCTTTTGACGTCGGCCACGGTGGAAAAACTGGAAACGGGCGCAAACGATGTGCACGCCACGGTCAGGACAAAGGACGGAAAGACCGAGACCATCACTGCCTCACGGGCCGTCCTTGCCATCGGCATTGTCGGCAATGTGGAAAATATCGGCCTCGAAGAGGCCGGCGTCAAAATCGCAAAGACTCATGTCGTCATCAACGAATGGGGCGAGACGGGTGTCCCCGGGCTTTATGCGATCGGCGATCTCGTCGGACCGCCCTGGCTTGCGCATAAGGGCATGCATGAAGGCGTGATGGTTGCCGAGCGCATCGCCGGCGTGAAAGGCGTACATCCGCTCGATACCAGCAGGATACCGGCCTGCACCTATTGCTGGCCGCAGGTTGCGAGCATCGGCCTGACCGAGGCCGCCGCGAAAGCCGAGGGCCGCCAGATCAGGATCGGACGCTTTCCTTACATCGGCAATGGCAAGGCGATCGCGCTTGGCGAACCCGAAGGCCTGGTCAAGACCATTTTCGATGCCGACACCGGCGAACTGCTCGGCGCGCATATGATCGGCGCCGAAGTGACGGAGCTGATCGAGGGCTATTCGATCGCGCGAACGCTCGAAGCAACCGACGCGGAACTGATCGCCACGGTCTTCCCGCACCCCACGCTCTCGGAAACCATGCACGAATCCGTCCTCGACGCCGACAAGCGCGCGCTGCATATTTGAGAAGAACCAACCTCCAGCTGTCTCGATCGCGAATTCCTGCAAGTCTCGCGCGATGATGGGCAGGGCAAAGTGACAAGCCGCCGTAGAGGGAGTTGATTCGCGCCGTGCGGTCGCGAACCGCGCTTTGGGACAGGTGGGGTTATTATGGTCTTTGATTCAATGAACAACTTGCTTTGATCGAAGCAGGCGCCAATTCGGCCCGTGCCGCCCTGCCATATGCGAGGCAGGAAATCCTATTTCTTCACCACGAACACGACGCCGTTGTTGTCCTTGCCGCCATTCGTTGTGGTGCCATAGAGCGCGCCATGCGCGCCGGACAGCAGGCTGGCCGCGGGATGCCGGCCGTGCGAACTCTTGAAGGTGTAAAGTATCTTCTCCTTGCCCTTTGCAGTTACCTCGAACACCGTGCCGCAGCCGTCGTCCTTGCAGTGGAGACTGCCGCCGGCCCATGTGGTGCCGTAAACATTGCCGGCCTTGTCCATGATCACACCCGCATGGGGGAGGCGACCATCGTTGCTGCTCCGGAACGAATAAAGCACTGTCTCCTTGCTATTCGGCGCGAGCCTGAACACCGTGCCGATGCCATTCGCGCCTCCACCCGATGTTGTCCCGTATAGATTGCCATTTTGATCCCGCAGGAGCAGACCTTCTGGTCCTGCGCCATCGGCTCCCTGAAAGGAATAAAGGATGGATTCCGTGCCGTCAGAGTCGATCTTGAAGACTGTGCCGCAGCCTATATCACACGTGGTGCCGGTTCCTCCCCCTTCCGTAGTGCCATATAGATTCTCGTTGGGATCCATAACCATGCCTCCCGTCGGGAGAGCGCCGTCGCTCCCGGCCTGGAAGGCGTGGAGTACATTTTCTTTGCCGGTTGGCCCTACTTCGAAAGCAGTGCCGCAGCCGCCGCTCCCGCAATTCGGTGAACTTCCGCCCTGATATGTTACTCCGTAAAAATTTCCCTCGCTGTCGGAAACAAGATCGCCGAGTGGAACCTGCCCATCGTTGCCGCCCTGGAATGCATACAACACAGTCTCAGTGCCATTCGCAGAAAGCTTGAAAATCGTTCCGTCACTGGCGGAGCCGCCACTGCTCGTTGTTCCGTAGATATTGCCGGCACCGTCCATTAGCACACCGCCCTGGGGATAGGCTCCATCGCTGCCGCCGGTGAAGGCATATAGAACCGTTTCCGCCCCCTTCGGTGCAAGCTTGAATACTGTTCCACAGCCACCGAATTCGCAGGACCCGCGGCCGCCCATATTCGTGGTGCCATAGAGGTTGCCCGCAATGTCCGCGATCAAACCAGCGTAAGGTGTCGCACCATCGCTGCCGTTCTGAAACCTGTAAAGCGTCTTCTCCGCGCATAATACGGGGGATGCGCCGAGTGCAGCCGTTGCCACGAGCGCGGCTGCAGAGAGCGCCATATATTTGTTTGGTGCGAAGCGGAAAGATGACATTTTCGAACCCCAACGATTTGAAGCCGGATCGCGAGACGCCGGCCGGCCGAATCCGGAACGGGCTCAAGCCGCGCAAATAGAGCACAAAAAAGATGGCGGGAGAATGTCGACAGCGGAAAAATGGGATGAGCTTTTCGCCCATCGGGTCAAGCGGCAATCATCCCTTGCCGGAGCGGAACGTGCAGGACAGGCGGCTGCCCGCGCACCTTCGCGCGGCTTGCGATATGAACGGGCCGGACTATTTCTTCTCGCCGCCACATATTCATGGCGCTGACGCCTGACGCGATGGAATTCGGCCCGTGCCGCCCTGCGATATGCGAGGCAGGAAGCCCTATTTCTTCACCTTGAACGCGACGCCCTGTTTGAATTTTCCGCCCTCAGTTGTGGTCCCGTAGAGTTCGCCGTTCTCGCCGAGCAGCAGGGGCGCTTGGGGAAACTGGCCGTGCTTGTTGTAGAAGTGGACGAGAACCGTCTCCTCGCCCTTCGGCGCCACCGTGAAATCTGTACAGCACTTTTTCGGAACTGGCCGCGGGACGTATCCCGACGGCACAAGCAGCAAACAACAAATCCAGCTAATCATAATATGTCCGGACATGTTACGGGACGAAGTGATCATGACCTTACCCCCAAAGTGTCCAGCCAAGCCGGCTGCGGTTTACAGAAAGAACCAGCGTTCAACTCATAACAGAGTCCAGGCCCGCCATCCAGGAACGTGACGGTGCGGAGACCGCAATTCGTTCCCGACCGCTCCTGCATGCGCTCCGGATGTGCTTATTTCTTCACCGCGAACACGACGCCGTTATTGCCTTTGCCGCCGTCAGGGGCCGTGCCGTAAAGTTTGTCATGATCGCCAAGCAGCAGACGCGCGGCGGGGTGCCGGCCGCGCGAATTTTGGAAAACATAAAGCACCTTTTCCTTGCCCCCAGAGGTCAGCTCGAAAACCGTGCCGCAGCCGCCGTGATGGCAATCGTCATCGCCCCCATCGGATGTCGTGCCAAACAGATTACCCGCCGTGTCTGCGATCAGCCCCCCTAAAGGATAGAGGCCATCGCTGGCGTTGCTGAAGGCGTGCAGCACGGTCTCGGTGCCGTCGGGTGCTAGCTTGAACACCGTTCCCAAGTTTTGCGCTCCGCCTTCTACTGTCGTGCCATAAAGGTTTCCCCTGCCATCCAGGATCGGGCTGTCCCAGGGAGCTATTCCGTCATTGCCGCCCTCAAAAACATGGTGTACGGTTTCGGTGCCGTTCGCTGCGACCTCGAAAACAGTGCCGCAGCCAAAGCCGCTGCAGCCGGTGCCTCCGCCGCCTTCCAGCGTCGTTCCGTAAAGATTGCCCTGGTTGTCGAGGATCACTCCACCCGAAGGTGCATAGCCGTCGTTGCCGCCTTGAAACGCATGGAGCACGGTCTCGGTGCCGTCCGGCGTGACCTTGAACACCGTGCCGCATCCGCCCTCGCCACATTCGTTGCCGCCAGTGCCCCCCCCATAATACGTCGTGCCATAAAGATTCCCGCTGCTGTCGGCTACGAGATTACCCTCGGGAGCCCAGCCGTCCGGCGCCCCTTGAAATGCGTAGAGCACGGTTTCCGTACCGTCCGGTGCAAGTTTGAAAACCGTACCCGAGCCGAGGCCACCCTCCTCTGTCGTGCCGTACAAATTTCCAGATCCGTCCATGACCAGGTTGCTCAGTGGATACGCGCCGTCGCTGCCGCCGTTGAAAGCATATAGCACCGTCTCCGTCCTCTGCAGCGTAAGCTCGAACACGGTACCGCAGCCACGGTCGCCGTCATTGCACCCGGTACCGCCGCCGCCATAATAGGTCGTGCCGTACAACGCTCCATTGTTACCTTTTATGAGCTGCGCCTCAGGGCCACGCCCGTCGGCGCCACCGTGAAATCTGTACAGCACTTTTTCGGAACTGGCCGCGGGACGTATCCCGAACGGCACAAGCAGAAAACAACAAATCCCGCTAATCACAATATGTCTGGACATGTTACGGGACGAAGTGATCATGACCTTACCCCCAAGGTTTCCAGCCAAGCCGGATCGCGAGACCCCAGCCGGCCGATCCCGGAACGGGCTCAAGCCACGCAAGTAGAGCACAAAAAAGATGGCGGGAGAATGTTGACATTGGAAAAAATGGGATGAGCTTTTCGCCCATTGGGTCAAGCGGCAATCATCCATTGCCGGAGCGGAACGTGCGGGACAGGCGGCTGCCCGCGCACCTTCGCGCGGCTTGCGATACGAATGGACCGGACTATTTCTTCGCACCGCCACGTATCTGTGCCGCTGACGCCTGACGCGATGGAATTCGGTCCGTGGCGGCCTGCGATATGCGAGGCAGGAAATCCTATTTCTTCACCTTGAAGACGACGCCCTGTTTGAATTTCCCGCCCTCAGTTGTGGTCCCGTAAAGCTCGCCGTTCTTGCCGAGCAGCAGGGAAGCTTGGGGAAACTGGCCGTGCTTGTTGTAGAAGTGGACGAGAACCGTCTCCTCGCCCTTCGGCGTCAGCTTGAAGACCGTGCCGCAGCCATCGCCGAACAGATTCTTGCAACCCTTGCCGCGGCCTCCGCCAAGCCATGTCGTACCGTAAATATTGCCTTTCGCGTCCCTGATGACGCCAGCGACAGGGTTGGCGCCGTCGCTGCCGGCATGAAATCCATACAGCACGGTTTCGTGCCCGCCGGGCGTTACCTTGAACACCGTGCCGCAACCGCCGGTGCAGGATTTTGTGTCGCCCCCCGAGATTGTCGTTCCATAGAGATTGCCGGCCGTGTCGGCGATCAGGCCCGCCCGGGGACTATAGCCGTCCGACCCGCCCTGAAACGCGTAAAGCACCGCGTACGTGCCGCCGGCCGTGATCTCGAACACCACGCCGCAATCGCAGTTCGTGCCGCCGCCTTGAGCGGTTCCGTACAAATTGCCCGCGGAGTCGATGATCACCCCGCCCGGCGGGGTGGTGCCATCGCTCTCGTCCTGAAAAGCGTAGAGCGTGATCAGCTTGCCGTCCGGCTGCAACTCGAACACGGTGCCGCATCCGTAGCTGCCGCAGTTGGAGCCGTAGTTTCCTCCTTCTGTCGTCGTTCCGAACAGGTCGCCATTGGCGTCCGCGACCAGACCGCTCATCGGGAACGAACCGTCCGCCTGTCCCTGAAAGGCGTAAAGCACGGTTTCCGTGCCGTCCGGCGCAAGCTTGTAAATCGTGCCGCAGCCGTAGCCGATACATCCGTTGCCGCCGCCGCCCGCAGTCACTCCAAACAAATTTCCTGAACTGTCAATCAGTGGCTTGCCGGCCGGGGAAATGCCGTCGGCTCCGCCCTGAAACGAATAAAGTACGCTCTCCAATCCAGTTGGAGTGATTTCATAAATCGTACCGCAGCCTGTGTCACCGTAGCACCCCGTCCCTGTTCCTCCACCCTCCGTCCCGCCATACATGTTTTTTCCGTGGGCGCCGACCGCAAGGGCTCCGAATGGCGTTAAGCCATCTTCGCCGCCCGCGAACGCATGCATCACTTTTTCGCCCGCCACCGAAGGCGCAACGCCCGACAGGGTGAACAAGCACAGCGAAACAATCGTGCCCGCCAGGGAACGATAGTTCCGCTTCCGGACATCCACCTGCATTTGGGGCTCTCCTATGTTCCCGTTCGGACCGCCGCCGCGCCGAAAGAGCGACCATAAACGCTCGCAGATTTTCTGCTTGACGTTAAAAAAAAGCAAGAGGTAGCCTTGATTTTCGAATCACCGAACGGGGCATGCGGCGATTCGGTCTGCAGTGTGTTCCCGCCCATCTTTAGCGGTTCGGTCAGTCGCATGATCGACTGCGAAGAATGCGGGTTTGGGTTGCGGAGCGCATCGAAAGTGTGCGCGGACACTACAAAGGGGCTGAAATGACGAGAATTTCGAGTGCGGCGTGGTTCGTCTTGGCGATCATCGTCCTCCTTTTGCCCGCAGCTGCGACGCCACCCTCCGCTGTTTCCTTCGCTTGCATTTCGGGGAGTTGTGGCGGCATAGGTTCGTCGCTCGAGTCCAATAGTGGCACGCTGCCTCCTGGCACTCTGGTTTCTGTCGGCGGATTTTTTGCCGTCGGGGATGGCGGCGGGGGCAATTTCGTCGTGCTCGGGCAGCAGTCGACGACACTCTGCAACACGTACGTAGGATCGAATGCGAGCGGCACGGTGGGTCAGTCATCAATAGGCTTCAGTGCGCCGTTTGCCAGCGGTCTCGTCGTGGGCGAAGGGGTGAGTGGTGGGAGCCCTGACGGTACGATCCAGATCGCTCCCGGCAGCGAGATTGCGAGTATCACGATTAATCAGCAGGGCCAACAAACGGCAATCACGCTGACGCTTCCCATGACGGGCACTGCATCGGGCACCCAGACCGATATTAACGTCTCTGTCGCGGGCAGCAATGGCGGAACGCTGCTGCTCGATGGGACAACCGGCGGTCCCAATTGCTACCAGAAAACCAACTACCGCGGCGATCCGCATGAATGGGGCGCTCTTGGCGACGGGATGACCGACGACACGCCGGCGATCGAGAACTGGCTGGGCGCCTATGGCAACGTCAATCCGAACTTCAACCCTGCCATGACGCCGCCCAATTTCGGGCCGTGGGTTGCGTCGATTCCGGCCACCTATGTGGTGTCGCAGCCGCTGTCCTGTCCGCCGAACGCGACGATCCAGGGCAATGAAAACCTGACCAACAACGGAATCACCGGCAATCCCAATCCGCGCGTCAATTTCCAGGCTGCGACGGGCTTTTCCGGCCTGTCGTACCAGTCCGCCTCCGGGTCGACCTATTACGGATCCCAGGCGGTGTTCGGGGCGCTGAATTTCTGCCGCCTGAGCGGCATTGCGGTGAGCGGCAACAATTTCAGTCTGGCAACGACCGGAGACATCACGGCGCAACCGACGGTGATCTCAAATGTGGGAAACGTCACCGGCGTTCAGCCGGGGAACGCGGTTTATGTGACAGATGTCCTGGGAAATGTGCTCACGACGGATGGAACGGTGGTGGTCGCGGTCGATACGTCGTGCACAGGCGCGCCCTGCGTAACCGTTTCGCAGGCGTTGTCGGCCACGGTATTGCCGGTCTTTGTTTTCTTCTTCGGTCCCGACGCCGTGGACGTCCTGGGGCAGAACGTCACCATCGACGGCTTCTCCCTGCTGCAGAACGGCCGTTACGACCTGTTCTGCGGCACCGGCGCCACCGGTCTCCAGGTGCAATACACCCATCTGCAGACCGCGATGCAGCATGGCATCTACATTCCGGGATCGTGCTCCAATGTGCGACTGGTCGGCAACAACGTCTCCCAGGCGGGTTCGGCTGCAGCGGCGCTTGGCAACGGCACACCGGTGATCGGCGGAGATGGAATCTATTTCGGCGGCACGGAAGGCTCCATCGAAGGCGGAGTGATTCAGGGTTCCGCCGGCGCCGGTTTGCGCCTGTTGGGCGCATCGCGAATGTCTGTCACCGGTATGGACATCGAGGGCAACGGGACCCAGAGTGTCGGCGGAGACGCCAGTGCCGGCATTGCCATCGATCAGGCGCACAGTATCACGATCTGCAACAACCACATGGAAGGAAATGGCGGCGACGATTCCGATTCCGCCCAGATTTATTTTGGGCATGTGGCCCACAAGTCCAACAACAACGTCACCTTGTGCAGCAATGTTTACGAAACGGAGACGGCCGGCAAGAAGTCAGCCACCGTCGACGTTGCCCCGATGTACGTGTACGATGCCGCAGCGCAGGCACCGCTCACCAACATCCACATCTATGAAACAGCCGCCCAGCCCGCGGTCTCCGTGTTCTCCCAGAACGCGCAGCCGCTGCTCCAGTCCGCCACCGTCCCGCAGTTCACGCAGAACCAGATCAGCGGGCTGACGCTCTCCAATGATTCCAACCCTCAGTACATCGACGTGGCCGCCGGTTCGGCCGCAGACAGCAGCAATTCCACCATCATTACGCTTCCGCAGATCTCCACATCCTCTCCGTTGGCGTGCACGATCAATCTCGGCATCGATGGGCCGGGCGGGTTGGATACCGATTCGGTCAAGCCGGAACGAACCTACTTCGTCTTCGCCATCGCGCCGGCAGGCGGCCAAGGCTCGCCCAGCTGCATGGCGTCGTTGTCACCGACGCCGACGTTCGAGAATGGCGCCTTCAACAACACCGGATATCAGCAGTCGGCTACCGGGGGAACGCAAAGCGGCAGCATCGTGCTCTACAACGTCAATCCTCTCGCCGGCGTGATGGTCGGCGACGAGGTCGTGGCAAGCGGCTCGCTGCCGTCCGGGGCAAGGGTCGCGGCATTCTCTGCGAACACACCGGCCACCACGACTGCCTCTGCAAACTTTTCCAAGGGGGACACGACCATCAGCGTCGCCGGCACGAGCGGCATTGAACTCAACATGGCCATGGCTGACGCCAATTCGAATTCCTGCGTCTGGACTGGCGTCACCGTCGCCACTATTTCCACGGACCCCGACGAAATCACTATCAGCCCTGGAGCGCCGTGCGGCGGCTCGTCAAATGACCCATTGGTGTTTTCCGGTGCCTCGCAACTCAATCTGACCTCGTCGGCCACAGCGCAATCCATCCCCACGCTGACGATCGGCACGGGCTATTATCGCCTGCTTGGGGTTCTCTACACGGATGACAACTCGAACGTCGTCTTGTTCAAGCAGGACGGCGACACGTTTTATCTGATGACTTCCGTGGAAGACATAACCCCCAGTGTCTGCCCAGCGCTGGAATCGTTGTCAACGACCTGCGCCCTATCGGTTCCTTGCGGCCGCAATGCAGCGTGCAAAACGGGGCAGGGCGTACATGTCGAGGCGTTCGGAAGAATTCTTGGCGGCGGCAGCGCATCGCAGCAATTGCTGCTTTCGAGTATTGATCAAGCAGACCAGATGCCAACCGCGTTTTCGGCGTCCGCGCCAGGATACACGACGACCGAGGCAACGGGAACGACGGCGTTTCCGTTCCGCATCTACACGGACCTCAACGGGACGACGGGTACAAGTACCGGAAGCGTGCGTATTCGCGTCAATGACGGAGCGGGCGTGCCGGTCTACGAAGTCACCGATGGTTGGATCTTTCACAGATGAGACGAAAGCCAGCCCGTCTTATTCAGGGAAGTTGCGAAAGTGAGCGACGGATGTAGCGCGAGTCCGCCATTCGATTCGTGATTCTGGTTGCGAGACCGATTCATTGGTCGAGCCGTTGTCTCGACAAGGGCTTGCGCATCACGCAGACGATGACCCGGCCGTGGTGAGTATTGGCCGGGCTGACTGGAACGACTGACGATAGTCAAAGCGCGTCGGCCAGTTTGTAGGCGAACAGGCCGGCGGCGATGAGGGGACGGCGCAGCCGCGGGCCGCCGGGGAATGGTCGCGCCGGCACGCGCGCGACGACATTGAATCGTTCTTCGTGCCCCAGCGCGGCTTCGGCGAGCAGCTTTCCGCCGAGCGTGGCGAGCGCAACGCCCTGGCCGGAATAGCCATGGCCGAAGAAAATGCGGCCCGACAGTTTTCCGAAATGCGGCATGCGCGTGACGGTAATGCCGACCGTCCCGCTCCAGGCATATTCGATCGGGACATCGCGCAATTGCGGAAAGACGCGCAGCAGGCGCGGCCGCACGAGGGCTGCAATATTTTTCGGCATTCCGAAATAGGCTTCGCGTCCGGCAAACAGCAAGCGCCCGTCGGCGCTTTTCCGGTAGTAATCGAGCACGTGCCGCGTGTCGGCAACGGCAGCATCGCCGGGAAGTAATTTGGGAGCAATCGTGCCGGGAATGGGCGCGGTCGCCGTAATGAAGCTTTCGATATGGCCGATGAAGCGGTCGAGGGCGGGCGCAACCGTTCCCGTGAACGCATCCGTTGCGAGCAGCACGCGGTCGGCGGTGACGCTGCCACCATCCGTGACGACTTCCACGCCATTGCGCATCGTTTCGATGCGTCGCGCGGCGGACTGCTCGAAAATCTGCGCGCCTGCGGATTCGGCCGCCGCTGCGAGCCCGCGCACATAGAGAAGCGGTTGAAGATGCCCGCCGCCGCTGTCGAGCCGCGCGCCGCGATAGATCGATGTGCCGATCTCTTCGGCCGCTTCGGTTTCGCTCAGCATATGAAGTCTGTTGTAGCCATAGAAACGGGCGAGATGCTCCCTGTCCTGCGCGAGCGCGCGGGCCGCGGCTGAATTATGCGCGGCAATGATGAGACCATATTTCAATTCGCACGCGATCGCGTGGCGGGCTATCAATGCCGCGACCTGCGCCTTTGCTTCTTCGCTCAGCGCCCAGAGGTCGCGGGCATGCGCTGCGCCGAGCCAGGTTTCCAGTTGCTGCTGATCCTTGCGCCAGCCCGTGTGGATCTGGCCGCCGTTTCGCCCCGACGCGCCAAAGCCGGCGGTTTGCGCTTCAAGCACGACAACGACTGCACCGGCCGAAGCTGCTTCGAGCGCAGCCGACAGGCCGGTGTATCCTGCACCGATGATGCAGATATCCGCTTTCCGGCGGCCCGAAAGCGACAGGCGCGGCGGCGCATCGGGCGCGCTCGCCGCGTAATAGCCCTGCGGTGGCGTATCGGTCATGGGCGATTGCGACAACAACCGGCCGGGCAGGTCAAGCATGGCCCTCGCGCGCCCCGCTTGACCGCGCGAGGCTTCCCATGCGAGTGCAGACATCTTGATTGGAGCAGCCTGCTTGACCCGATCCGAAATCTGGCGCGTCGAAAAATACCTGCGAAACCTGTTCCGGCTCGACACGATCAGCGTGGTCGAGCGTCCGAAGCAGCAGGATTCGGCCGAAGTTCATGTCGGCGGCGAGTTCATCGGCGTGGTGTTCCGCGACGACGAGGATGGCGAAGTATCCTACGCTTTCCAGATGGCCATTCTGGAAATGGATCTTCCGCCGGCGCCGGCTTCGCGGAGCTGACAAACCAGCAAAGACGCTTTCACCCGGTCTTCTGGCGCGTTGCAAACGTGGCGACCAGCCGTTCGGCGCCGGCCGCGATCTGGCGCCA
>DATJUM010000077.1:0-26099 GCA_035502355.1 Rhizomicrobium sp. | reverse complement strand
TTTGAAGGCAAGATACGCTAATCCGCCTCATCCGTCCGGCCTGGCCAGGTCAGCCAGAGATATGCCGCGATCAAGGGAGCGACGAGCAGCCACCGCCTCCATTGGCCGGCATCCTCGGGAGAAAGAAGCATTGCAAGCGTGGGCGCCACGAGGAAAGCGAGCAGGGCGGCCCAGCCGGTAAAAATGGCGCGCAGGACTTTCATGCCGTCGTCTTAACGCCCAAGGATTTTCCGCTTTGCTAACCCGGCGCCGCGGCCTCTATCATTCCGCGCGCGCTCCCGGGGCAGGGTGTCGAATATGCCGCGTCCATCGATCGAAGCCATCCTGATCGCGCTTCAGGCCGCTCAGGTCGTCTTCCTGCTGTTGCATGATTGGGTTCCGCTCGGCCGGCTCTCCAATCTCACCGCCGTGCATGCGGTCGATTCGCGGTCGAAACTCCTCCGGACCACGCTGTTCAGCGCGCTGCCCTTCGCGGCCGGCCTCGGCTTCAGCGTCGCGACATTCCCCGATTGGCCGATATGGGTCCGCATCTACCTGGACGTGCTTTACGCGGTCACGCTGTATGCCGTTCTCCGGGCCTGGTGGACTCCGTACCTCTCGTCTTCCGACTCGCCCCGCGCCGAACGCTACCGCACCCGTTTTGCCGGCACGCTCCGCTTCCTTCCCCAACGCCACGGCTTCGCGCCGGACGTGCTGCACACAGTGTATCATGGGGTCGTTGTGGCGACACTGGTTCTGTTGGCGATGCTATAAGCGCCGCGGGGCTGCCTGAGAACTAATTAGTTGAATGCACCCGGTCGGGCAGGGTAGGTTGCATGGGGTCGCCAGGAGGGCCGCCGGACAGTGAATTTGAAATATCTTCGGCCAGCGATCGGCGTCGCCGCGGCGATCGCCATCACGGCGACGATGGATGCAACCGGCCTGTCGGCGTTCAGCGCCTTGCCGCTGTTTCCGCTGCTGGTCGCGCTCTGGTTCTGGGAACGCGACTCCCGATACAGTGTCGGATTTGTATGGGGAACGGCGCGCGGCTACTTCCTCGCGGTGCTGTATCCCGTTCTGGTCATCGGCGCTCTGGTGTTCATCGCCGCCGCGGCCGGCAAGATCGATACCACGCATACGCTTTGGAGCAGGTCTCTGCGCAACCTCGTGATGATGTCGGTCGCCACGATCCTGGTGGCGATCGTGACGGAGGAGGGCTTTTTCCGGGGCTGGCTCTGGGCCTCTCTGAGCCGCGCAGGGTTTGGGGCGGCCACCGTCCTCGTCCTGAGCAGCCTCGCGTTTTCGCTCTGGCATGCTTCATTCGCGGTGCTCGACGCGGGCCTTGATCCCGCCTCGGCGCAGATACCGATCTATCTGCTCAATGCCGCCATCATCGGCGCGGTCTGGGGGCTGCTGCGATGGATTTCCGGCTCGGTGATCGTCTCGAGCGTGAGCCACGGCATCTGGAACGGTCTGACCTATATCCTGTTCGGAGTCGGAACGAGACCCGGCGCGCTCGGCATCGCCAAAGCAGCTATGTTCGGCCCGGAGACGGGCATTCTCGGCCTGGCACTGAATTTCGTTTTCGCAGCGGCTTTATTTGTTTGGTGGCGGAACGCGCAGAAGGCGACGGCGCAATAAGCTGCGGTTTCCGTCTGCCATGTGAAGGAGGATGACCAATGTCGAAAGTAAGAAAGACGCGCGAGGAACTAAGCGCCATGCTCATGGAAAAGGTTCGCGAACACGAGGCGTGCAGCCATGTGGTCGGCGCTTCGATCACGCATTCCGCGGAGCACAATTGGGGCGTGGCATGGACAGTGGTCGGCAATCACCCTGTCTGCCCGGCGGCGTACCAAATCGAAAAAGAACTGCAGGCGCTGTACGATCTGGAGGAGTGAAAGCAGCCCCTCGCGATGGCAAGACAGACAAGGCAAGATCGCGGGCAGTGGCCGTGGATGAGCATGCATGAGCCGTACGATCAATGTGACGAATTTCTGGTTCAGCACACTAGGCAAGCAGATCCCGCACATCCAAGAATGGGAACTTCCGGAAATCCCGATCATGGGTGTAGAGCGTCTTCACGCCGTGGCCCAGGAGAATCGACGCGAGCTGCGCGTCCGGCACCAGATTGCCGCGAGTTGGTACGTCGGTGGTCACCTTGCTGTAGGTGTCCCAGAAACCGTCCTCTTCACCGATCGCGCGGCAATGAGGCAGATTCAGCAGCGCTGCGACGTTCTGCATGGCTTCGTCATGGGTGAGCGGCCGCTCGAAGATGGCCGGATGCGTGGACATGCGCAGATAACTCATGAGAGTCACCCAGGCCATACAAAACACTTCGCGATCGGCGGCGCAACGCGCGAGAAATTCCGTGGCCTTTGAGTGCATCGGGCTTCGGGCATCCGACGCATGCAGCAGAATGTTGACATCGATGCCGAAGCTCACCGCGCGGCATCGTCCATGGCGTCGAGCAGGGCGTGTTTGTCGGCCAGATCGACACGCGCCCGCATCGGCTGTGCGATCCAGCGGAACGGCGGCGGTGGCGGAGAATTGCGCCGCCCGGTGGCGAGCGCTTGCGCAAGCAGATCGGAGACCAATCTGCCAAGCGGCTTGCCCTCGCGGCGCTGAAGGCGCTTGAGATCCTTGAGGATCGGATCGTCTATATCGAGCGTGGTGCGCATGATGCGTGATGTTAGACAGGGATACACCTGATATCAAACAAACCTCGGGTCTCCCGATGACCTCCCGCAGCCCACGACCTATGGAACCGGACCGGCTGGAACCGGACCGGCGTCCATGCGGCACATGGCCGCCCGGGAGGTGTCGATGCTCGTTTCCGTTGGAGTCCGTCCTACAACTAAGGCCGCGACGGAGGGCGGATCGGAGGTGATATGGCCGCAATAGCACAAACGCATTCGATATCGGCGCGCATCATCCGTTCCGCGGTTGTCCTCGCGATCGGGCTTGCTGCGTCGCTGGGCATCGCGCCCATGCTCCGCGCGCTCGGCCTGCACGATTGGTCGAAACACACATTCGGTTCGAACGGATTTTATGAGCTGTTTATCACTTCTGTCTTCGTGCTGGTGCTCGTGTCCACCATGGCGATGTGGCGCTCGGGCCTTGCCCGCGCACTGGACGCGCTCGCCATTGCACGCTTTTCGCCGCGTGGCTGTCTCGTCTCCGTGGTCGCAATTGCAGCGGGACTTGCCGTGCTTCTGCTTGCCGGCGCCAAATACACGCCTCAGCCGCCGGGCGCGCTGCTGATATTCGGCGTGATCGGGCCCTTCGTCGAGGAAGTGCAATTCCGCGGCTTTCTATTTCGCCAGATGCGCCGCTGGGGTGGGGCGCCGTTCTGGGTTGCGGCCGTCCTTGCGTCGCTCGCGTTCGGCGCGGGCCATTTCTATGCGGGAAATTCGCTCGCCGACAGCCTCATGAACAGCACGATCACTTTCGCAGGCGGCATGCTGTTCTGCTGGCTCGTGGAACGCTGGAACTCGATCTGGCCGGGCTTCATCATCCACGCTGGCCTCAATCTCGTCTGGTCCCTGTTCGCGCTGGGCGAAAACGCCGTCGGCGGCAAGATGGGCAATCTGGCGCGGCTCGCGACACTTGTCGTGATGATTGTCCTGACAGCGCTCCTCGCGCCGCGCAGCCGGCGCGGTGCCCGGGTCACAGCGGATGCATCCGGAAAAAAGGCAGCGTGAACCGCAAGATCGGCGGTAGCCTAGTGCATCATCACCCCATTATTGGCGATTATACCTTTGAGTTAGCGGCCCGCTAGGGCTAGAATCGGACCGACAGGCCGACGCTTTCTCAACTGAGGCACCCCCTCGGAAGTATAAATCGCCAATCTTGAACTGAGGGGGGTGCCTTGTTGAGGCAAGCCTATGTCCGCCAATACGCGGCGAGAAGCCGAAGAATTCGAAGTCACAGAGGAAATGATCGACGTTGGCATGCAAGAGTTTACCGAACGTGCCGTCTTCCTCTCCTATGATAGCACCGGAAGCCAAAGCGACCCTGACGAGCGGGAGCGCGACACACGCGAATCGCTCAAGGCTGCTTTTTCCGCCATGCTTCGTAGCTCTCGTCGCCTATACGAATCCAAATCTCCCTAAAACGCTTCCTGATTTCAGCAATTTGCCCGAGAACATCCTCTAAGTACTCGATTGAGTACGCTTGCATGCCGAACCGCAGCCTCTTGTCTGCAGTCACTTCAAAGCGGCCAACCTGATAAGATTCGCTGCCCCACATCCACGAATCGTGGACGATACGGTTTCGCCTAGAGGCGATCTGCCCGCTCTCTTCCGCTAGCTTGCACAGCGCATTCACGCTCTCTTCCGATACGCCATCTTCCAGTCGCACCAGCGCTATAAGCGCCTTAAATCGCGGCCCAGGCCCAATGTATTGCGCCGTCAGACATGCTCCCCGTTCGTCCTCCCTACAGGCGTAGGTCCAGATGACGGAATCGATCTCATATTCGAACCGCGCCCATGCTGACGCAACGCGCCCGACCCGTGTATAGTGCGGATCGTCGGGCGGGAGTTCATAGAAATCCTCGCCTGGCTTGAAGGGACCGCTCGCACCGGATTCAGCCATGCCCCAAACCCCAGAAGACCCGGAACACTATAGCGAGGCGGAAACGATCCGCCGGCGTGAAGCTGCGCTCAAACGGATGATGAACACCCCACACAAACCCCACAGCGAGTCGGCTCCGATTCGCAAGGGGAAGCGCAAAAAGGCCGCAAAAAAGAGCCGCAAAACGGCTTAACGGGGACAGCCCCACGCGTTCAATATCGCATTGCGAATCATGATGTGCGCCGGCCGCGAGTTCAGGTTGGCCGCGTAAGTACGCATCCAATTCTGGACCACCATAACGATTTGGGTGTCATTTGGCGCAATTCCGCCTTGCGGACATACTTTGCCGGTCGCAGCGAGCGCATCATAGAAACCGCTCAGGTAGCCATGACAAAACGGCCGATTGAAGAATCCGGCTTCGGCGCCAGTACCGCACGAATTGTAGAAACCCATTCCTGATTCGTCGTAGGCGAGAGCAGGACTCGTAAACAGAAAGCCGGCGGCAAGCGCGGCAAAGGCAACAGCGGATTTCATCAGGCCACACCCTTTGGAGGACGCTGGTAGAGTACCAAAGGCTGCTTAACCGCCGGTTTCAGCCGTCATCCGCCTTCTAACAAAGCGAGAATAAGACGCAGGCGCTTTCGGCCCTCGCGAAAACCGCGACGCTTCTTGTCAATTAGGCTGGTGGTAGGTGAGCCGCTTGCCTCCGGCGCCCTTCAGAATGCGGCTGGCGCGTTCGGCGTCAGAAACGCCAAGGCGCGCGCGGTTATTCATACGGAAATCAAATTCCGCGAGATAGCGATGCAAATGTTGCTCGCTCATGTGTTGATATGTGCCGACTAAGCCTCTCTTAAACAAGGAAAAATAGCCTTCCGCAGAATTCGTGTGGACCTTGATGCGATCCGGTGTCATGCGCATGAATTGCTTGTCGTGATTGACGGCTTCGTGCGAGGCGGAAACGCCAGCGAACTTGTAGAACGGTGCGCCATCCGTGTGCATGGCGCTTTCGGGGTGCAGATTGAGCGCCAGAACCCGGCGGACCCCGTTCCCAATCGGACCTTCCGCGCCCGTGAGCATCTTGGAGCGGACCCGGCCGCCCCGTTCGACTAGCGCCACGAATTTCTTGTTGTTGGCCCGCGCCTTGGGCTTCCGTGTCTTACGGGAAGGAGCGAGTTCGGTTTCGTCCACCTCGACGATCTTGGCTGGTCCGCCGATCCTCTCAGGCGTGGCCGGCGCCATAGCTTCGCGAATCCTATGCGCCATGAACCACGCGCTCTTGTACGTAATCCCAAGCATCCGATGCAGTTGATGCGCCGGAATACCTTTCTTGCTCGACGCCATAAGGTGCGAGGCCAAAACCCACTTGTGCAGCGGAATATGCGACCGTTCCCAGATCGTGCCGGTGCGAACCGTGAACTTGTCTCGGCAACCGTTGCATTGGAACATACCGGCTTGTGTCTTGCCGCCCATTTTTGTCACGTTGTCCGACCCGCATAGAGGGCAGGCCGCGCCATTGGGCCAGCGTCCGGCTTCAAGATGCGCGGTCGCGGCGGCTTCGTCGGTAAAGATCGGGTTTGTCAGGTCACAGGTCATCGGAAACGCCTCTAAAGCCAGCAATATCTAGGCTTTGTGGCGTGCTAAGTCAACGGTATAATCGCCCCATTATTTTACATAATATAGATTATACGAATTTCGGCCGGCACCCGAAGGGCTGCAAAATGGCGGTCCGGGCCGGAGCCAACACTTGGCCCGCAGAGGCTGAGCGTGATGCCCGATCGCCGAGCCGAAGCCGCGGTCGGCGCGCCATTGCAAGCTCCGCCAAGAAGCCGAAGATCGTTGCCCAGTGGTACGGCTTCCGCGGGCGGTTGATACGCCATCCCCGCCTACGGACGTTTTGCCGCCGACTGCCGTACCCATGGGGTCCCGCACGCCGCCGATCCACGTAGCACGAAAAGAAGATAACGCGTGGCGAAGCAGAAAGTTCCTGCGTCTGATCTGTCGAAAACAAAGCTGCTGCACCGTCGGAAAACGCAAGTGGCAATCATCTCACAAACCGGCTAAATTCCGCGCGGGGCAGTTCTCAAATGTACAAAACCAAAGAAAGGAATGGTGCAAATGAGCAGTCTGCGATCAATCCTTGTAGCGGCGTCCGTCGTCGTGGCGAGCACGTCCGCCTACGCGGCGCAATCCTCATACATAGCCAGCGATTGGAACGACCTGGTTTCAAAGGTGAACTGCAAGGACGTCAAACAGCTTCCCGACGGCCAATGGCAGATCCATGCCGACGTGTCATTTGCGGGAAACATCAAGGCTAGTCCCTTCGTGCCGGATCAGCATGTGGATGCACTGAAGAAAAGATGTGGTATGGCGAATACACCCGCAGGACAATGAGCGTCGCCTGCCGAAGCGTGCCGGCCGGTAGAACAACAGCGTTGCAAATGGACGCCAGCGGCGCAAATACGCCGCGCCATGTTGCGCAAGATCAGAGAACTGGCACCTGGCGACGATAATGTGACGTGCGGTGCATCGCCGGCAAAACTGTTCAGCGGAAGAAGGGGCGACAGATGCAGACGAGACCGGTCCGAGTTCTGACTTGCGCCCTCATTGGCGCAATGCTCGGGATATCCATTGTCGCCGCACAGGACGAGACGCCGCCGCCGCCCGCCGCGCCGGTGGCGTATTCCGAGGGCCAGCTCGACCAGCTGACATCGCCGATTGCGCTGTATCCGGATCCGCTGGTGTCCGAGATTTTGATGGCATCGACCTATCCGCTGGAAGTCGTCGAGGCGGATCGCTGGGTCGAGAATCCCGATAATGCCGCGCTGCAGGGCGATCAGCTGACCGCAGCGCTTGGGGCGCAGTCCTGGGACCCGAGCGTGAAATCGCTGGTGCCCTATCCTCCCGTGCTGCGGATGCTGGACGACAATCTCGAATGGACCGAAGCGCTCGGCGACGCGTTCATCGCCGACCAGGCCGGCGTGATGGATTCCATCCAGCGCCTGCGGGCAAAGGCGCAAAGCGACGGATATCTGAGTTCGACGCCGCAGCAGACCGTGACGGCCGAAGATCAGGATATCGTCATCGAGCCCGTGAACGCCGATTATTTCTATCTTCCGGTCTGCGATCCCGCGAGTGTCTATGGCGTATGGCCATATCCCGACTACCCGCCTTATTACTTCACCGGCTACTATCCCGACCTGACCGTCGGAGCCTTTGGCTGCGGATGGTGGGAGGGTCCGATCTTCGCACCCTATTGGGGATGGAATCGCTGGGACTGGCGCAATCACCGCATCGTCATCGATCGCGGGCGTTTCACGGCGCTGAACGGCAACCGCCCGCCCCCGGGGAATAACAACAGCTGGCACTACGATCCGGCGCACCGCCACGACGTGCCCCACACAACGCCCGCGCTGCAGAGGCGTTTCGGCGGAACGACACCGCCCGACATCGAACGCAGCGATCGCGGCTATGCATCGCCCGATATCCAGCATAGCGACCGCGGTTTCACATCGCCCGACATCGAACGCAGCGATCGCGGCTTTGCGCCGCCGTCCATGACGGGACAGGCGCGCGCGTTTCCCCCGGTGTTCGAATCCTTCGACCGCGGAAGCGATGTGGGCGCCGATGCCATGCGCGGATTTTCGAGCCGGATGTCCATGGGCGGCGGGCACGGATTTTCCGGCGGCGGCGGGGGTCACCGATGAACGCGAGATGCAAATACCGCGAGGACGCGATGATTCTGTGCAATGAAATGCCGGCTGAAGGATTTGGGCGTGCACGAATGACCGCGCTGGCCGCGGCGGCAGCGTTGATGCTGCTGGGCGCGAACCTGGCCCGCGCCGCGGACGGACAGACCTTCCCTTCGCCGGAAGCCGCGGCCGAAGCGCTCGATTCCGCCTGGGCGAGCGGCAAGACCGATGCGCTGCTTGCGATATTCGGACCGGATGGAGCACGGCTCGTGAGTTCCGGCGATCCGGTTGCGGAGAAAGACGCGCGAGACCGGCTCGCGGCCGCTTACGCGGAAGCGCATCGCATCGAGCCTGACGGCAAGGCGCGAATGATCATCGTGCTGGGGAAGAACGCGTGGCCTTATCCGATTCCGCTGGTGCAGCAAGACGGAGCCTGGCGCTTCGACGTTGCGGCCGGTGCCGAGCAGATCATCGACCGGCGCATCGGCCATGACGAACGAACCGCGATACGGGTCTGCCGCACCTATGTGGAAGCGCAACGGGAATATGCGGCGAAAGACCGGCAGGGCGACGGCCTGCACGAATTCGCGCAGAAAGTTGCGAGCACGGATGGAAGACATGACGGGCTTTATTGGCCGGCAACGCAAGCCGGTGACGAGAGTCCGCTCGGCCCGCTCGTGGCGACCGCGGAAGCGCAAGGCTATGGCGCGCCGGCGGCGGGCGTCCACCGGCCGTTTCACGGCTATTACTATCTGATCCTGACGCGGCAGGGAAAAAGCGCGTCCGGAGGCGCAAGAAATTACATCGTCAACGGCCATATGACGCGCGGCTTCGGGCTGGTCGCGTTTCCGGCGACCTATGGCGATTCCGGCGTCATGACATTCGTCGTCAACCAGAACGGAATCGTGTTCGAGAAAAATCTCGGCCCCGATACCGATGCCATCGCGCGGCAGATGAGGGAATACGATCCGGACCGCACCTGGAAAGTCGCGCAGCCCTGACCAGACTCTTTCCTCCCCCGCACATGCGCGGGGGAGGAAAACATCACCGATCCGGCGCCGGCCGGACGGTGAGGCGCAAGCGTTCGCCCGCCCGCCAGATATCGAGTTCCGCATCACGTCCGGCACGGTCGGCGACCAGCAGCCGATGCAGATCATCCACGCCCGTCACCGGTTCGCCGGCAAAAGCAAGTATTGTGTCCCCTTTTCTCACGCCGGATTTCACGGCGGGACTATCCGGCTGGATATCGAGCACCATCGCAGCCGTGGCCGGAACGCGCTCGAGCCGGCGCATGACACGGCGATCGAGTGTGATGGTCTGCGCGGCAATGCCGAGCCGGCTGCGGTGCACACGGCCGTCGCGCATCAGGAGCGTCGCGACATGGGTGGCCGTATCGATGCCGATGGCAAAGCAGATGCCTTGCGCCCAGCCAGCCATCGCCGTGTTGATGCCGATGACAAGGCCCCGCGCGTCGACCAGCGGTCCGCCCGAATTGCCGGGATTGAGCGGCGCATCGGTCTGGATCACGCTGTCGATCAGCCGCCCGGACCTGCCCCGAAGTGAGCGGCCAAGAGCACTGACAATTCCGGCTGTTACCGTCGCCTGATAACCTAATGGATTGCCGATCGCCACGACGAGCTGGCCGACGCGCAGCGTCGAAGACCGGCCGAGCGCCGCATGCGGCAGGCCATTGGCAGCGAGCCGCAGCACGGCGAGATCGGTCGCCGGATCCTCGCCCACCAGCGTGGCGTCGAAGCTGCGGCCATCGGACAAGGAGGCACGATATTCTGCGGCGCCCTCGACCACATGGCTGTTGGTCAGGAGATAGCCGTCGGGCGTGAACAGCACGCCCGAGCCCTGCCCGCGTCGCCGCCCGTTTCCGGCCGCGATGCTGACGACCGCGGGCCCCACCTGCTCGAAAGCGCGCGACACGCAGTCGGAATAGGGATCGAGAATATCGGGTAACGATGGGTCTGGAGCGGTTTGCGGCATCGGTGCGTCCGGAGGCAGTTTTCTATTGTTCACCAAGGCCGGGATTGATCCCGCCATGGTGAAGTAGAAGATCAATATTGAATTCGCTAAATGCGACCGCTCCCCACGCATCCAACCCGGTCATTTGTCCGGGTGGCGACCTCCCCATCCGGCCGATGGCGCCGCGCCTCGCGGGATTGCACCTTCATGCCTATGTCAGAAACGGAGAAGACCATGACCCAAGGTATATTGAAGGAATTATCGGCAGCGCTCGCCGCACAGGCGACAGACACGCGCGCATTCACGGCGGAGATTCATATAGAAGGCTCGCGCCATCGCAGCGGCACGGTGTGGCGGCCCGATATTATCGTGACCTCGGAGCAGTCGCTGCCGGACGCGGAATCTTATGAGATCGTGATCGCAGGAAACGCACCGGTGCGCGCGACGCTTGTAGGCCGCGATCCAGGCACCAATGTCGCGGTGCTCAAGCTTGATGCTCCCGCGGCCGCCAGCCTGCCCAAGGCGGGCGAAGCGGTCGCCGGATCGTTCGCGCTCGCCATCGGTGCCGATGGTTATGGCGGCATCGCAGCGCGGCTCGGCATTGTGAGCGCGGTTGCACCGGAATGGCGGAGCCGCGGCGGCGGCAGGGTCGATCGCCGCATCACGCTCGATATGCGGCTCTCCCATCACGAGGATGGCGGTCCGGTTCTCGACGCATCGGGCAATCTGCTTGGTATTTCCACGCTCGGCCACCGCGAATCCATCCTCGCGATTCCGCCGTCCACGGTCGAACGAAGCGTCGGGATTTTGCTCGAGCATGGCCGCGTCGAACGCGGCTGGCTTGGCGTGGCGCTGCAGCCGGTCGCCGTGCCGGAAGAATTGCGCGCAGCCGCGGGACAGGAAAGCGCGCTCATGGTGATGAGCGCCGACAAGGAGGGCCCGGCCGCAGCCGCCGGCATCACGACCGGCGATGTGCTGCTGCAGATAGACGGCACGGCACTCGACCGCATGCATGCTCTTCCCGACAGCCTCGGCTCCGAGAATGTGGGCAAGCAGGTGGAAGTCAAACTCATCCGGGCCGGCGCCATACGCGCGGTCACGGCCACGATCGCCGCGCGCCCCGCTGCATCGGAAGAACGGGACCGCAAGGCGGAGCAATGGAAACAGATGGCGGAGCACCGGCGCCATCATCATCACCATCGCGGGCGCCATGGCTGCTGATCCCGCAGCTGAAAGTGACGCGGACGGCTTGCGCGTCGCGCTCTTGATCGCAGACGCGGCGCGCCGCCGCGAGCTGGTCGCGGCCCTGCCCGCGCTTGGCCATAGCGTGGCATCGCTTGAAACATCCGACGTGGTGCTCACCGACGATGCGACGATGGTGGAGCCCGGTTTGGCGGTGGTGCTGCTTGGCGAAGGCGCCGCCGCAGCGGGCATACTGCCGCCGGATGCCGACCTCGCGCAGATCGATGCGGCGCTCCGCGCGGTGGCCGTCGGGCTCGTCGTGCGCCCTGCCCCGCGGTTTTTCGATGCCGATGACGGCGTTCCGTTGCCGCTGCTGACGCCGCGCGAAGTCGAAATCCTGGTCGCGCTGCGCGACGGCCTCAGCAACAAGGCGATCGCCCGGCGGCTCGCCATCTCGCAGCACACGGTGAAATTTCATGCCGAGTCGATCTTCCGCAAGCTCGGCGTCACCAACCGCGTCGAAGCCGTCGCCAAGGGCCTCCGCCGCGGCCTTGTGCATCTTTGAAAAAAATGGTCACGCGAAGACGCGGCGAGCGCGGAGGTTTTTGAAACTCAAAGAGCACCAAGATATCAAAGAAGAATTGTGCGCGAAGCGCGCTTTATTTCCTGGTGTTCTTCGCGCTCCGGCGGTGGAAATAGCTCCTCCGCGTACTCCGCCCCTCCGCATGACCATCTTGCCCGGCAAGAGGTTTGGCCCTTTCAATGGCGCCATGACAGAAAACACGAAACGGGCAATCACGGAACTGCTGGCGATCATGCGGCGGCTGCGCGACCCGAAATCGGGCTGCCCCTGGGACCGCGAGCAGACGTTCGGCACCATCGCTCCCTACACGATCGAGGAAGCCTATGAGGTCGCCGGCGCGATCGAAGACGAAGACTGGCCGGCGCTGAAGGAAGAACTCGGCGACCTGTTGTTTCAGGTCGTCTTTCACGCGCAAATGGCTGACGAACGCGGATTGTTCGATTTTGGCGATGTCGCCGGCGCGATTGCCGGCAAGATGCGGCGGCGTCATCCGCATGTGTTCGCCGCTGCGCAGGGCATCGACACGGCGTCGGCCCAGACCATCGCCTGGGAGGAGCACAAATCGCGCGAACGGGCCGCGAAGCAGCACGGATTGCTCGACGACGTGCCCGCCGCCCTGCCCGCGCTCCTGCGGGCGCTGAAACTTCAGCAACGCGCGGCAAGGGTTGGATTCGATTGGGATTCCGCAACCAGGGTGGTCGAGAAAATCGCCGAGGAAGCCGCCGAGATCGCCGAAGCGCGCGACGGCGGCGCGGCACCCGAAAAACTCGAAGACGAAATTGGCGACCTGCTCTTCGCCGTGGCCAATCTCGCCCGCCATATGGGTGTCGATCCCGAGGCGGCGCTGCGCTCCACCAATGCCAAATTCATGCGGCGCTTCCGCCAGATAGAGAGCGCGCTGGCGAAACAGGATCGGACACTTTCCGACGCTTCGCTCGCCGAAATGGAAGACCTCTGGCAGGCCGCGAAAGCGAAGGAGTAATTGTCGGCGGCGCACGCGTCGGTCGGGCGCGCCTGGCCACCGAATCAAAAAGGGCGCCCGAAGGCGCCCTTTTCGTCTTTCACAGACAGGATGTTACTTCGGGAAGTTGAACGCCGCCATCAGATCGCTGATTGCAGGTCCGTTGGTCGGTATGTAGGGATTGGTCCCGGTGACCGGGTTCGGCATGTTGTCCCGGCTGCGATAGGTGATGGTCGGCAGGCCCCAATTCGCCTCGATGAACTTCGGCACGGAGGCATGATCGCTGTAGATGTGCGAAACATGGCCGCCCGTGGTGTATGGGGAGACGATGATCATGGGAATGCGGGTGCCGTCGCCGAAGAAATCGAGCTGCTGCACATAGCCCGAGTCGTAATAGCCGCCGCCCTCGTCCCAGGTGATCATGATGGCAGTGCTGGCGGCCAGCTTCTTGTTCTTCTGCACCTCGGTGATGATCTTCTGAACGAAGCCGGAGAACTCCGCCAGCTGCGACGATTCCGGATGTCCATCATTCACGCCGCTCGGCTTCACATAGGAGACGGCGGGGAGTTCGCCGGACTGGATATCATCATAGAGGTCGGTCGTGTCATGGAGGTTGGCGATGCGATAGGGAACACCGTACTGGTTGTTGCCCGTCATGATGCTGGTCTCATAGAGGAACGGATTGCAGATGTTGCAATATTCCGCACCTTCCGCGTAATAGTTCGGGTCGTTGACATAGGCATTCCACGCTTCGCCGTAATAGGCCCACGAGATGCCGTAGGTGTTCATCACATCGGCGATCGACGGCACCGAGGACGGCGGAATGGTGTAGGGTCCGACAATCTGTTCGGCCTCCTGGCCGTCGCCGACATAGCCCGGATTGTAGTTGTTGAGGAGGTAATAGTATCCGGATTCGCAGTTCGGGTTGATGCCGAGGTTCGAAAGATACGCGTCGACCGAGGCGACGCCCGACTGCGTCGGGTCGGAGCATTCGCTGTAGGTGCCGCCCGAATAGCCGTCCTGGGTGTACCAATTGTTGGAGCCCGAGTACGGGTCGACATTCTCGATCTGATCCGACGGCGGCGTCTCGGGATTGCCGTTGCCGTCGCTGTACCAGAGGTCGTCGGCGAATCCGAGATAGAGATGATCGACGCCCGTGCCGCCCTTGGCCGCCTGGTGATAATTGTCGAGGATCGTATAGCTGTCCGCGAGCTGCTTGAAGTAGGGGGCGTCGCCCTGCTGCATGTTGTAGAAGCCCATCGACGTGGCGCCTTCATGTGTCGATTCGACGTTCCAGTTCGGTGGCGGAGGATTGCCGTTGGACCCGGCGCCGATCGTCACTTCGACCCACGGAAACAAATCGGCCCGGCAGCCGCTGGGATTCGTCGCGGTGGCGTAGGACGCATTGCAGTCGAGCTGCTGGAACATCTGGTAGAAGCGATGCACCGGGCTGTTGGCATAATCTTCCGAGCCTACGCCGGGCGAAAGCTGAAAGGGGCCGGACGGCAGGTCGTAGACATTGTCGATGCGGGTGTCGATCGTTTGATAGGGCAGACCCGACGCGCCCTGGGTCGCCGCCACCAGATCCTTGCGCAGCAGGCCGTAATCATACTCCGCGGCGACCTTGACGTTGATCCACGGCGCGCCCGCGTAGCTCTTGTATTCGGGCGTGTAGTTCAGGTTGGGCGGCGGAAGCGTGGTGTAGTCTCCCGTGGTCGACGGGCTGATGCTGTAGGTCGTCGTGTCGGAGGCCGTCTGCTGCGCGGCCTGGCTGAAATTCGGTCCCGGCGTGCCGTCCGAGTTGATGATTCCTTCCGAGAGGAGGTTCAACACCGAATCGCCTGACGGAGACACATAGGTCGCATACAAGTGATCGAAGCTGCGGTTCTCGCCGATGATGACGATGAGGTGCGTGATCGGCGTCGTCGTATTGTTGTCGTTCTTGCCGGGTGGTGTTTTGACATGGGCCGCCGCGACATGCGCCGGCGGCGCGGCCATGGGATTGACCGGTTTCTCGCCATGGAAGGTTGCGACGGCGAGAGCCGCCGTGCTGATCATTGGCAGCGTGGCCAGCGCGGCCACGCCACAGCGCAGAAGCGACTTGAAGGAAAGTCGTGTCGGTTGCATCGGAAATTTCCCCTATTGCTCACGGATTGGTGTCAGCCGCGCATTTCAGGTCGCGGCGAGCAACACTGGGCTTGTACTGTTGCGATCCCATGACATGTACATGACATTCGCGCGCTGCATGGCGAAACAATGCGTTCGCCAAGAATGTGCGTTCGGGATCGTCACAAAAAAGCAGAACAACCACGAACACATTGAAATTGCGAATATTTCTATCGAAGTTCCCGGCCAACGGGCTGCGACATCGAGATCATGCGCCGCAAGTGACGCTGGATCAGCAAAAAATATCCGAAGCAGCGGAACCTGATGAGGCAAAGAACGTCCGCGTCGATTCGCCGAAACCGAGTCGCGGGCCACTGCACTGGTCGGGCTTGCGTATTGTCGGAATCTCGCGCGTCTCCGAGGCCTGTGTTTCCTTCCCTCGCCGTTGCGCGGCTCGCCGGGAATGGCAGGCGTATTACACGGGCGATTGTGTTTTCACCCGGTCGCCATAGCGTTTTTCGAAGCGGGTCTGGTCTTTTGGTTCGATCGCGAGGGTGAGCTGCACGCGTTCGCTGCGGTCCTTGCGGGCGAGGACGCGGCCATGGGCATAGGCCCACGCAAGACCGGCGCCGTCGGCCGGATCGAGGCGCAATTCGAGCCTGAGCGACTGGCTGTCGAGCATCCGGTCCAGACGCTGAAGCAAATCCGCAATCCCCTCCCCGGTCAGCGCCGAGATGGCGACCGGCACCGCCAGGCCGCCATTGCGCGATCTAAGCCCGGCGCGCTCCGCCGGCGAAAGCAGATCGATCTTGTTGTAGACTTCGAGACTCCGCCGGCCGCCATCGCTTTCTATTCCCAGCTCGGCGAGCACGCTCATCACGTCCGCCTTCTGCGCCTCGGTTTCCTCATGTGCGATGTCGCGCACATGAACGATGACATCGGCTTCCAGCACTTCCTCGAGCGTGGCGCGGAACGCGGCGATGAGTTCATGCGGCAAATCGGCGATGAACCCGACCGTGTCGGACATCACGATCGGCCGCCCGGTCGGCAGGCGGATGCCGCGCATGGTGGGGTCGAGCGTCGCGAACGGCATGTCGCGCGCTTCGACCGCGGATTTCGTCAACGTGTTGAACAATGTCGACTTTCCGGCATTGGTATAACCGACCAGCGCCACCACCGGATAAGGCACGCGCTTGCGGGCATGGCGATGCAGCCCGCGGGTGCGGCGGACATCTTCGAGCCCGCGTTTGATCTTGGCGATGCGTTCCCCGATCAGCCGGCGGTCGGTTTCGATCTGGGTTTCACCCGGACCGCCGAGAAAACCGAAGCCGCCGCGCTGGCGCTCCAGATGCGTCCAGCTGCGCACCAGGCGACTGCGCTGGTAAGTGAGATGCGCGAGTTCGACCTGCAGCCGTCCTTCCCGCGTGCGCGCCCGCTCGCCGAAAATCTCCAGAATGAGCGCGGTGCGGTCGAGCACCTTCGCGTTCCAGGCCTTTTCGAGATTGCGCTGCTGTACGGGCGAGAGCGCTGCATTGACGACAATCACTTCCGGATCGAGCGCGCGGGCCTCGGCCGCGATCTCGTCCACCTTGCCCGAGCCGATCAGCGTGGCCGGACGTGCCGCGCCGAGCGGCACGATATGCCGCGCCGCGACTTCAAGCCCGATCGCCTCGGCCAGGTCCACGGCTTCGGCGAGCCGCGCCTCGGCATTGCGGATCGCACGCGTGCCGTCGCGCCGTCTGGGCTCGACATGCAGAACGAACGCCGTCACGCCGCGCCCGACTCGCGGCGCCGTTGCGCGTCGGCCGGGGCTCAGGCGGTTTCCAGAGCCGCGGGCTCGACGTCCTGAAGCTGGATCGGCCCCAGGGGCATCACCGTCGAAATCGCATGCTTGTAGACAAGTTGGGCATGGCCGTCGCGGCGCAGCAGGACGCAGAAATTATCGAACCAGGTGATATTCCCCTGCAGCTTGACCCCGTTGACCAGAAAGATTGTCACCGAAGATTTGCTTTTGCGGACAGCGTTGAGGAAAGTGTCCTGTAGGTTTTGTTGTTTCTCGGTCATTTTGAACTGTTATCTTTCATCAGCTTCAGCGCCCCTCGCCGAAAACGGCGGATCATAGTTGCATTTTGCGGCTGCGCGAAGACCTAAAGTTGGGTCTCGGCACTGTCCCCGGATTTGCGCGCGGCCGCGTGCCGGTAGAGTTCCTGGAGCCGCCGCGCCACCGGGCCCGGCCTGCCGCCGCCCACCGGCTGGCCATCGATGGTGACAACCGGCAGCGCGCCGATGGTGGCCGCGGTGATGAACGCCTCCCGTGCCGCCAGGGCTTCGTCTTTCGTAAAGCGCCGTTCTACAATGGGAATCTGCGCGCTTGCGGCCACTTCGGCGAGAACCCGGCGCGTCACGCCGGGCAGCACCGCACGATCGAGATCGCGGGTGACGAGGTGTCCGTCCTTGTCCACGATCCAGGCGGTGGTAGAAGAACCTTCGGTGACCCGGCCGTCGCGGTCGATCAGCCACGCCTCCCACGCCCCCGCGTCGCGGGCCGCCGTCTTGGCGAGGATATTGGGCAGCAACGCTGTCGATTTGATGTCACAACGCGCCCAGCGCTCGTCGGGGCGTGTAACGATGGCGATCCCTGCTGCGCGGCGCTGCTCGAAGCCGGCCGCATCGGTGGTGCGCGCCGTGAGAATGATTGTAGGACGCTGCCGCATTCTTGGGATCGCATGATCGCGGCGGAATGCGCCGCGGGTGATCTGCAGATAGATCAGCCCGTCGGTGACGCGGTTGCGGCGCGCGATCTCGCGCAGCACGAATTTCAGCGGCGCACGGCCCATCGGCATTTCCAGCGCGATCTCGCCGAGTGAGCGCTCGAGGCGGTCGAGATGTTCCTCCTCGTCGTAGATCTGTCCACCAAACACGCCGAACACTTCGTAGATCGCATCGGCGAATTGCAGGCCGCGATCCTCGATATGCACGGCGGCCTCGGCATGCGGGAGATAGCGGCCGTTCACATAGGCAATGCGGCCGACCGGCGCGCGGCTCTCATGCATGGACCGTCAGCTCCCCGATACAATTCGGCACGCGGAGGCGCGAAGTACGCGGAGTGGCTCAAGCCCAAAGAACACGAAGAGCACAACGGCACTGAAAGCAAATCCGCGCGCCTGCGGCGCGCAATCCCGTACTTCGTGTGCTCTGTGCTCTTTGTGGTTTATGCCTTCACGCCGCGAACTCCGCGCCTCCGCGTGCCAACAATTCCAGCCTGCGAAGTCGCAAAGCTGTTTACGCATTGATTGCCTGCTCCCGGCCGTTGGGGCCGACGCCGAGCGATTTCAACTTGCGATGCAGGGCGGACCGTTCCATGCCGATGAACGCCGCGGTGCGCGAGATATTGCCGCCGAAACGGTTGATCTGCGCCACCAGATATTCGCGCTCGAAAATCTCGCGCGCCTCCCTGAGCGGCAGGGAAATGACTAGATCGCCGGTGGCGCCATTGGCCCAGGCCGCGCCGCCGCCGAAATCGGCCGGCAGGAGATCGGCGGAGATCGCCTGCACCGCATCGTCGCTTGCAAGTATCAACAACCGCTCCACGATATTTCGCAGCTGGCGCACATTGCCCGGCCAGTTATGCGCCTGCAGCACGGCCATCGCATCGTCGCCGATTTCGCGCATGGGCAGGCCCGAGGCGACCGAAAGCCGCTTCATGAAATGCAGCACCAGGAGCGGAATGTCGTCGCGGCGCTCGCAGAGCGAGGGCACGCGCACCGGCACGACATTCAGCCGGTGATAGAGATCCTCGCGGAAATGCCCTGATGAAATTTCGAGCCTGAGATCGCTCGTTGTCGAAGACACGATCCGCGCGTCCACCTGTACCCGCGTCGAGCCGCCAAGCCGCAGGAAACTCTGCTCGACCAGCACGCGCAGCACCTTGCCCTGCGTCTCGAGCGGCATGTCGGCCACTTCGTCGAGAAACAGCGTGCCGTTATGCGCGAGTTCCAGCAGGCCGATCTTGCGCGGACCATCCGGTCCTTCCTCGCCGAACAGCTCGGATTCGATCCGCTCCGGCGCCATGGTGGCGCAATTGATGGCGACGAAAGCATTGCCGGCGCGGCGCGAATGGGCATGGATCAGCCGCGCGACGAGTTCCTTTCCCGCGCCCGCGGCGCCGGTGATCATGATCCGGCTGCCCGTCGGCGCCACTTTCTCGATCATCTGCCTGAGCTGGCTGATGGCGGAGGATTGGCCCACAAGCTCGGTATCGTCGCCGGCGCGCAGCCGCAATTCCTGCACTTCCCGCTTCAGCCGTGCCGCTTCGAGCGCGCGCACCGTGACATGAATCAGCCGGTCGGCCTTGAACGGCTTCTCGATGAAATCATAAGCGCCTTTCTTGATGGAGGCGACCGCCGTTTCGATGGTGCCGTGACCGCTGATCATCACCACCGGCACATCGGGATGGTCGCGCTTCAAGACGTCGAGCACCTGGATGCCGTCGAGACGGCTGCCTTGCAGCCAGATGTCGAGAATGACGAGTTGCGGGCGGCGCTGGCGCACCGCCGCGATCGCCGCGTCGCTGTCGGCGGCGACCCGCGTCGTGTAGCCCTCGTCATGCAGGATGCCCGCGATCAGCTCGCGGATATCCTCCTCGTCGTCCACAATCAGCAATTCAGGCGCGATCAGCGATCCGTTCTTGCTCATCCCTTTCACCCAGCTCCACTCCGCGTGACGGCTTCTGCTTCAACGGGAAACCGAGACGCACCTCCGCGCCCGGTTCGTCATCCTCGCGGTCGAGTATCGCGATCTCGCCGCCATGTTCTTCCACGATCTTGCGCACGATGGCGAGCCCGAGGCCCGTGCCTTTGGCCCGCGTGGTGACATACGGCTCGGTAAGCCGGTGACGCTGCGCCTGCGGCAAGCCGATTCCGTTGTCCGTAACAGAAAACACCACCCGCGACGACTCCGCGATGGTTGTTACAACAATCCGCCCGCGTTCGTCGGAGCCCGCGGCCATGCGCGCCTCGATCGCCTCGCTGGCGTTCTTCATCACATTGATCAGCGCCTGCGACACAAGGCGCCGGTCGCAATCGAAGCGGATGGGCCGCACCTCGCCCGCGATTTCGAAATCGATCTGCTGCTGGCCGGTGCGCTGCAGGAACACCGTTTCCTGCACGAGTTCCTGGGCAATCTCCGGCCGCATCCGGGGCGACGGCATGCGCGCAAAGGAGGAGAATTCATCCACCATGCGGCCGATATCGCCGACCTGCCGGATGATCGTATCGGTGCATTGCCGGAACACATCCGGATCGGTTTCGACCTCGTTGGCATATTTGCGCTTCAGCCGCTCGGCCGAAAGCTGGATCGGCGTCAGCGGATTCTTGATCTCATGCGCGATGCGGCGCGCAACATCCGCCCAGGCGGCCGTGCGCTGGGCAGAGACAAGATCGGTGATATCATCAAATGTCACAATAAATCCGGCTTCGAAGCCCGCCTCGCTTGCCACCTGCACGCTCAGGCTGCGCATCTTGCCGCTGCGCTTGACCGTCGCTTCTCCGATCGCACGCGCCACCGGCTCATGCAGCGCGCGGCGGATGATGGCGGAGAGTTCGGGCACGGCCTCGGCGTAATGCTGCCCTTCCAGCTCTTCGGGTTCCGCGTTCAGGAGTCGCGCCGCCGCGCGGTTGACGATGGTGATGTTTCCGTCGGGATCGAGACCGATAACGCCCGCGCTCACGCCGGCGAGCACCGCTTCGGTGAAACGCCGGCGCTCGTCGATCAACTGATTGGCGCGGACCAGTTCGTTGCGGCGGGTGTCGAGTTCCGTCGTCATCCGGTTGAAGGCCAAAGCGAGCTTGCCCATCTCGTCATCGTCGCGCTCGACCTCGACCCGCACTTTCAGATCGCCATGGCTGACGCGCTCGGCCGCGCCGATCAGCCGCGAGATCGGGCGCACCAGACTGTTCGCCGCCCACAGACCGAGCCAGATCGCCGCGAGCAGAATCAGCAGCGACACCGCGCCGTAAAGTGCTGCGAAGACGAGCTGCACCTGGGAACGGTTCTGCTCCAGCCTTTTGTATTCCGAAACCGCGGAAACCGTGCGCTGGTAATAGGCGAGCACCTGCGGATCGACGGTGCGCACCACGAGCAGATAGGCATCGTTGAGCGCCTGCATGCGGATGAGCCCGCGCACCACGCCGACTTTGGAATTGGCATCGATGACGATCGTGCCATGCGAAGCCTGCTTGATGTCGCCGGGTTTCGGCGGCGCGAGATCGGGGAGGAAGCGCTGCTTGGTGCTGCCAAGCACGCGGCCATGCGAATCGATGATGTAGGCGGCTTGCAGCCCGCGATCCTTGGTGAGAATGGCGAGCTTGGTGAACAGCATGTCGGCGCGCACGCGGTTGTTCGCGTCGAACAGTTCCGGGTCGTGTTCGATCGCGTTGGCGATCTCATAGGCGTCGCCGACGATCTGGCTTTCGTTGCTCTGCACATAATGGTTCGCCACATGCACGGCATTGCCGAGCGCCGCTTTCACCCGCGCGGAGAACCAGGCTTCGAGGCCGAGATCGAGCGACACCGCCGCGAATATGGCGACGAGGATGGCGGGGATCACCGCGATGGCGCTGAAGATCACCACCAGCCGCACATGCAGCCGCGCCCCGGCAATGCCCGAGCGGCGGTCGATCCACAATCGGGTCAGCCGCCAGGCGATCAACCCGCCCAGCGACAGCACCAGCACAAGATTGCTGAGCAGGAGCGCGATCAGCCCGACGGACGTTGGATGGTAGGGCACGAGGCCCCTGACGGTCGCGTAGGTGACGATGCCCGAGGCGACAGCCAGCAGCCCGACCGCGCCGGCAAGCCGCGACGGGCGCGACGCGGCCCGAATCACCTGCCACAGGCCAGTGCGCTCAGGCGCCTCGGCCAAATTCGTTGTCGCCATTCAGGCCTGCCGTAAACCCCACCCGCCGACCGTCGGCACCTGTTGCAAACCGGGGTGAGTGTAGCCGAGACACAGACTGTTGCAAGAATGCACGATTGGGCTGGCTCAACGCCCTCTTATCTGGCTTATCTGGAACCGGGGTGGCAAGAAAAACGGAGCAGAAGCATGCCGATTACGTCGATCAGGCCCGCTTCGGGCCGATTTAGAGAATAATGGCGAACACCGTGCCGCAGCCGTAAGCGCCGCCCCCGTAAGTTGTCTCATAAAAGCCAGCCCTTCACGTCGATCAGACCGGCCTTGGGCCACGCGCTGTCCACGCATTCCCTCCGGCTGCAAAAGGAATAGAGAACGGTTTCGGTGCCGGTCGCTGGATCAAGCGATAATACTGTGCCGTGGCCGGAAGCGCCGCCATCTTCCATGGTCCCATAAAGCATGCACTTCACATCGATCAACCCGGCAACAGCATGATCGCCATCCGCGCATTTTTCCTGGCCGCAAAAGGAATACAGCACCCTCTCCCCGCGGATCTTCCGGTCAATCACGAACACAGTGCCGCGGCGGTGAGCGCCGCCCTCCATCATCGTTCCGTCTAGCGCGCCCTTCACATTCATGAGGCCAGCTTCTGGGGCCGGCCCGTCCTTGCATTTCTTTTGGCCGCAAGAGCTATAAAGCACCTGCTCGGCGCGGTTTGTCGGGTTAAGCGAGAACAAAGTGCCAAAGCTCTACTAACCGCCCTCGGTGGAACGTTCACGACAAAAAGTCAGCGTCAAAATCGATGGGATCGCGGCAAGCTCTTGGTTGACCCCAGAAAATTCGGTGACAGCGGCGTTGTTCCCTTCGAAGCGCGGCGCAACAGGTCAGACCAACCTCATTGCGCGGGAAGCGCGCGACATGTTAATTTCGCAAGTATTACGCAAAGGAGGAATTCCGATGAGCCGCCTGATCTTCGGTCTGTGCGCCGGCGGGATAGGCTTGGCATGTTGCCTGCCGGGTGTCGCCCACGGCGCCGCCAGCGAGACAACGGTCTATTCTTTTTGCAGCCAAGCGAACTGCGCCGACGGCTCGTATCCCGACGCCGGCATGCTGGATATAAATGGAACTCTGTACGGCACAACGGCGGGCGGAGGCGCCAATGATCAAGGTACGGTGTTTACCATCGATCCGGGCACCGGCGCGGAGACGGTGCTTTACTCTTTCTGCAGCAAGACGAATTGCAGTGACGGCTCGTTCCCCGACATCAATCTGATCGAGGTGAATGGAAAGCTCTACGGAACGACAGGCTTTGGCGGAAACGCCGACGACGGAGCAGTTTTCTCGCTCGATATTTCGACGGGCAGGGAGAAAGTGCTTTATTCGTTTTGCAGCCAGCAGAACTGCACGGATGGCGCGGACCCCTATGCCGGTCTCGTCGACGTGAAGGGAACGCTATATGGGACTACGGCAAATGGCGGCGCAAACTGCGAGAGCAACGGCGGTTGCGGAACGGTCTTTGCGCTCGACCCCAGGACCGGCGCGGAAACAGTGCTTTATTCCTTCTGCAGCCAGCAAAACTGTACGGACGGCAAGTACGCCTATGCCGGCTTGGTCGAGGTGAAGGGAATGCTTTATGGAACGACAGGATATGGCGGCGCCGATAATTACGGTACGGTTTTTGCACTCGATCCGACGACGGGTACGGAAACGGTGCTGCATTCCTTTGCCGGTGATCCGGACGGCGGGATGCCCTACGCCAGTCTGATCAAAGTGAATGACAAGCTGTACGGCACAACCTCGGCTGGAGGTACCGGGTATTGCTTTTACCTCGGTACTGGCGGGTGCGGCACCGTGTTTGCGTTCGACCTCAAGACCGGCACCGAGTCGCAGATCTACGCCTTCTGTAGTCAGGAGAACTGCGTGGACGGCGCCAATCCATTTGCCAATCTGATCGATGTGGGCGGCATGCTGTATGGCACAACCGTGTATGGAGGCGCCAATGACAGGACGTGCAACGATAACGGCTGCGGGACGGTGTTCTCGATTGGGCTGCAGAATCGCGTGGAACAGGTGCTCTATTCGTTTTGCAAGGAAATGAATTGCGCCGACGGATCGCAACCTAACGGCAGTCTGGTCGATGTAGGCGGCACGTTGTACAGCACGACCTATGTCGGTGGTGCAGGCGAAAGCAATGAGTGTGTAGCCGGCTGCGGCGTGGTGTTTGCCGTGACTCCTTGAAATTTGGTGACAGCGGCAGCAGCGACGTGGAACAGGGCTTCCTGCGCGCACCTGATGGAACATTTACCAGCTTCGAAGCGCCCCGGCGCAACCTTCACCCATTCGGAAAGTATCAACCACGCCGGCGCCATCACCGGGCGGTGCCAGGCCAGCGATGGTGGCGAGTACCATGGTTTTCTGCGGACACGCGATGGAACCGTCACCGTCTTTGATGCGTCTGGCGCGCTCGACACCTACAAGATAAGCATCAACGATGCAGGGACGATCACCGGAACCGTCTACGTCAACAACTATGGTTACAGCGCTTTGTGGGCACCGCTGACGGAACGATCACCATCTTCAATGTGCCCGGATCAAGCCTTACCGGTGCCGATGGTATTGGCGCTCCAAGGCGATCATGGGGCAAGGTTTGTCGGCCGCCGGACAGCGCGCGATGAGCCGGGCAAGACACTTTAGCCGACTTCTATCTCTCACCGATTCTTCCACACCGGTTTGCGCTTTTCGAGGAAGGCGTGCACGCCTTCCTCGTAATCCTCTATCAGGATCGCCTCATTCAGCACCCAATCATGCACGGCCGGGAGCGCTTCGTCGAGCGGCTTTTCGCAGTTCCTCAGATAGGCGGCGCGGCCGATGCGCAGCGCGGCCATGCTCTTGCTGCGATATTTGTCGAGATAGGCGTTCAGCGTTTCGTCGAAGCTGTCCCTAGCGAAGACCTGCGCCACGATGCCAAGTCCGCGCGCCTCCTCCGCGCCGATCCAGTCGCCGGTGAGGCCGAGCTCGAGCATTTTCCCGCGCGGAGCATCGCGCGTCATCATCATGCAGCCCACGATGCCGAAGGCGCCGATATTGATCTCAGGCTGCGAAAAGCGGGCATCGTCGCGCGCGATGACGAAATCGCAGGCCTGGGCGACTTCGTTGCCGCCGCCAGAACAGATGCCTTTCACCACGGCGATGCGCGGCTTGCCGTCCGGCCGCCGCAATACTTCGAACAGCGCGAACATCTCGTCCGACAATTGCGCGATCTTTTCCTGGGTGTGCTCGCCCACATCGGCGCCCGCACCAAATGCCTTCTCGCCCGCTGCCGTAATGACGATGGCATTGGTGACGTCATCGGCGTCGAAGGCTTCTGTTGCCAGACGCATGAGGCGGCACATCTCGGCATTGACGACGTTGAGCGGCGGCCGGTTCATCACGATCCAGCCGATGCGATCGCGCGCCTCCGCACTAACGAGGTCCGACATCAGGCGTCTCCACGGAAGATCCAATTCCCCGTAGCATGAAAAGGGCGCGCGCGAAATCACGGCCTGATGGAATTTCCACATCGATGAGGCTATCTTATCTTTGGCAGTTCTCCTTGCCGACCCTGCACAAAATAGGTCTTACATGAGCACGGCGTTTCGCATTGCTGTTCTTCGCGATCTTCCTTGCGGCATCGGCGAATTGCGTGCGGAGGCTGCGGCCGAGGGCTTCCGTTTCATGGATAGGCTCGTCATGGAATGGCACTTCCGTCCGGAAAGAACAAACAGGCGTCCATCGCGGGAAATCGGGGAGCAGGCCCCAGGCATCGCTCCCCGGACCCGGCTGCGCTCATTTTACGTGCAGAACGACGATGGGCAGGAACAAGGTACCGCCGGCGATGAGAACAGCCAGCGCGGCGAGGACGAGTTTCTCCACCGTGCCGAACTGTTCGCCGGATTCATCCGCCCATTTGCGATCCGCAGCCCTGCCTCGCGGCAACGAAGAACACTCCGAATACATCGCTATCTCCATTTCCATTTCACAGATGGAGATATCGTCCGGCGCCCGCCGGGTCACAAACGGATTTCCCGGGGTCTGCCATAAGCTAGCCTTATGATGTTGGAATGACCCTGCTCACGGTGAGGGTGGGTTCTCCTCTGCCGCTGCCTG
>DATJUM010000076.1:0-27727 GCA_035502355.1 Rhizomicrobium sp. | reverse complement strand
TGACAAGCGAGACGTGGCGGTGCCATCCATGCCAGGAACGGCTTTCATTATGATCGAGACCAAACTCGTTCTTGGCGGTTTCGAAGCTGTCTTCGATAGCCCAGCGGCAACCTTCGATCTGCACCAACTCTTCGATGGGTGCGCCTCTGGGAGACCAGGTGGAGAAGAAGGCGAGACCGCCATCGGCAATGCTACGGCGGATCAACAGGCCGCGGATCCACTTTCCCAGGAGAGCGCTGTTATGTTCGGCGCCATCGAGATCGGCCAATACTCCGGACCATGCAGGGCGAGCCTGACCGCGCGATTGGCGCGGCGGGCTGCATCGCCTATCATCGTAACAATGCGACACCACGGGAGTCGGCCGAGTGCCGACGAGGGAGCGCCCTGTCGTTGAATGACCGGTTTGCCCGCGCCGCGTCCGTTGCGCGCGTCGATCTCGCGCATGAGCCGGATTTCGCGCTTGGCGGCATCGAGGTGCGCCCGTCAGTCCGCCAAATCGCGGGCGAGGGTTGGCAGGAAACTATCGACCGGCGGGTGATGCAGGTGCTGGTGGCGCTCGCCCGCGTCAGGGGCCGGGTCGTCTCCCGCGACGATTTGATCGAGAGTTGCTGGGACGGGGTGATCGTCGGCGACGAAGCAATCAACCGTTGCATCAGCCGGCTGCGCAAAGCCGCCGAGGCAAGCGGCAACGCCTTCTCAATCGAGACTTTGTCCCGCGTCGGTTACCGCCTCAAAGTCGCGGAGCCGGTATCCTCCGGCTCGGAGGGAATCGGGTCCGAGGCGGTCGCTGCCGTCGCGGCCGTACCCCTGCCGGCCGAACCATCCCCCGCCATTGTGCCCGCCGCGGCGGAGCCTGCTCCAACGACGCAACGGCTGCCGCGCTCCTGGTGGGTCGCCGCTGTCGCCATCCTCCTCGCGGTCGTCGCGCTGGCGGCGTTATCGCGACGATCGGCTTTCTGGCCAGGCGCCCCTAAAGCCCCACCCATAACGGCAAATTCGCTGGCCGTGCTGCCGTTCGTGAACATGAGCGGAAATCCGGCACAGGACATTATTTCCGACGGCATTTCGGAGGAATTGCTCGACGATCTTTCCGACGTGGCCGCATTGCGGGTTGCCGCGCGGACCTCGTCTTTCGCCTTCAAGGGCAAGAACACCGACGTGAAGGAGATTGCGCGCGTGCTGTCGGTGCATTCCGTGCTCGAGGGCAGCATTCGCGAGGACGGGCAGCACATCCGGATATCGGCGCAGTTGATCAATACGACGGACGGATTCCGCATCTGGTCGGCGACCTATGATCGCCAGATGACCGGCATGCTCACGCTCGAGGACGACATTGCGCGCGCGATCACCGCCGCGATTACACACAGGATACTTCCCGCGCCGCGAACGGCGGGGCGTCCGGCTTCGATCGATCCTGACATCTATCGCAAATATCTCGAAGGGCTGCACGACATGGCCCCGCGCGATGAAGCGGGAGTCACGAAGGCGGTAATGCTATTCCGGGAAGTCACGACGGCGCAGCCCGACTTCGCAGCAGGATTTGCCGCACTCGGACGCGCACTCATCAATCACGCCGAAGACCATCCCGAGCAGAAAGAGCTTTTGCCGGAGGCGGAAGCCGCGCTCGCCCACGCCTTCGCGCTCGACCCCGACAATATCGACGCGCTCGGCGCGCATGCGGATCTCGCACTGCACCGGGAGGATTGGCGGACGGCCGCGGCCGACATGAAACGCATGCGGGCCATCAGCCCCCACAGCAATGCCGTGCTCCACGAGATGTTTCGTGTCTATCAGCATCTCGGATTCCCGGAACAGGCGCTCGAAGCGGCCGAGGGTGCCTCGCTGCTCGACCCGCTGTCCGAAGTCGATCGTAACAACGTGATCGCGGCACTGATTCATCTGGCGCGGTTCGGCGAAGCGGCAACAGTCGCCCGGGATGCGCTCGACCGGACGCCAAGCCACGCCTATATCCGTGCGGTGCTGTGCACGGCCTATGCCCATTCCGGCGACATCGCAAAGGCGCGCGCGATCGCCGAGCAGTACGCGAAAGCGCACGACAAGACAGATTCGGACGGCTGTCGGTTCGACATCGCGGTGGGCGGAGGACGAGTGGACGACGCGCGCCGGATCAACGACGCGTTCGCGGCGCAATATCCCAATGGACCGCTGGACGCCGTCAGTCTTGCCTATAATTACATGATCATCGGAGACGCGCGGGCCGCGGTCCAATGGATGGACCGGGCCTATGCGCAAAGGGAATTCGAGATGTTCGCGCTTCCCTTTGATCGCTCCATACCGCAATCCGTCCTCGCCGATCCAGGCTGGAAGGCCCTCATGCAGAGGCCGCTTTTCCGGAACTGGCAGGCAGCGCATGACCGGCTCGCGGCGGAATTGGGCGTCACCGGATGATGGTTACCGCCCGGTCTTGACCGCCAAGCGCGGCCCCGCCTATGTTATCAGTATAGTATTAGTATGTTTGCCGTTCGCATGCCGCGTTCGGGTCAAGACATTCGCGACGAATCTCGGGGGTTGCCATGAGTCGGATCATCAGTCGCTCGCGCACACTTGCTCTCGGTTCCAGCCTGGCGTTAGGCCTGTTCTTCCCGCTTACGGCGGTTTACGGGCAGGAAACGACGCTTTATGAGTTTACCGGCGGGAATGACGGCGGCAATCCACCCTGCGGCCTGATTTCGGGCGGCAAAGGTCTGCTGCCGGGCGTGTCGCTCTTTTATGGCACGACGCAAATCGGAGGCGCGAGCAACTACGGCACGGTGTTTGAGATTGGCAATACGGGCTTCGAATCCCCGCTCTATTCCTTCACCGGCGGCACCGACGGCGCATATCCTTTCGCGGGCGTGATCACCGATCCGTCCGGCGATATTTACGGTACAACAGCAGAAGGCGGGGCCTATGGCGAAGGTGTCGTCTTCAAGCTTGCGGGAGGAACCGAAACGGTGCTCCATCCGTTTGCCGGCGGCAGCAGCGATGGTGCTCTCCCCGTTGCAAGCCTGATCATCGACGGAGCAGGCAATCTATATGGCACGACGTATATCGGCGGCACGGACGATATGGGTACCGTGTTCAAGGTGACGCCAAGCGGCACCGAAAGCATCCTCCATTCCTTTAGCGGAGGTGATGGCGCCTATCCGGCGGCAAGTCTGGTCATGGACAGTACCGGTACTCTTTACGGCACGACCTACGAGGGCGGCACAAGTACAAACTGCGCGGGTGGCTGCGGTACAATTTTCAAGCTGCCGACAGGCGGCGCCGAAAGCGTCATCCACTCCTTCTCGGGTGGCGACGGAGCATTGCCCGCAGCTGCTTTGATCAGGGAAGGAAACGGCGACCTATATGGCACGACCGCAGAAGGCGGCTCGAACAATCTTGGCGCCGTCTTCGAATTCTCGAACAAGGGCAAGCTGGTGGTGTTACATTCATTTGCCGGAGGGAGCGACGGTTCCTATCCGGTAAGCCCGGTGGCGAAGAAATCCGGGTTTCTTTATGGCACGACATCAAGCGGCGGGACGAGCGGCGATGGTACCGTCTACAAGACGCCGGACAAACCCGCGTCCGACACGGTTCTGCATTCTTTCACCGGGGGAAGCGATGGGGCAGATCCGAAGGGTGGACTGTTATATCACAGCGGCGTTTTCTTTGGCGCCGCGTATGCGGGCGCCAATCCGGGTTGCAATTCGGGCAACGGTTGCGGCACCGTTTTCGAAATCAAGCGGTAACATAGCGGAAGCAGGCCCGCGATCTCGCGGCGCTGACAAGGTGCAGACGAATGCGGCCCGGCTGTCCGACGCCCGGGCCGCGTCTTCGTCATTACGGCGCTATGAAGGTGTAAGTCTGTCCAGGACTGAGCTGGGAAGGCAGCTTGATCGGTGTGAAGGGCGAGTTCTCCTCGCCGGGTTCCGGGTAGCCCTGGTCGTTGAGCGTGTCGAGCACCGTGTCATAGCAGTTCGGTGTCACGTCGCATTGCTGGGCGGCAGGCGGGGCAATTCCCGTCACGATGCCGCTTCCGCCGGTCGGAAACGTGATCGTGTCCGGACCGTTGTTCGTCAGAGTGAATTGCGGCTTGCCCGTTTTCTCATAACCGAGCATGTACCAGGTGCCGGTTGGCGCACTGGTGCTGGTCGCTCCGGTCGCCAGGAAGAGCGCGGCGTATTGTGGCTTCTTTTCTACGCCCAGGCGGGATGCCAGCGCCGCGGTGATCGGAATGATCATCGACTGGGTCTGGCCGGTCTGCGTCCAGATCCAGCTCTTGTAAATGGGAATGATGCCGATCAGCGTCGCCGCGCCACGATCAAGGCCGCTGTGCAGGTAGCGATTGCCGCTCGGATCGGTATGGAGCGGAATGGGCCAACCGCTCGCGGGCAGTGGCACCGGTATCGTACCGCCCGACCAAAGCGCATGCGTGATATTGGTGTTGCTATCGTATGTGCATGTGAAACTTGGCGTCACCACCGGCCCGTTGATCGAGGCCTCATATTCCGCGAGCGCATAGAAGGGGTCGATGCCGGCATCCCAGATATATTGTGCCGGGATGTTGGGGCACACATTGCCCGAAAAATCGATTTCGATGCCGTCCGGGCCATAGGTGTTGGTCTGTGGGTCCAGTACCGGTAGGTCGAACTCGTTGTACAGGTCGTGGGGATTCTGCTGGGCCCCAGCCGGCATAGCATAGGCCGAGGCGGCGCAGGCCAGTGCGAGCCCGGCCAAGAGATGGCGAAGTCTGCTGGCGGGTGACCGGTTAAGTCCGGAATGCGTAAACATGGCTTTCTCCCTCAGGTTGGCGCCGAGCGACCATCGCTGCGGCACCGTTCGCGACCATCTGGGCCCCGATCGCGAAGGTCCGCGCGGACAAAAACCTGACGAATTGCCTGCAAAATGTTGACAAACCGGCGATTTGCGTATGAATACGGCGCTAGTCCGCCACCGGTGCGAGCCCGGTGCCGGACGCACTGCCATCCCCTGCGAGCCGCGCCCTATTTCGGCAACATGGGCCGGCCTTCATGGGCGACGAGAAGGTCGTGCATATCGTTGGCGTGATCCTCCTCGACCAACAGGATCTTCTCCAGCATCACGCGCGTGGAGGGGTCATCGTCGCCGAAATAGCGGATCAGCTCGCGGTAATGATCGACTGCGATGCGCTCGGCGACCAGGTTCTCCCTGATCATGTCGACGAGGTTTTCGCCTTCGACATATTGCGAGGCGGAGCGGCTGAGCAGCCCTTCGGGATTGAAATTCGGCCTGCCGCCGAGCTGATTGATGCGCTCGGCGACCTCGATCATGTGGTCCTTCTCGTCCTTGGCGTGCTCGGCAAACTCCGCCTTCACACCCTCGCTGGAAATACCCGTGGCAGCGATCCCGTGCATCGTGTAGCGCAGGTAGCAGACGATTTCGGTGGCGAGCACGCTCTGCAGGATCTCGATCGTACGATTGACGTCGCCGACATAGGTCTTTGTGACATCGCCGGTTTCGAGATGCCGGCGGGCACGCTCGCGCAACGTCATCACATCGGTGAGGAAAGGCTTGGCTTTCTCGGCGCCGGTCCTGGTGGTGTCGGGCATGGTTCGTCTCCGTCGGGCTGAAAGGAACGCCCGCGCGGGGCAGGCAGGGCAACAACGCATTGAAAGCGGTTTCGGCTGCTTGCGGCGGGCTATTCCTGCAACTTCCGGCGCGCCTGTTTGGGTTCGTCGCGCCGTTCGGCCATGGCGGTCAGACCCGCCTCGCGCAGTCGCGAAAGAAAATCCAGCAGAAGTGCGAGCTCCTCGGTGCGATAAGAGGCGAGTGCATTGGCTGCCGCGCGCTGCATCGGCCGGAACTGCGGTTCAACCTTTTCGGCCACAGCCGGGAGTGCGCGGACAAGAACTTTCCGGCGATCGGACGGGTCCGCTTCGCGCCGGACGAAGCCTGCGCGCTCCAGCCGGTTGATGACGCCGGTGATGGCGCCGGTCGTCAGCCCGGTCGCCTCGGCCAGTGTACCGGCCGCAACCGGCCCGCGCTCCACGAGATCCAGACATTCCAGATCGGTGCTGTTGATGCCCAGACGCCCGGCCACCGCCTGGCTGTAGAGCACGCCGAGACCGCTCACATCGCGCATCGCCGTGACCAGCGCCGCGACCAGTTCCTTGCGCCCCCCGCGCCAGCTTGACATGATGCAACAATCCTCTTACCTGCTAAGTATCTTAGAAAATAAGATAACAGGTCGAGCGATGAAACGAACCGAATTGCCTGTCACCAAAGCGTATAAAGGCTTAGGGATGGAGGGGCCAATTGCAAGGTGGTATGCGCGCACGACCGCCTGTTATCGCGCCGAGTTCGAGGCGCTCGCCGGCCGCATCGCACAAGATCTTATGCCCGGCGCCAGCGTGCTCGAAATCGCGCCGGGGCCGGGCTATCTTGCGGTCGAACTCGCGAAACGCGGCTTTCAAGTTACCGGCGTGGATATCAGCCGCGCCTTTGTCGAGGTTGCCACAGAGAACGCCGCCCGTGCCGGCGTTGCCGCCGATTTCCGCCGGGGCGACGCGGCAGCCCTGCCCTTCGCAGACAGTGCCTTCGATTTCCTCGTCTGTCGCGCGGCGTTCAAGAATTTCGCCAATCCCGCAGGCGCGCTCTCCGAAATGCATCGCACGCTGCGCGCGAACAGCAAGGCGCTCATCATCGACATGCGGCGCGACGCTTCCGACGCGGCCATCTCCGAAACGGTCGGGGAAATGCGGCTCGGCCCTGCATCCCGATTCTTCACCATGCTCATCTTCAAGCACATGCTGCGCAAGCGCGCCTATACCCGCGAGAGCTTCCTGCGTATGATCGCCGCCTCGCCGTTTGGCCATGGTCAGATCGATGAAAGTCCGATGGGCTTCGATATTTGGCTGGAAAAACCGGGCGCGGCCGCCTTGTCGGCGCCGATGACGCAGATGACTGCCACGTGCTAATCTCCTCTGCGCAGGAATGGGAAGATATGCATGGCAACGCGCCTGACCTATGTAATGAAATTCGTAGCGGACATGGACCGGGCGGTCCGTTTCTATCGCGACACGCTCGGCCTGCCGCTCAAGTTCCAGTCGCCAGGCTGGAGCGAGTTTTCGACTGGCGATGTCACGCTTGCGCTTCATCCGGCGAGCGATAGAAAACCAGCGGGCTCGGTCGAGCTCGGCTTCCAAATGAATGGGCTCGAGAAAATCCACGCAGAGGGCGAGGCGGCCGGCATCCGTTTCGTCGCGGCCCCGCATCGCGAGCACGGCATACTGCTTGCGAGCTTCCTCGACAGCGAAGGCGCAGAGTGCAGCGCCAGTGAGTAATTAGTAAGAATCGGAAATCTCATGGCGGGACCGCCGGAACTACGGCCTTGTCATTTGTGAATTTTTATACGAAAAAAATACTTGCATCGCCGGAACGAACCCATTATCTGGGCGTTTGTCGGCGCTGATTTGCGCCGGATCCGCAAGCAGCAGGCTTGGCCGCGCTTGGCGGTTGATCCGCCGGAACAACAAATGTTTGTCGGGCGGTTCCCATCACGAGCAACAGAACGGGAGCGTGGCCCTGACGTACATCGACACGCGCCTCACTGGCGCGAGCCCCTATTCCGGCAGCCTTCATCCCACCAAATGCAAGCCCGGCGTGCATATCGAATTCGGTGTCAGGCGGGCGCGTGCGCAAACCAATACTGCCCTGCAAGGCATTGCCAAGCTGACGCTCATGGCCGGCATCGCCGCCAGCATTCTGTTCGCTTGGCAGGAAATTACTCTCCACGTGCAACAGTTCTCTGTGAGGCCCAACACCGAATCGCCGGTCACCACCATGGTGCGTTGGGTCCACACCGCATGGAAGGCGCTGCCCCAGGTCCGGCCGGCTCCGCCGCGGGGCGATGCCGCCTTTGTTGCAGAACAGGATATGGACCGGCACCAACTGCTGGATCGCTGGAATTCCCTCATCGGGCAGGCGGCGGTGCGCTTCTCCATCCCGGCGGCATGGATTCGCGCCGTGATGCAGACGGAAAGCGGCGGTCGCACGATGTCGGCCGCGTTCAAGCCGATCACTTCGCGCGCAGGCGCGATGGGACTGATGCAGCTGATGCCCGCGACCTATGCGGAGATGCAGGCGGAATATCAGTTGGGAAGCAATCCTTATGACCCCCATGATAATGTCATCGCGGGCGTCGCCTATTTGCGCTGGCTTTATCACAAATACGGCTATCCGGCGATGTTCGCGGCTTACAATGACGGGCCGGGGCATCTCGAGGAACGCCTGATGAAGGGCGGCCTGCTTCCCGCTGAAACACGCAATTATATCACCCACATCGAGACCGCGCTGGCCGGAACAGCGGCGGCCGTGAAAGCCGCCGGACGCGGAAGCAGCGTCGTCAAATTTACCCGCCCGAATGGTGAACCGGTAACAATCAACCTGGCGGAGGTGACGTCCGCGCGCGTGCCGCTGCCCGGCGAATATGCCGACAGTGTGAGAACCGTCATCACGATCGGGCACATTCACCAGGGCGTCCGTGAAAGTTATGACGACGTGAAGCAGGCGATGCTGGCGCATGGCGCGCTCGGATCGCCGCTCGAAACTTCGCCGGCAAGGCTGGCAGAACTCGTGGACGGCACGCCCTTGCATCATAGGACGCGACGGCACGAGCGATTCGCCGCTGAAAGGCATCGTGTGCGGATGAGCTATAATGTGACAGGCACCATCAAGCTTCATCCCGTCTCCCATCGCGCACAGAGCTGAAGCGTCGCCAACGGGCTTCATGGGGGCGTAACTCCCGGCTCCCCTTCCCACCAGGGAAGGGGAGCCGGGAGGCCGAGGCGTTGCATCAACCCCTCACGGGGGAGCTAAAATCCCGCATGATGCGACGAGGTAAATCCGCGGCCCTGCTCGTGCTGTTGGCGGCCTTCGGCTGCGGGCCGTCGGGCGGGGGTCATGGCGGACATGGCGTCTTCGGCCTGCACCACGCAGCGTTGCCGCTGATGAGTCACGCGCTGCGCCTTGGCATGCGGGGAGCGCGGCCGCAGGGATTTCGCCGCGCCTGCAGCGAGGATATTGCCAAGCTCTGCCCGAATTCCGGTTCGCGGCGGCGCGAACGCGACTGCCTTGAAGAAAAGCGAAACCTGGTCAGCTCGGAGTGCCGCGAAGCCCTCGACAGGCGCCGCAACCACGCCGACGCATCGACACGTTGATTATCATAGATTCTCGGGCCATTTGGTCGTGGCCGCGAGGGGCGCACCGGTTTCGAGCAGACTCTTGAGACTGGCAAGGATCGCAGGCCAGCCTGTGCTCACCGCCGCGATCACCTTCGCCCCTGGTATTCCAATCTGATGCGTGAGCGTCAATTTCACCGCATCCTCGCCGAACGGCTCGATCTCGTAAGTGAGGCGGGTGAAGCCTTCCGCCTTCATTTCGGGGAAATGCTCGTTGCGCCAGGTGAGTACGAGACGGCGTGGGCGGTCGACTTCCAATATTTCCCCCGTGTCGAAGATGCGTCCGTCCGGCGTGCGGATGTTCCAGGATGCGCCGACTTTCCATTCCGAATTCTGCGTCGTGCCCGACCAATAGGTCCGGGTGAATTCAGGTTGAGTCAGCGCGTCCCACAGTTTCTCGGCGGTGGTACGAATATAGGTGACGTAAAGGAATTTGGACTCACTCATCTGTTTCTCCCTCCAGTCTGTGTTTGAGGTCCGCAAGCGCCTGGAGGCGCCCACGCTCGAATTTGCCGATCCAGCGCTCGGCGATGTCGTTGATGGGAACCGGGTTGATGAAATGCAGACGGACGCGGCCTTCCTTCCGCGAGACCACGAGATGAGCCTCTTCAAGGATTGCGAGATGCTTCGTCACTGCCTGTCGCGACATGCCCAGTCCCTCGCACAATTCGCCCAGCGCCTGCCCGTTCCTGGCATGAAGCCGGTCGAGCAGGCGGCGCCGGCTCCTGTCCGCCAAGGCCCGGAACACGGCATCCATGCTCATGATCTAATTATGCAACCTTTTAGTTGCATGTCAACCTAAATCGTCATCCCCGCGAAAGCGGACTCAGCATTGTGATCTACGCGGAAAACTCGGCGGCCTGGGTTTCCGCTTTCGCGGGAATGACGTCTGGCGTTTACCGCCGGCTGCCGAAGGTTTTGGGCGCGTTGGGGCGCGTGGCGCGGCGCATTCGGGTGCGCGGACGCGGAGCGGGCCGCGACAGATCGGTCTCTGTCGAAATGGTGCGGAAGGAATCCTCGACGGCCACTTCCACCTGCGACTGGCGGGCAAAAGGGTCGTCGGCGATGGCGAGTTCGGTTGCCTGCAGTCGCTTGATCTCGTCACGCAGGCGTGCCGCTTTCTCGAATTCGAGATCGGCCGCGGCCTCGCGCATCTGCTTTTCGAGCGCGGCGATATGAGCGCGGATGTTGTGGCCGATGAATGGCGCACCCTCCTCCGCCACGCCGGCATCGACCGTCACATGATCGCGCTCATACATCGAGCCCATGATGTCAGCGATATGTTTCTTCACGCTGGCCGGCGTGATGCCATGCTCGTCATTATAGGCGCGCTGCTTCTCACGCCGCCGTGTGGTTTCCGCCATGGCGCGCTCCATCGAACCGGTTATGCTGTCCGCATAGAGAATGACCTTGCCATCGACATTGCGCGCCGCACGGCCGATTGTTTGTATCAGCGACGTCTCGCTGCGCAGGAATCCTTCCTTGTCGGCATCGAGAATAGCGACCAGCGCGCATTCGGGAATGTCAAGGCCCTCGCGCAGCAGGTTGATCCCGACAAGAACATCGAACGCGCCGAGCCTCAGATCGCGGATGATCTCGATGCGCTCCAGCGTCTCCACGTCGGAATGCATGTAGCGCACCCGGATGCCCTGCTCGTGCATGTATTCGGTCAGATCTTCGGCCATCTTCTTGGTGAGCGTGGTGACGAGCGCGCGATAGCCGCGCTTCGCCACCTCGCGGCATTCGGCGATCAGATCATCCACCTGATGCTCGACCGGCCGCACCTCGACCGGCGGATCGATCAGACCGGTCGGCCGGATCACCTGTTCGATGAATACACCGCTGGTACGTTCGAGTTCCCATGGGCCCGGCGTCGCCGATACATGCACGGTCTGCGGCCGCATCGCATCCCATTCCTCGAATTTCAGCGGGCGGTTGTCGATGCAGGACGGCAGCCGGAATCCATATTCGGCGAGCGTTGCCTTGCGCCGGTAGTCGCCGCGATACATGCCTCCGATCTGCGGCACGGTGACGTGGCTTTCGTCGACAAACACCAGCGCCTCGTCGGGCAGGTATTCAAATAATGTCGGTGGCGGTTCGCCGGGTTTGCGGCCGGTCAGCCAGCGCGAGTAATTTTCGATGCCGGCGCAGGATCCAGTTGCCTCGATCATCTCCAGGTCGAATTGCGTGCGCTGTTCGAGACGCTGCGCTTCGAGCAGCTTGCCGTTGGCCCGGAACCAATCCAATCGCTCGATCAGCTCCTGCTTGATGCCCTTCATTGCCTGGGCAAGCGTCGGACGTGGCGTGACGTAATGCGAATTCGCATAGACCTTGATCGTATCGAGCGTACCGGCCGAGCGGCCGGTCAACGGGTCGAATTCGGAAATCGAGTCGACCTCGTCGCCGAACAATTCGATGCGCCAGGCGCGATCCTCGTAATGGGCGGGAAACAGGTCGACCGTATCGCCGCGGGCGCGGAACGTGCCGCGCACGAAATTGTCGTCATTGCGCCGGTATTGCAGCTGCGACAGCTGTCGCATCAGGTCGGTACGGTCGACCGTCTGGCCGCGCTTTAGCGTCAGCGCCATGCCGGAATAGGTCTCCACCGAGCCGATGCCGTAGATGCAGGAAACCGAAGCGACGATAATTACATCGTCGCGTTCGAGGATCGCCCGCGTCGCCGAATGGCGCATGCGGTCGATCTCTTCGTTGATGGAAGAATCCTTCTCGATATAGGTGTCGGTGCGCGGGATATAGGCTTCCGGCTGGTAATAATCGTAATAGGAGACGAAATACTCGACCGCGTTCTCCGGAAAGAAGCCCTTCATCTCGGCGAAGAGCTGGGCGGCAAGTGTTTTATTGGGTGCAAGGATGAGTGCGGGCCGCTGCAATGCCTCGATCACCTTGGCCATGGTGAAGGTCTTGCCCGAGCCGGTGACGCCGAGCAGCACGAGGTCACGTTCACCCGAATTGGGTATTTCGCCCAATCCTTCGACGAGTTCTGAGATTGCGGCCGGCTGATCGCCCGCCGGCTTGTACTCGCTCACAAGCCTGAACCGCCGCCCGCCTTCGGACTTCTCCGGCCGGGCCGGACGATGCGGCACGAATGCCGCCATCTCCGCGCCAGACATCGGTAGGGGCGGGCCGCGGAAATGCGCCGGCGCCTCGGAAACGCCGCGCGGAACCATGCCATTATTGTGGGCCATGGGCGTAATATAGGGCTGGCCCGGCTTGCGGTCCACGCCCCGCTTTCCTTGCGGCAAAAGGGGAAAGGAAACTCGGCGATAAACATGCCGGCGCTCACCGCGCGACGATCCAACGAAGATTGTGGAAACACGATTTCTGAAGCGATTGTGACGGCCGGATGCAGACATTGGCCGCAGGATGTGCCGCCGGCCATCACGAGTCAGCGGGGATTGCGGCGGCATCGCTTGTTCGCATCAAATTGCTCACGCGCGATGGCAAAGCCGTGCGCCGGATGACGCGCGGCTTGCTGCCAAATCCGACGGCCGCTGGCGGTTACAGCGTTTCCAGGTCGAGCTGTAGAGCGCGGCTCGCTGGATTCCGGCCCGGGATGCTGAGAATCTGCGGCACGGAAATCGGGCGTCCGTAGTACCGAGCGTTCGCATCAGGTTTGGGCGCGAGCACCGACCCCTGAAGCGTCAATCCGCCATAGGCGCCTTTGGACGCCGACCAGACGACGATGTCGCCCGTCAGATTGGCACTGGTGGCAGCCTGCACGCCCGCGCCGAGCGAAATCACCGTGAGGCCTGCGGCACCGCCAAAGGTGAACTTGCTCGCTTCCACCGCGCGAAGGGCGCGGTCGGTCATGATGAACATCACGAACCGCGCCTGCTCGAGACCGATCTGCAGGCCGAAGGAGGCCGAGCCGAGCGTATAGAACGCTGGACCGCTCCAGTGACGGCCGAGCCGCGCAAACATGACCCCGTCGCCGCCTTCGGCGCCGAAGATGAACCCGCCCTTCAACAGCCGCGGTATGATCAATACAGCCCTCGCGTTCCGTAGAAACTGGCGCGATGGGCCGAACATCGGGTCGGTCTTCATCCGGTCGATCGTGACCATGGCCTGGTTCAAAACCTCGGCGTCGTCCGCGCGCGCGGGGGCGGCAGCGGAGATCAGACTGAATGCAAGGGCCAGCGCCGGAAAAAACATCGACAGTCGCGACATGACAACCCCTCCTCGGGCAATCCTCGATCAGTCTCTCATAAACGCGCGGACAGGCAAGCCGGTTGCCATTTGCTAAGCTTGACATGTTTTTTCTCTCGCAACGGCGGCGTCGTCACGCGATGCTCGACGGTCCGGCGGAGCGCCTCTAATCTCCGTGGCAATTTGTTGACCTTCTTGGAAGCCAGTCATCGGGCTGCGGAGCGCAATTGAAGAAATTCCTGATCCTGGCCGGAGGCTGGTTTCTCACCATCGTGGGCGGGCTGTTGACGCCCGTGCCCCTGCCGCTGCCCTTTCCGCTTGGCATCATGATGTTTCTCGTGGGCTGTGCGATCCTCACGACCCATTCCAAACCTTTCCGCCGCGCAGTGCAGCGATTGCGGCACCGCAATGGCTGGCTGTCGCGCGGCTTCGAGAAGCTCACGCACCGAGCGCCGCAACGGGTGAAAACCATGGAAGCGGTCACCCGGCCCGTGGCTCTGGGCCGGAAAGCGCGAATGCAGGCACGTCGCGCCGGCGAACCCGGCTGACGCCGTGACACCCATCCCGTTCGATCGCAAATTTGAAGCACCCTATGGCGATGACATCCGCGTATCGCCCCTCATCACGCGTGTGCTGGCCCCGAACCCCGGTCCTTTCACCTTCCGGGGTACGGGAGTTTATATCGTTGGAGCGAAGAACGTCGCAGTGATTGATCCTGGCCCCGATAGCCCGGCGCATCTCGCGGCGCTGAAAGAGGCGCTGAAGAATCGGCATGTCACCCACATTCTGCTCACTCATACGCACAACGATCATTCGCCGGCGGCCGCATCGCTGAAAGAATGGACAGGTGCAATAACCTATGCGCACGGACCGCATCCCTCGGCACAGGACGAACATGACGTCACGGTCGAGGAGGATGGTGACCGCGCCTTCATCCCGGACGTTCGCGTGAACGACGGCGATGTTCTCGCAGCTGACGGCTTCACCATCGAATGCGTCTTCACACCGGGGCATATGTCCAATCACATGTGTTACGCGCTCAGCGAGGAACGAGCGCTGTTTACCGGCGATCATGTAATGGGCTGGTCAACGACGGTCGTTGCACCACCGGATGGCGACATGGCCGCCTATCGCGCGAGCCTGGCCAAACTGCTTGCTCGCGACGACCGCGTGCTGTGGCCGACCCATGGCGGCCCCATCCGCGATCCGAAACCGCTTCTCAAGGCCCATCTTGCCCACCGCGCCGAGCGCGAAATGCAGATCATGACCTGTCTGCGCGAGGGCCTCGCGACGATCCCCGAGATCGTCGCGCGCATTTACGCAGACGTCGACAAACGGCTGCACGCCGCCGCCGGAATGTCCGTGCTGGCGCATCTGATCGAGCTCGCGCAGCATGGCCGTGTGATTGCAGATCCCGCGCCAGTTTCTTCGGCGCGGTACCGTTTGGCGTGGTAATCAGCTGTCGCGAAGACTGCGTCGCGCGGGGTAAATCGTGATCACGTCCCCTGAGCGCGTAATTTCCAGATCAAGATTGTGTCCGCATAGGCTATCTCCGCCGGTATGCGGATTGCCGAGTGTTGGCGGACCTGAACACACGCGTGCGGGACATGTGCTGAAACTGTAAGGAAGCGTTGAGATACAATGCCCGTTTAATGGTATGTCAATCCACGTATATGCACTTTCTCGCCGCTGTCGCCGTCTGATCCCTACGTCGCACCGAGTTTATTCCGGTATGCGCGGATGCGGGCGGCGTTGCGGCCGAAATCGGATTCGCCGACGCGGCTCCGGGAGCGAATGTCGAGGCGGGCGCCGATGCCGGCCGGCCGCACGCGCAGCACGATGTCATCCGTCAGACCGAAAAGCAGCGTGGTATCGGTCGCCTGGATGAAACCGCCCTGGGAGTCGGGAATTACGGCCACGATCGTCCAGCCCATGTTGCGGGCCGCAGCGAGCGCGCGGCGGAACAATTTTGCGGGCGTTGTACCGAGCTGCGAATACGGTTTGATTTCGCCATACGCGAGCTTCTGCAATGTTTCCATCGCATTGATATGGCCGCCATAGCGCACACGCTTCAGACCATCATAAGGCGGCGGAACGTGCTGGCCCGGGCTGCCCGGCGCGATGAAAGCCGGCGCATGTTCCGTGTCGGTCGAAATATCATGTATGGGCGGCAGCGTCTGCTCGATCTGCGCGCGATAGAGATCATCGAGTGGCACCCAGAGCACCGCGATTGCGCCTACGAAACCGGTTACGGCGGAGAGCGCGCCTGGTCCTTCCCCGGCAAAGAGAGCAGTCAGCATCCACGATAGCCCGAACGCAAACGCCGCAAGGCCGGAATAAATGGCGAATGGAAATATTCCGAACAAGCCAAGATCGTAATTCCATAATCCCGACCGCGTGCCGAGGCCCGCAACCAGTGCGACCGCAATGGAAACGAAAAGCGCGGCGAGCGACAGCCTTGCCAGCGCATCCAGGAACGTTACCATTCTACCCCCGCCGCCGCTGCGGGTTGGCGCGTCAAGCGCTGTGGGAACGATGCCGGCCATAGCGCTCGCGCAATGTTGTCTTCTGGATCTTGCCCGTGGCGGTGTGCGGAATTTCCGGGACAAAAATTACATCCTCCGGCATCCACCATTTGGCGATCTTGTCTTTGAGATAGGCGAGAACGTCCTCCCGCGTCGCCATCTCGCCGGTTTTCAGCACCGCGATAAGCAGCGGCCGTTCGTCCCATTTTGGATCCGGAATGCCAATGACCGCCGCCTCGGCAAGCGCCGGATGGCCGACCGCGACGTTCTCGATCTCGATCGAGGAGATCCACTCGCCGCCCGATTTGATCACGTCCTTTACACGGTCGGTGATCGTCATGTAGCCGTCCGCATCGATCGTCGCCACGTCGCCCGTATCGAACCATCCTTCCTCGTCGAACGCCTCGATGCCTTCGCCGCGGAAATACCCTTTGGCGATTGCGGGCCCGCGCACCTTGAGCCTTCCGAAAGCCTTGCCGTTGCGCGGCAGCTCGCAATTCCCGTCGTCCACGATCTTCATTTCGACCCCGAAGACCGGATGTCCCTGCTTGAGCTTTTGCGCGATACGCTCGCTTTCCGGCAGCCCGGCCACCGCCGCGGTCAGCGTGCCGAGCGGGCTCATCTCCGTCATGCCCCAGGCATGCACCACATCGACCTCGTATGTCTTCTCGAACGACTCGATGATCTTGCGCGGACAGGCGGAACCGCCGATCAGCACGCGCTTGAGATGGGGCAGCATCCTGCCGGTTTCGCCGAGATATTGAAGAAGCGTCAGCCACACGGTTGGTACCGCCGCCGTGAGTGTCACTTTTTCCGTATCGAGCAGCTCATAGACCGACGCGCCGTCGAGCTTCGGGCCGGGAAGCACGAGCTTGGCGCCAATCATGGGCGCGACAAAGGCGATGGCCCAGGCATTAGCATGGAACATGGGCGCCACCGGCATGATGGCATCCGTGCTGCGCACGCCGAACGCATCGGCCTGGCACGCCATCAACGCATGGATCACGTTGGAGCGATGGCTATAGAGCACGCCCTTGGGAGCGCCCGTGGTTCCCGAAGTGTAACAGAGACCGCAGGCGGCGTTTTCGTCGAGGGATCTCCAGACGTAATTCTCGTCGCCACAGGCGATGAAACCCTCGTAATCGAGAACGGGCGCGGACATGCCGTCGGGCACGCGATCGGAAAGAACGATGTAATGCGTCACGGTTTCAAGCCGCGGCGCGATCTCGGCGATGAGTTGCGCGAAGCACGCATCGAAAAACAGCGCGCGGTCGCCGGCATGATTCGCGATGTAAACGATTTGGTCGACAAACAGTCGCGGATTGAGCGTGTGATAAACGCCACCCATGCCGGCAATGCCATACCAGGCTTCGAGGTGCCTCCAGGTATTGGTGCCAAGCGTGGCCACGCGGTCGCCGGGCATGATTCCGATCCGCTCCAGCGCGCTCGCCATACGGCGGGCGCGTGCGTGTATCTCCCGATAATTGGTGCGGTGGATCGGTCCCTCGACACTGCGCGTCACGACTTCGCGATCGCCATGATAGAGCGCCGCATGGTCGATGACCTTGTGGACCAGCATCGGCCAGTCCTGCATCAGCCCGAACATTGCAAACTGCGTCTTAAGACCCGGAGGCATAATAGGAACCGCGCGTCTTGCCGGCAACGCGCCGCCGCAAGGGCTGCGTTGACGCCAGGCGCCCCGCGCGCGTTAATCGCGCCTGCAATAGGGGAGCCCGCCCATGCCTCTCAGCAACGCCCAGATGCGCGACGTGGAAAGCGTGCTTCACCCCTACACCAATCTTGTGAGGCTCCGCGAAACGGGACCGCTCGTGATCGAGCGCGGCAGGGGAGTGCGCATCTATGACGACCGCGGCAAGGATTATATCGAGGCGTTGTCCGGCCTTTGGTGCACCGCACTGGGATGGGGCGAGGAAGCGCTTGTCGAGGCGGCGGCGGAGCAGATGCGCAGGCTCGCCTTCGGCCATCTCTTCGCCGGAAAGAGCCACGAGCCGGCCATCGCGCTTGCGGAGAAGTTGAAGGAAATCGCGCCGTTTCCGGTCGGGAAAGTGTTTTTCGCCAATTCCGGCTCGGAGGCAAACGACACGCAGATCAAGCTTTTCTGGTACGCCAGCAATGCCCGCGGCAAACCCGCGCGCAAGAAAATCATCAGCCGCGCAAAGGCCTATCACGGTGTGACCATCGCCGCGGCGAGCCTGACCAGCCTGCCCGCCAATCACAAGAGCTTCGATCTCCCGCTCGATTTCGCACGCTTCGCCGACGCGCCGCATTACTATCACGGGGCGAAGCAGGGCGAGAGCGAGCGCGAATATTCACTGCGGCTCGCGGACAATCTTGAAGCGCTGATCGAAAAAGAAGACGCGGACTCGATCGCGGCAATGATCGTGGAGCCCGTCCAGGGCGCGGGTGGCGTGATCCTGCCCTCCCAGGGGTATTTCGATGCAATCACCTGCGTGCTCGATCGGCACGGCATTCCGCTGATCGACGATGAAGTGATCACCGGCTTCGGCCGCACCGGAAACTGGTTCGGCTGCGGAACTTATGGCTTTGAGCCGGCCAGCATGACGCTTGCCAAGGCGCTGTCCTCGGCCTATCTGCCCATTTCCGCGGTGCTGATCTCGCCGGAACTTTCTGAAGCCATCGAGGAGGAATCGGGCAGAATCGGGACATTCGGCCATGGCTTCACTTACACGGGCCATCCGGTCGCCGCAGCCGTGGCGCTCAAAACCATCGAGATTTATCAGGAGCGCGATATCGTGGGTCATGTGCGCGAGGTGGCGCCGCATTTCCTCGCCCGGCTCACACAGCTTCGTGAGCATCCGCTCGTCGGCGAGGCAAGCGGTATCGGGCTGCTCGGTGGCATCGAACTCGTCGCCGACAAAAAATCACGTGCGAATTTCCCCGCCGAGAAGGCCGTCGCCGCCACGGTCTGCAGATTCGGCGAAGAGGAAGGCGTCATCGCGCGCCCGATGCTTGGTGACCGCATCGGGTTCTGCCCGCCCCTTGTCATCACCGAAACCGAGATCGATGAACTGTTCGACCGCGTCGGCCGCGCGCTCGACAAGGGCCTCGATTGGGTCTGGCGCGAAGGTCTGATGGCTGGTTGATCCGGCGCGCGGAGCTGCGGTTAAATAATCAGCTCCGCAATTCCACGTAAAATTCGTCAAGCGCGGCGGCGCTTTCTTGCCTTGGTCTTTGCTTTCACGCTGCGTTTGATGGACTTCTTCGCTGCGGATTTCTTCGCCGCGGCTTTCCGCGCGGGCTTGGCCGCGGGATGTTCGGGCCGCTTGTGATGCGGTTGGTATACGCCAAGCTTGCCGCCGCCGGGCAGCGTGATCTCGGTCACTGTTCCCCAGCCCTGGAAGCTCGGCTGCGTATACGCAATCGCGCGTTCCGCCATCTCGGCAATGAAATTTTCGATGTCCTCGCACATGAGGTAAAGCTGATGATGATCATTCCGGTCGGAGCCGTGAACGGCCATTTCCGCCGGTGGCATGCCGAATATCAGAAATCCGTCGCCGGCATCGACGGAGCCGAGTTTCAGAACGTCCGACAGAAACTCGCGGTCTGCCGCTTCGTCGCGGCTGTGAAGCATGACATGTGCGCCGATGAGCATGGAAACCTCCCTTCGAAACAGCTGGATCATAACATTTCACAACGTCTCGCGCCTGCCGGGAAGCGGCCGTCACAAAACTTTCATAATTCGATCCGGAACGAAATAAGCTGGCTTCGGTCGTGGTATGCCTCCGATCATGACACGGGAGCAGAAATTCGAGACTTTCGTTGCGCTTCACGCGCGCCAGGGCGCATTTGTCATTCCCAACCCTTGGAATGTCGGCACGGCGCGAATCCTCACTGCGCTTGGCTTCGAAGCATTGGCGACAACAAGCGCAGGTTATGCCTTTTCGGTGGGCCGCCGGGATTCCTCGGGTGCACTGATGCGTGACGAGATTCTCGACAATGCCATGAGCATTGCCGAAGCAACGCCGCTACCGGTCTCCGCCGATTTGGAGGACGGGTTCGGCCGGGCACCGGAAATCTGTGCGGCGACCATCCGGCTCGCCGCGGATATCGGCCTCGCGGGCGGATCGATCGAAGACGCGACCGGCGATTCTAGGAATCCGATCTACGAATTCGAACTCGCCGTGGAGCGCATTGCCGCCGCGGCGGAGACAGCGCGTCATTGCCGCTTCCTGTTGACTGCGCGCGCCGAAAACTTCCTGCATGGCCGCCGCGATCTCGGGGACACGATAAGACGCCTGCAGGCTTTCGCGGCGGCCGGTGCCGATGTGCTTTATGCGCCCGGTCTGCCGAACCTCGATGCGATCCGCGAGGTCTGCGCCTCGGTTTCGAAGCCCGTCAACGTCGTAATGGGCCTGAAAGGCCCGGCATATTCGATCGAAGAACTTACGGGCGTGGGGGTAAAACGCATCAGCGTGGGCGGCTCGTTTGCCCGCGCAGCGCTAGGCGCGTTCGTCCGCGCCGCCCGGGAAGTCAGGGACCGGGGTACCTTCACCTATGCGGCCGATGCGCTGCCCCACGCCGAAGCGCACCGCTTCATGGCCGAGGGCAGGCGATAAGTAATTTTGTTAATCCCCGCGTTCGACCGAACCGCCGCCATCGATGACCCGGGTGACGTGCGCATTGCCCAAAGCGGCGTCGGCACTTCGCCGAAGTCCAATGATTGAGCTTGTTATTTCCGCGCGGATCAGGCGCCGGAGCGGGTTCGAAATCGACCGCGAGCCGCCATTTGCATTGACAGGCAACGTTTCGAGGGATTGAATTCGTTGCCAATTCTTATCCTAAAGGGGGAAAGATGACAAAGAGAACATTGATGATTTCCGTGGCAGCCATCAGCCTGATGGCTGCGTCACCAGCCATGTCCAAAGGAATGCTGTTCCAGCTTCCTCTTGTTTCCGGCAGCTCCGAAACGATTGCGTTCGGTATAAACGACAGCGGAACCATTACGGGATTCTGGCTCAATGGCAGCGGCATCGAGAACGGTTTTGTCGGGCCGGACGACGGCAGCAACTACACCACCTTCAACGACGATCCGACGGGTGGCACGCAGCCACGCGGGATAAGCAAAGACGGATACATCATGGGCATCGACGATGTCGAGAGTGACGATCCGGTCGACTACATTCCCTACGAGCGCTCGCCCAAAGGCAAGATCACCGACGTGACAATGAACGGCACGACCCTGAATTACCTGGTCCAGGGCATCAATAAGGCAAATACCTTCACCGGAAATTACGAGAACTCTTCGGGCCAGTACATCGGCTATACCGGCACGAACGCGCAATACAGCAAGTCTATCAAGCTGAAGGGCATCACGAATACGGGCGTAGCCGGCCGCGGCATCAACGATGCCGGCGACATTGTCGGCTGGTATCTAAACAGCAGCGGCGTCGAACACGGATTCCTGCTGCCCCATGGCGGCAAGGCGGTGACCATTGACGATCCGAACGGCACTACGACTCTGGAGGGAATCAACAACAAGGGCGAGATTAGCGGGTTGTACACCGACTCATCCGGAAATCGGCACGGTTTCACTTACGACATCAAGAAGAAGAAGTTTACCGAACTCACAGTCTCCGGATCCACTTATGTGGAGGTCTGGGGTCTCAACGACCAGGGTTTGGTAGCAATCGACGGCGAAAACAGCGACGATGTTTTCGTCGGCTACATCTATTGCCCGTCGGCGAAGGTCTGTCCGACCGCAGCTTCGGTTAGATCTCCGCAGGTTCCTGTTTTGCATCGCCCTGTACCGCTGCAAATGCCCTGATTAATGCACTTTCTGCCTATGGCGCTCTCTCCCCTTGGCAGGGAGAGGGCGCTGCGTTTTTGGGCCTGCGCACAGCGGCGAAAGCATTGTAAAGAGACGGTTTGATGATCGAGCTTGTTATACCCGCGCGGAGGAAGGACCTCGGCGGTTTCGAAGTCGGCCGTGTGCTGCCCTTCCCGCAGCGGCGGATGGTCGGACCTTTCATATTTCTCGATCATATGGGACCAACCGATTTCGCGGCCGGACACGGCATTGACGTCCGTGCGCATCCCCATATCGGCCTTGCGACTGTCACCTATCTGTTCGAGGGCGAGATTCTGCATCGCGACAGCCTGGGTTCGTCGCAGGCGATCCGGCCCGGAGAGGTGAACTGGATGACCGCCGGGCGCGGCATCGTGCATTCGGAGCGCACCGATGCCGCTGTGCGATCCACTGCGAGCCAGATGCACGGAATGCAAAGTTGGGTGGCGTTGCCGCTCGAAGCCGAGGAAACCGATCCGTCGTTCTCGCATTACGCGGCCGCGGACCTTCCAAAATTTGAAATGGAAGGCGTACGGGGAGCGCTAATTGCGGGGACAGCTTATGGCCTGAAAAGCAGGGTCATGACCTTCTCGCCCATGTTTTATGTTCATCTGGAGCTCGCGCCCGGCGCGCGGATCGACCTGCCGGACGAACATGAGGAACGTGCCGCCTATGTGGTGAGCGGCCACGTTGAATCCGGCGGCGTTGATTACGAGTCCGGACATTTGCTGGTGTTCGGGCGCGAACCGGCGCGGATTGCTGCCGTCGCTGGGGCCGCACGGGTGATGCTCCTGGGTGGCGCGAGCGTCGGCACCCGCCACATCTGGTGGAATCTGGTTTCATCCAGTCTGGAACGCATGGAATCCGCCAAGGCGGACTGGCGTGCCGGACGCATGAAATTACCGCCGGGCGATGACAGGGAATTCATTCCTCTGCCCGAAGATCCGCCGCCCACGCATCCTATGTGAATCCGAAATCTCCACATGCCGGGAACCCGATGTCCGGGCATCTCATTCCCCCTATGTGGTCGCGGGGGTGCTCAGGGAAGGAGACATTAATGACGCGCCTTTGGATCGCAGGAGTTGCAGTTGCAGGAGTGCTTGGCGGATTTCAGGCCGCCACAGCCCAGGACGAAGCCCCTCCTCCGGCGCCGGGTGTCATGCAGGAAACGACAACCTGGACGGTTAAGCCCGAAGAGAGAACGGTGATCCACGATTACGTGGTCAGGGAAAAAATACGTCCCGTGCCGCTCCAGTCGGACGTAGCAGTGGGGGCGGCCGTGCCGCCGGACGTCGAATTGCAGCCGGTTCCAGAAGAAATTTACACGAGCGTTCCGGAAGCCCGGCGCTATGAAATGTTCGACTGGGACGGTCGCGTGGTCTTCGTCGATCCTGATACAAGGAAAATCGTTCAGATCGTCGACTAATACAAAGGCCCCCGCGCCTTCGGCACGGGGGCCTGCGTGCTCGTCAACCGGCTGACCTAGGGCGCAGCCGGCGTATATTTGCGGTGAGACTGCGGCGTCTTGACGGCGCCGGCGTCACTGCCGGGACACTTCTTCGCCGATATGCAGTAGACGAAACTGCCGGCATCCGAGGAGACGGCAATTACGTTGTTGTCGTTTATGTTCCAAGCCTGAGTGAACTCGGTGGCTCCCGGTGCATCAAGACTGGTGAACTTGCCCTTCTTGACGGTATAGAAGAAGCTGTGAATAATGCCGCTTGTGTCTTCCCACTGGCCCACCACAAGACCTTTGTTGTTCAGCCCTTCCACCACCGTGTAGACGGATTTGGGGTAATCAATAAGCACCGGTTTCTTTGCCCCGGCCATGAGCAGGTATCCCACCTGCGTGTCCGTGGTGGGGTCCTCATACCAGCCGCCCACATCTCCCGCGTTATCAATTGCGCGACCTGCATAACCGTCATTCTTGGTCGAGAGCGCGATGTCGCCTGTCCATTTCGCCTTCTTGCCCAGATAGCCTACATACAGGCCGGTCGTCTCGTCGGTGTAGTCGCCCACAAAAACACCAGATTTGTTTATGCCCTGGGCGAGCTGATCGAGCGTAGTCCCGTCCTTGGTGATGTTGGTTATGGTGCCTTTCACAGAACGCTCCCACGGCGTTAGCGTCCCAACGTCGTAGCCGGTGATAACGTCGCTGTTGTTCATGCCGCGTGGTTCGGTGTCGCCACCGGCATCGTCGAAGCTCGTGTAATTCTCTCCGCTGAACGGCCCGACAAAACCGTGCACGTTGCCGCTGGTGTCGGTATATTGTCCGGCTATAGTGTTGCTGTCGTTGATGACAAAAAGACTCGTCGCCTCACTATTTTGCAAACTGACCGACACCCAGGTGCCCTTGGCCAGCACCGGCGACGCAACCATGAGCAGGCTCGCCGCAGCCACTGCGTTTAACAACGAATTGCGCATTTTGTGTGTTCCCCTAGATTGAAGTCAGGTTGTTTGGGGATGAAATCACCGGCCCATCCTGGTGTCAACCGGCCGAGCGCGACAACGACTGCCATAAAGTTCGAATCAGTAGTTTTTGTGGGCTGGCATCGCGGCGTGCACCCTTTTCCTGCGGTCTTTTTCGCCCGATATTCAGGCCATGTGGAGACCGGACCGCGAATTGTTTCAGCTGCCAGCCATGATTGCGCGTCATGCGCAAATCGTCGAGGAGGGATTCTGGACCAAGCTTCTGAGACTCGCCGGACGCATTCCTTTTGCCGAAGATCTTGCCGCGGCGTATTTCTGTGTCATCGATCCAGCGACGCCTGGCCGGGTGCGCGGCGTACTCCTGGCCGCGCTTGCCTGGTTTGTCCTGCCGGCCGCCGTGATGCCGGAGTTCGTCGCGGTTCTGGGCTTCACGAATGAAATTGCTGTCACTGCGATTGTGGTGCGAATGATTCGCAAACACCTCAAGGAACGGCATTATGTGAGCGCCCGCGTGGCGCTTCACATTCCGGAACCGCCAGCTGAGATGAACACAAGCTGACTTCAGGCGAGGCAGATCATGACATTTCGCAATCTGGATGAAGAGCGGCTGTATTTCGTCAGCCATCTCGAATGCTCGGCAACCGGCGAGCGCCACGAGGCCGGAAAAGTCCATGGGCTGTCGCGCGCGGGCAAACCCCTGCTCGTGCGCTATGCGCTGGATGCCGTGAGAGTGGCTCTGACCAAGGACGCGCTGGCGGCGCGGCCTTCGGATCTCTGGCGGTACCGGGAACTCCTGCCTGTCCGGAATCCGCACAACATTGTCAGCCTCGGCGAGTGCACGACGCCGCTCGTCCGTATCCGCGGCGCTGCGGGCGGAGAACTCCTCGTCAAGGACGAGGGCCGCTTGCCGACAGGCTCCTTCAAGGCACGCGGCATTGCCCTCGCCGTCTCGATGGCAAAGGAACTCGGGATTGGCCATCTCGCCATGCCAACCAATGGGAACGCCGGAGCCGCCCTCGCCGCCTATGGCAGCCGCGCCGGCATGCGCACCACTGTTTTCTGTCCGGAAGATACCCCGGAGATCAATGTCCGCGAGATCGCCGCACAGGGCGCGAGAGTCTGGCGCGTCAACGGGCTGATCGACCAGTGCGGGAAGCTTGTCGCGGCGGGGCGCGAGAAACGCGGCTGGTTCGACATGTCCACACTCAAGGAGCCTTACCGGATCGAAGGCAAGAAGACGATGGGGCTCGAACTGGCCGAGCAGCTTGGTTGGGACGTTCCCGACGTGGTTTTCTATCCAACCGGCGGCGGCACCGGGCTGATCGGCATGTGGAAAGCCTTCGCGGAACTTGAAGCGATCGGATTCATCGGCACAAGGCGACCGCGCATGGTCGCCGTCCAGGCGTCGGGCTGCGCGCCGATCGTGCGCGCTTTCGAGAATGGCGAAAGCCATGCCGCACGCTGGGCGAATGCGCATACCATCGCTTCGGGCATTCGTGTGCCGTCCGCGATGGGCGATTTCCTCATTCTCGGCGCCGTGCGCGAGAGCGGCGGCTACGCGATGGCCGTCGACGATGCGGAGATCGAGGAGAGCCTGCGCGAGGTGGCCCAAAACGATGGCCTGCTCCTCTGCCCGGAAGGGGCGTCCACCCATGCCGCGTGGCGCAAATCGCTTCGCGAGGGGCGGATCGGCACGCGCGACCGTGTGGTACTCTTCAATTGCGCGAGCGGGCTCAAATATCCCCTGCCGCCGGCCGAACAGCGGCTTGACCTGAATGCCGCGATCGACTTCACAATCTTATAATTTGGAGGACCGGCGGTTGCCGCACCGGCTCATGGAGGGCGCGTGTGAATGTTGACGGCAGACAGGTGGCGAGCTGGCTCGTAAGCGCGCTCGCTATTCTCGCCATTCTGGTTCTCGGCCGGCCGCTTCTCGCGCCGCTCGCCTTTGCTGTGCTGATCTGGGCAATTCTGAATGCCCTCACCGAGGTGTTGGAGCGAATTCACATGCCGCCGGCTCTGGCCTGGACGGGCTCGCTCATGCTCATCGCGGGCGGGCTTTATCTCTTCGTGCAAATACTGGGAACCCAGGCCAGCGCGGTCGCGGCGGAAGAGCCGCATTATTTCGGGAAGCTTGAGCACCTCGCCGAATCGGTCATCGCCTTTCTTCATCTCGGCCACACGAAATTGACCGATGTGGTCAACCCATCAAATATTGCCGGCATGGTCGGCCAGGCCGCCGCCTCCGCCGGCTCGTTCCTTTTCACCTTCGCGATGGTCATCGTCTATGTCGGTTTCCTGCTGGCCGAACAGACGCAGCTGCCCGATAAGCTTTCGCGGCTGCAGGCGGATCAGGACCGGCGCGACGAAACGGGAAAGGTCATTCACACCATCGCCCGCCAGGTCCAGACCTATCTGGGCGTATGTACTTTCCTCAGCGCCGTCATGGCCCTCGGCACCTATTTGCTGCTGCTTGCGATGCATGTGAGCTTCGCGGCGTTCTGGGCGCTGGTGCTGTTCCTCGCGACCTATATTCCCACGATCGGTGGTGCCGCCGTCCTGCTGCCGGCGCTGATGGCGCTTCTGCAGTTCGGGAGTTTCGCGCCCTTTCTGCTCATTGTCGTGCTGCTCGGCGGATTGCATTTCGTGCTCGCCAACATCGTGAGCACGATCATGCTCGGGCGGACGCTCGATATCAGCCCGTTTGGAATTATACTTTCGCTGAGCTTCTGGGGCCTGATCTGGGGTGTGGCAGGCCTGTTTCTTGCCGTGCCGATCACCGGAGCATTTGCGATCGTCTGCCGCCATATCGACGGCTTGAACTGGATATCCATCGCGCTCGCGGGACCTGAAAAGAAACAAAGGACCCGGCGCGGCAGAGCCCGCCTACACGAAGTGCGCTGACAGGGAAGAACGCAGCGGCCAGCGCTGCGTTCTTTTCATCCTGCCGGCTTCAGACGGCTTCCTTGAGTTCCTTCGAGGGACGGAACGAAACCTTCTTGCTCGCCTTGATCTTGATCTGCTCGCCGGTCGCGGGATTGCGGCCCATGCGCGCTGCGCGCTTGCGCACGGAAAGAATGCCAAGCCCCGTGAGGCGGATGCGCGAGCCCTTCTTCAGCTGTTTGGTAATGACGGCCACGAAATCGTCGAGAAACGCACCGGCCGCCTTGTTTGAAAGCTCGTGCTTTTTCGCCAGCTCGGCGGCGATCTGCTTGAGCGTAACGCTTTCGACCTTGGGTTTCGGCGCCGCGCTGGCCTTCGACGTCGCGGCCGCCTTTGATGGACCAGATGTTGCCATGAGTGTCATCCTCAAAAAAACGAATCAGAGGAGTCGTTTTTACACGTTTTTTCGGGCTTTCCAGATAGGCCCTTTCAAAAAAGCCCCGAAAAATCGGCGGTTTCCCTCTCCCCCGCGAATGTGGGGCCATCGCATAGGCACGGTCGCGGTAGGGACGCGCATTGCTAGGCGCCCCCCGCACAGAACCGTACGTGCGGCTTTCCCGCATACGGCTCCCACCTTGGGTGTTTGACGGCGAAGCGTTGCTGAGGCCAGGGATGAAGGATGCGAGGTGCGG
>DATJUM010000075.1:0-8158 GCA_035502355.1 Rhizomicrobium sp. | reverse complement strand
CGGCGGCGCCCTACATTCTGGGCACGGGCGATCCGATTGCGGTTCTCGCGCTCCGCAAAAAGCGCGACCAGATAGCGGCCATGATAGCGCACTATGAGCGGTTGACCCGCGAGGCGGAACACGACCTTGCGCATGTCAACGCTGCTTTGCGCCTCTTTGAAGTCACGGGCGGGGCTGCGGACCTTCCGCCCCATGTGGACCTCAACCGGCTCCTGAAGCGTGGAGAAACGACTAAGATTTGTATGGATGCGTTGGCGGCGGAAGGTCCGCTAGACACTCGCCAGCTTGCCCCGCGGATCATCCGGGCGAAGGGACTTTCCGAATCCGATAAGGTGCTGGCGCAATCCATCGCGCTGCGCGTGGTCCAGACGCTTCGCATGCGCGCGCGACGGAACAAAGTCGAGTGCATCACCAAAACGAAAGGCGTCTACGCCTGGCGACTTCCTACGAGGCCGTGGCGGCCGACCGAATTGGCGCTGGAATACTACTATCGTCCTTGGGGGCAATTAAAACTCGGTCGGCAATGGACGGCGGTTGTGCTTTCGCAAGGCGCAACTGGCGCATAAACTGTGGAAAACGTGCGACACGTTGACTCATATCTTGCGGGGCCAAAAAACTGTCATATTTGAGGAACTTAGGGATCGAGCGGCCGTTGCGTTTCTTACGCGGTGATGGGGCGTGACTAGATATGGTAGGCTCCGTTGCTCGACACGCGCCCTTCTAGTGTTTACCTTTTTACCGAACAAATGATTCGGGCGCTTGCGGTTGACCAGTGTCCGGTCAATGTGCTAGGCGGCCCGACTTTCCTGATTCGTTCGGGAACAAAGGGGCTCGCCGATGCTGACTAAACTCCGAGCTTGGCTCAGCTTGGCAGATTATGATTTTGCCTCTGAGCACGCAACTGAACAAATAATCAAACGCTACACGCGGGGGAATGTGTCCCTGCAAAATGGCTGGTACATGAATGACGAAAAGCTGAAGTCCCTTTCTGCGAGAGGGGACAAGGCGGCTGATCGTCTGCGCACCCAGATTCGCTAGTTCATTCATTGCTTCCGCATCAGTTATGTCTCTCACGCCAGAACAAATCAGCGTGCTTGATACCATTCGCAAGGAATGGGATCAGGCCGAGGAAGACATTAAGTTGGCGGAACAAGTATGTAATGACATTATTGTCCCGGCCGTCAAAGAGCTGCGATACGGCGGCAGGCGCTTAATTGATCTCATTCAAAAAATAATTACCGATCCGACATCACCGGAAGTCCCAAAGCTTTTGGCAGACGCCGAATTTGATTGTCATAGGGCGCGACACGACGCCATAGATGCCGGGTCGGCAAAAATTGCAATCCAACTTGAAATTATGGTCGAAAAATTGACCTACGAGGTTATATTAGCTGTCTATCCTGAATTCAGGCAGCTCGCATTACAAGTGCTTGAAGTGCGTCAACGAATTGTAGAATCACGGCGCAACAGAACTGAGCGGCAGAAAATATATGCGGTCATTGAAACTGCAAGATTTCCGGAATTGGTTGGAAAATATAATGAAATGCGCGTCAGTGAGCCAATTATGAGGGCGATGGCGAAGCGAAGCCGATGGCGCGATTTTTACGGGAAATGGGGCTTCTTGATTGGAGTCGCTGGGTTCGCTATTGCAATAGTTGGAATATATCTTGCGTATCATCCCCCGCGCTAATTACCGAAATATGTGGCGAACCGCAGTCTTAAGCGGCCTTCACGTGCCGCTGATAATACCTGCTGAAATCCACCGACGCTTTTCTCCGCCGATCTTCCGGCCCTTGAACTCGGCAGCCATTGCCTCGCGGAGCTTGTGCAGCATTATCCAGCAAGCTTTGTGCGACATGCCAAGGTCGCGGGACAGCGCAAGGGCGTTTTTGCCTTTGACTTCGTTCGTGTAAACCGCGATGGCCGCGAGATAAACGCGGACAGGGGCCTTGTGAGAGGCAAAGAGCGTCCCGCTGGTCAGGCTGTAATTCTTGCCGCAAGCCTTGCACCGGAAGCGGAGCAAGCCGGTCGGGCGCCGATATTCATAGGCGTCCAACCCGCCACATTCGGGGCAAACCGGCTCCCCCTGGATATCCGTCCAGCGGATTTTGCGGAACGCGGTTTCGGTTTTCGCTTCCGTCATGCGGAAGGCGTTCACTTTGACGCGATGCTGGGCTTAGTGGCGGAGTTTTCGGACACGCCTTTCGTTGACGGATCGGAGTGGATTAGTCCGATGCTGGGCGTTCTCCATACCGGACACGTCTGTGAGCAAGACCACGGACTCCTGACGGTCGAAGCGATGAACGACAATCTCGACAAGCTGCCAGAGAGTTTCGGCGGCATGAGCGAAGGCGGCTTGTGGCGCATCTATTTCGTGGAGAATGAGAAAGAGTCCCGGATCATATCCACCACGCTTTGCGGCGTTGCCTCGTGGCAAATCGACAAGACGCATATCGCTTGCCAAGGCTGGGATCGAATCGAGCAAGGGCTTATCCCAGCTGTGCGCGGCAAGTTTCGGAATTGAGGTGATCGGGCGCCAAAAGGCCGCCGGGTAGTGTCCTAATTTGCGGTCTTCGCGACCTCGGCCATTTCGAGCGGCATCAGCAATCCGACAACGGCGCTCACCAAGGCCAAGGTAAACCCAGAAATGCTGTGTTTGAAAACGACAAGGCCAGCGCCCGGCAATATCCACCACACGAAAGCCAGCAAGAGCAGCCCAAAAATTGTTCCACCGATCTGTTGCCACCTATCGCCACGAACAAGGCACCACTTAACGGCGCCGACCGAAATTCCCGGTATCCAGCACACGGCTAAAAATCGGATTGCGAACCAGAATTCTCCGGTAAGCGCGAACACGACGGCGATGGTCAGGGTTAGCGGAAACCAGAGGAGCGCCATGACTTTTTCGTCTCAACTTTTGCCAGCCACGATAGCCTCGCCCATGGCTTCAGGCCACGCCCGAGATGCTACCGGAGGTATCTCAATGGAAGCTGAATGCGGGTCGGGGCTGGCGTACGGTGATGGGCGTGGGCTCGTGGGTGACGAGTGCATGGTCATCGGCTCCGCCCGCTACTTAAGGATTTGCTGACTTTTTGTGTTAGGCTCACCCCGGTCGGGAAGGGGTATCGGCAGAATGAAAGCTCTAAAAAACGTTGGAATTTTCGCCGCTGTGATAGCCCTCTTATTGGTTCCCATCGCGGTTCTTGCTATCTTCCTACTAGGTGCCGCGTATGTAACTCCCGTGGTCACGCCGATACTTATCGGCGTCTCTTGGCTGGCGTTTGCCATTTGTGTTCTCATACTGCTGCCGTTGGCATTCTTTCGCTACACTCGCCCGGCTTCAGCTATCGGCTTTATGATTGCCTCGTTTATTTTTGGAGCGTCTCTTTGGTTCTATGGCTTTTTCCTCGCCTTCGGATATTGGGGATATGTCGGAATAATCTTCGGCATCATGATGGGCGGAATTGGAGTTGTGCCGGTCGCCTTTCTGGCTGCCGTCGTTCATGGGGCTTGGATGTTTGTCTGCGACCTCACCATTTTCACCGTCGTGACATTTGTCAGCCGTGCTGTCAGCCTCGCAATCGCTCATAAGGCGGACGATGATGCGGCGCGCTCCCACATGAATATGCTCTTGGCTGAGAACGAGGCCGTTCCCTACGTCGCTCCCGAGTTTTGAGATTCCGCTACCGGGGACGCCGTGACGCCCGACCCGCTCCATACCGTTGACCTGCCTAGCCAAAGTATCGTCGAGGACGCATTGCTTTGCGCGCTGAATATGCATACCCGCCCTGTAGACCCTCCTGTCATGTATGATCTGCTTGCGGAGCGGTTCAATCTGACGGCCCAGCAACGCCATGCGCTCCTGCAACGCACCAAGGAGAACGCTTGGCATAATCTCGTGCGCCAAGCGCGCCGTCGGCTGAAGGACTTGGGCTATATCGACCGGTCAATATCCCGGCAGTGGCTTCTTTCAGAAGCTGGCCGCGCCAAGGCTCGCGAACGCGAATGGCAAAAGAGCCGGACTGCCGACGATCTCGGGCTATGAGCGCGCCGGTGATCGGCGCCCTTGAATTGAGGCTAGGGCAGGGCCCCGCCCCCCGTCGAATAATCGACCCCTTACGAATCGACCTCCGGGATTTTCTGACCGGTTCCGGCGATGAATGAGAACACGCGAAAAACACTGATATTACAGACATTTAGGGATGGCTGGGGGACTAGGATTCGAACCTAGACAGGCAGAGTCAGAGTCTGCAGTCCTACCGTTAGACGATCCCCCAACGGCGGGCGGCGGTTAGACCATGCAGCGTTGGGGGATTCAAGGCTGGGAGAACAGAGACGGGATGTTCAGGCTCGCATCCGCGGCCCTCACTCCTCCGACAGCGAATCCACGAAATCCCGCGGCGAGAGGCAGAATTCGCGCAGCAGGCGGTAATGGGTGGTGTCTTCGAGCGCCACCGGCTCAAGGCCGTATTTCGTGAGCTGCAGGAGCCGCGCATTGGGGCAGGCCATCAGCATGGGCGAATGGGTGGCCATGATCACCTGGGCGTTGCGGGCGCGGTCGATGCGGCGCAGCAGGCGGAGAAGTTCGAGCTGGCGCGTCGGCGAGAGCGCCGATTCCGGCTCGTCGAAGATGAAGAAGCCCTGGCGCTGGCAGCGTTCCTCGAAGAAACGCAGGAAGCCTTCGCCATGGGAATGGGACAGAAAATCCGGCGGCGCAAAGCCTGCCTCGATCGAAACCCGATCGAGCCAGCGCGCTACGGAAAAAAAGCTTTCGGCACGGAAGAACCAGCCGGTGGTGATCTTCGGCAGCCAGCTCGCGCGCAGCGAATCCGAGAGACTTCCGCCCATCGCTTCCACCGCATGTGAGTGATCGACGGGGCGATAGGCTTTGGCACCGCCCGCATCGTCGAAGCCCGCGAGCACCGCGATGCCTTCGAGCAAAGTGGATTTGCCCGTGCCGTTCTCGCCCGTGATGATGGTAACCGGCCCGTCGAATTCGAGCTCGAAGCCGTTGCGCAGGAAAGGCAGGCAGAACGGATACGCCTCTTTGTCCACGACGCGCGAATGATCGAGCCAGACGCGCTTCAGATAGGGCGCCGGCAGACTGATGTCGCGCTTGCGTCGATAGGCCATTTGTCCGTGTATGCCTGATAAACCAGGGGATTAGAACCGCATGAAACAGCGATCCGATCGCGCCTCCGGCCGCGGCGGCATGCGGGTCAGGGTGAAGACGGCCAAGGGCCGTGGTGCGTCGTCAACGCGTTGGCTCGCACGCCAGCTGAACGACCCTTATGTGCGCGAGGCAAAGGCAAAAGGCTATCGCAGCCGCGCGGCGTTCAAGCTCGTCGAGCTGGACGAAAAATTCCATTTTCTGAAGAAGGGCGCGTTGGTGCTCGATCTCGGCGCGGCACCGGGCGGCTGGAGTCAGGTCGCGGCGGCCCGCGTGGGCGAAAGCGGACGGGTGGTCGCGGCCGACATTCTGGAAATGACACCAGTCGCGGGCGTGAACGCCGTTCAGGCGGATCTCCTCGATCCGGAAACACCCGCGCGCCTGATCGAGGCATTGGACGGCAAGGCGGATGTGGTGCTGTCGGACATGGCGGCACCGACCACCGGGCATCGCGCCACGGATCATCTGCGCACCACGGCACTTTTTGAAGCCGCGTTGGAGATGGCGGAGCAGGTGCTGAAGCCCGGCGGCACGTTCGTCGGCAAGGTCTTTCAGGGCGGCGCCGCGGGCGATCTGCTGGCGCGCGTCAAGCAACGCTTCCGCGATGTCCGCCACGTCAAGCCGCCCGCCAGCCGCGCCGAATCCGTCGAGCTTTATCTTGTCGCTACGGGGTTTAAACCAGTGTGACGAATGTCCTCCGCAATCCGATTGACCCGCAGCGAGCGCGGCGCGTTGAATAGCCGTAGGATTCGGGAGTGACCATCGATGCGCCGGAGCTTCACTGCGCTTGTGTTGATCTGCGTGGGGCTTTCGCTTGCGGGCTGCCTGTATTACCCGCCGCCGGGCCCCAGCCCGCGCTGGTGCTATCATCATCCGCGCAAATGCCCGCCGCCGCCGCCTCCGCCGGGGCCGCCGCCGCCTTGATCACGCCGCGGCTTGCGCGGGCTATCTGGCTTGCGCAGGCGCCTTGGCGCTGATAAAGGCTCGGCGCTCCAAGGCCATGGCCGGAGCTTTGTCCTGACGATCCGCGAAGCGCTTACGTTCGACGATGTGCTGCTGGTGCCGGCAGCCTCCGAAGTCCTGCCCGGTCAGGTTGATACCCGCACCCGCCTCACCAAGACCGTCGAACTCGGCATTCCGCTGGTTTCCGCGGCGATGGACACCGTCACCGAGGCTGCGCTGGCCATTGCCATGGCCCAGGAAGGCGGCATGGGGGTGATCCACCGCAATCTCGGCATCGAGGAACAGGCCGAGCATGTCCGCCGGGTGAAGAAATACGAGAGCGGAATGGTGGTGAACCCTGTCACCATCGCGCCCACGGCCACGCTCGCCGACGCGCTGGCGCTGATGGAGCGCTACCGCATCTCCGGTATTCCCGTCGTCGAGAATGCCCGGAACGGTGCCGGCAGGCTGGTCGGCATTCTCACCAACCGCGACGTGCGCTTTGCCACCGATCCGCGCCAGCTCGTGGCCGAGCTGATGACCAAGGACAGGCTTGTCACGGTGCGCGAAGGGGTGAGCGCGGAGGAAGGCAAGCGGCTCCTTCATCAGCACCGCATCGAAAAGATCCTGGTGGTGGATGACGCCTATCGCTGCGTCGGCCTCATCACGGTGAAGGACATCGAGAAGGCGCAGAAATATCCCAATGCCTGCAAGGACGAGCGCGGACGATTGCGCGTCGCCGCGGCCACGAGTGTCGGCGAGGACGGCATTCGCCGGGCGCTCAAGCTGGTCGAGGCCGAATGCGACGTCATCGTGGTCGATACCGCGCACGGCCATTCGAAAGGCGTGCTTGAGACGGTGCGCCGCATCAAGCAGGAATCCAATTACACCCAGGTCGCGGCCGGCAATGTGGCGACGGCGGATGGCGCGAAAGCGCTGATCGATGCGGGCGCGGATGCGGTGAAGGTCGGCATCGGGCCGGGCTCGATCTGCACCACGCGCGTCGTGGCGGGCGTGGGCGTGCCGCAGCTGACCGCCGTGATGGACGCAGTATCGGCCGCACGCGACCAGGGCATCCCCGTCATCGCCGATGGCGGCATTCGGTATTCCGGCGATCTTGCGAAGGCGCTCGCCGCCGGCGCGCATGTGGCGATGGTGGGATCGCTGCTGGCCGGCACGGAAGAAAGCCCGGGCGAAGTGTTCCTCTATCAGGGGCGCTCCTACAAGGGCTATCGCGGCATGGGCAGCGTCGGCGCGATGGCGCGAGGGAGCGCCGACCGTTACTTCCAGGCGGAAGTGAAGGACACGTTGAAGCTCGTGCCCGAAGGCGTCGAGGGCCAGGTGCCTTACAAGGGCCCGGTCGCCCATGTCGTGCACCAGATCGTGGGCGGCGTGCGCGCGGCAATGGGCTATACCGGCTGCCGCACCATCGACGAACTGCATGCCCGCGCCCAGTTCGTGCGCATCACCGGCGCCGGCATGCGCGAAAGCCATGTCCACGACGTGGTCGTCACCCGCGAATCCCCCAACTATCCCGGCGCGACGTGAACGCGTACGTAACATTAAAACAGCGATTGTCGGCGATAACCAATTTTTGGAACAAATAAAAATCTCGACCGCTTTTTGCGAAACGCCGGGCGCACAATTCCATGAACAGATGAAATGCTGGCACATTGGTCAGGTCATGCAAGCAAATTTTATCGCGACCAATCCGTGAATGTCATGAATCTGGCCGTGTCGACTCCAAAAGGATTCGCACACGGAGGCGCGGAGACCGCGGAGAAAAAATGTTCGCCACAAAGACGCCAAATGTACGAAGATTTAATGCCCGCTTCGCGCACGATATTCATTCGCGTCCTTTGTGCTCCTCGTGGCAAAAATCCTTTCACTCCGCGTCCTCCGCGGCTCCGGTGCGCCAGGGAAGCTGGCGCGATCCTGCCGGTGGAAGTCCGGCTCGGGTAAGGGGTAGCGCCCGCCCGATAGTGAGTGTTGCGTGATGGAAGGCGACGACCATGACGAAGCGTACACAGCGATTGTGCAGGGTGA
>DATJUM010000074.1:0-3801 GCA_035502355.1 Rhizomicrobium sp. | reverse complement strand
TGCTCGTCGCCGGCCACGATTGCCGCACGGTCGCCGATGCGGCGGCGAAGCTGTCCGGCGTCGAAAAGGTGCTGCTCGCCGACAGCGCGGCCTACGCGAAACTGCTGCCCGAACCGATGGAACAGCTGATCGTGAGCCTCGCGCCCAGCTATGATGCGATCCTGGCGCCCGCGACCAGCAATGGAAAGAATTACATGCCGCGCGTCGCTGCGCGGCTCGACGTGGCGCAGATCTCGGAAATATTGGCCGTCGAATCGCCGGACACATTCCGGCGGCCGATCTATGCCGGCAACGCGATCGAGACGGTGCAGGCGCCTCCCGGAAAGAAAGTCATTACCGTGCGCATAGCTGCATTCCGGCCGGTCGAAGAAACAGGAGCCGCACCAATCGAAAACGTGAGCGGGCCCGCCGATCCGCAGCTTTCGAGCTTCGTCGGCGAGGAACTGTCGAAATCGGAGCGGCCCGAACTCACTTCGGCAAAGATCATCATTTCGGGAGGCCGCGGCTTGCAATCGGGCGAGAATTTCCATCTCCTCGAAAAGATCGCCGACCGGCTGCACGCCGCGATCGGTGCGAGTCGCGCAGCGGTCGATGCGGGGTTTGTTCCGAACGACTATCAGGTGGGGCAGACCGGAAAGGTCGTGGCACCCGATCTCTATATCGCGGTGGGAATATCGGGCGCGATCCAGCACCTCGCCGGCATGAAGGACTCCAAGGTGATCGCCGCCATCAACAAGGATGAGGAGGCGCCGATCTTCCAGGTCGCCGATTTCGGACTTGTCGGCGATCTCTTCCGGCTGATTCCGGAGTTGGATCAGGAACTCGCCCGGCTGGGCTATTGAGATTTGCCGGCCGGCCGCGGGGGGCGCGGCAGATCGTCAGCCGGCACACACGGAGACCAAGGCAAAGATGAGTATAGAACGCGTTGGAATTATCGGTGCGGGACAGATGGGCGGAGGGATCGCCCATGTCTGCGCGCTGGCGGGCTACGACGTCCTTCTCGAGGACATCAACAAGGATCAGCTGGGCCGCGCCATCGGCACGATCGAGCGCAACATGCACCGCCAGGCGGCGCGCGGGCTGATCAAGGACGACGTGATCGCAGCGGCGCTCAAACACATTCACACGACGCAGACGCTCGACGACATGAAAGACCGCGACGTCGTGATCGAGGCGGCGACCGAGGACGAATCGGTCAAGCGGAAAATCTTCCAGGATCTCTGTCCGCGCCTCAACAGCACCGCAATGGTCGCGACCAACACTTCGTCGATCTCGGTCACCCGGCTTGCGGCTTCGACCGATCGGCCCGAGCATTTCATCGGTCTGCATTTCATGAATCCGGTGCCGATGATGCAGCTCGTGGAAGTGATCCGCGGCATCGCCACCGACGACGCGACATTTCATGCCGCGCTCGACATCGTCAAGCGCGTGGGCAAGACCGCCGCCTATGCCGAGGATTTTCCGGCCTTCATCGTCAACCGCATCCTGCTGCCGATGATCAACGAGGCCGTCTATACGCTGTATGAGGGCGTAGGCAATGTGGAGGCGATCGACACTGCCATGCGGCTTGGCGCCAATCATCCCATGGGTCCGCTCCAGCTCGCGGATTTCATCGGCCTCGACACCTGCCTGTCGGTGATGCAGGTGCTCTATGAAGGGCTTGCCGATTCCAAATACCGGCCCTGTCCGCTGCTCGTCAAATATGTGGAAGCGGGCTGGCTGGGCCGCAAGACGGGCCGCGGCTTCTACGATTATCGCGGCGAACACCCCGTGCCTACGCGGTAGCGGCCGCGAGACGAGCGTAACACCATGAGCACGACCCATGCAAAGAAATAGGCCCGCGCCTCGGGCGTAATTATTCTTTGTGCTGTTCGTGTGCTTCGTGGTTCAACTACTCCAGCTCCGCGTGGCAATAGGCACAGCCGGGAAGGGCGAAGTTGAATCGCACACCAGCATTCGCCGTGGTCTGCCTCTGCTGCGTGACAGTCGTGGCCTGTGCGCCTCCGCCGTCGCCGCCGCCGCCACCAACTCATGAAATCTGGCCAACGAAGGGCTGGACGTTTTCGACGCCGGAAGCGCAGGGAATCAGTTCGAACGCACTCGCCGAGGCGGTCCAATGGATCCGCGCGAAACAAATTCCCGTCCACAGCCTGTTCGTCGAACGCAACGGCCATGCGGTTCTGGACGCGTATTTCTTTCCCTTCGAGGACAATGAAACGCACGATCTCGCCTCGGTCACCAAGAGTGTCACGTCCTCGCTGGTCGGCATCGCCCAAGGCGAGGGCAGGCTCGGCGATCTGAACGCGCCGCTTTCGGCGCTGCTTCCCGGCGAGACGCGCGCGCTTGACGATCCGCGCAAGAACGGCATCACGCTCGCGGACCTGCTCACCATGACGTCCGGCCTCGACTGCAACGCAGCGCCCGGCGAGAACCTCCTGCTTGAAATGGAGCGCAGTCCCGATTGGACGTCCTTCATGCTGAATCGGCCGCTGGTCTCAGCACCTGGCCGCCGGTTTCAATATTGTGGCGCGGCGTTCCACATGGTCTCCGCCATCCTCACGCGCGCGACCGGGCTCAGTGCATTCGACCTTGCACGGAACAACATTTTCGGTCCGCTCGGAATAACGAATGTCATCTGGCCGGCCGACCCACAGGGCAATTCGCACGGCTTCGCCGACCTCGAACTCGGTCCCCGCGATGCCGCGAAGCTCGGTTATCTGTGGCTGCATCGCGGCCGCTGGCAAGGCCGGCAGATCGTTCCCGCGACCTATCTGGCCGAGGCGCTCGGCGCCCACGCGCAGGTGCAGCCGGGCATCGCCTATGGTTACGGCTTCTGGCTTTATCCGTCCCACCAGCCGTTTGATTTCGAAGCCAATGGCCGCGGCGGACAGCGGATTACCGTGGTACCGGACGAAAACCTTGTCACCGTGATCACATCGGGCGGAGCGGATGCGAATATGGTGGCACCGCTGCTCGCTGCGGCGGTGAAGGCGAATAGGCCGCTTCCGCCGGATGCCGCGGGAGATGCGCGGCTCGCGGCCGTCGTGGCGGATGCCGCGCGCGCACCTTCCGCAGGCGTGGCGGCGCCGGTGCCGCAATGGGCCTGGAACATGTCGGGCCGGACTTATGTTCTGCCCGACAACCCGGCCGGCTTTCGTTCGTTGCAATTGGTTTTCGGTGCGGGGCCAGAAGCCATGCTGCGGGTGCAATTCGCGGATGGGACGACGGAGGCGCACCCCGTCGGGCTGGATGGCGTGCCGCGCCTGTCACCGGATTTGAAATCCGGTCACCTTGTGACGCTGCTCGGGCGATGGCAGCCGGGCGGTTTTCTTCTGGACTACAATGAGGTCGCCCGCATCGACGATTACCGGCTCTATCTCGCGCCTGAACCAGATGGGCTGAGCGTCCACTTGACGGAGCGCACCGGTCTGGTCGATGTCCGGCTTCCGGCGAAACCCTCTCCCCCGTGAAGCGCGGCGCCATCGGATTTGAGTTCGTGCTTCCGCTCGCGGTTATTGGCACGCGGAGGCGGGGAGATGTCGAGAAGAAATATTGAACCGCCAAGACGCCAAGTGCGCCAGGGGTTTCCGGCGCGCCTTCGCGGGCAATTTTCTCCTCGGCGACTTGGCGACTTGGCGGTTTTTCTTTGCGGCTCCGCGCCTCCGGTGCGCCAGGGAAGCTGGCGCGATCCTGCCGGTGGAAGTCCGGCTCGGGTAAGGGGTAGCGCCCGCCCGATAGTGAGTGTTGCGTGATGGAAGGCGACGACCATGACGAAGCGTACACAGCGATTGTGCAGGGTGA
>DATJUM010000073.1:0-4684 GCA_035502355.1 Rhizomicrobium sp. | reverse complement strand
CGGCGGCGCTCTGTCCGCGGCGTCGGTTCGGTCGCCTCGTAGCCGTGCGAGGTGCGCGGCGATGCCGTCGCGAATTGTCGGACCATGCGTTCGCATTTCAACGACTTCCGCTTCGGAGATAAGATCGCTGAGGCCGGACTTAAAAAACGGCCAGGCGCTCGCTTGCACCCACCACTTCCGCACGCGTGGCCGGTCGCCGGTCCACAGATCGAGCAACTCGAGATAATCGAGCCTTGCCGCAAACGGCATCATATTGATATCGGCAAGCGTTGGATCCGAACCGAGGATCCAAGGCCCTCCGCTTTCGCCAAGGGCGTCCTCGAGGTGCTTGAAGGCGCGCTCATAGGCGGCAACGGCGTGCGCCACGAACGGCGACTGAACGCCGAGTTCGTACGTCGATGTGAAGCGATCGGTACGGCGCGGGTCACCGATATTGCGAAAGCGCTTTTGGCGTGTTTCCTCCGGCATGGCCTTCATCCGCTCGCGGAACATGGCCGAAAAGCTGATCTCGGTCACGCCCTCAAACAAACCTTCGTCGACCATCTTGCTCCATAGTCGCATGCGGCTTTGCAACCAGGGGTCGGCGGGAATGAGCGGGGGCTGCGGAAACGCCGCGTCGATATATTCGCAGATCAGCGTTGACTCGATCACCGGCCTGCCGTCATGCACCAGAGTTGGCACCACGCCCTTGGGATTGAGCTTGAGATAGTTCGGGTCGTACTGCGCAGCCTTGAACAGGTCGACTCCGATGGCCTCCCACTCCAGACGCTTGGCGCACAGCGTGATGCGCACCTTCTGGCAGCACACGGAGTTGCCGAAGTCGTAGAGAATGAGCTTGCTCACGCGACTTTCCGTCCCCACAGCCGTGCCGAGGCGATCTCGGCGCCGTCGCGGATCGCCTTGAGCTTGAGCCACACTGCCGGCTCGATCACCCATTCGCGGCGCGTAAAAGTGCCGAAGCCGCAATCGGTCGAGGCGACCACGCGCTCGCGGTCGCCGATCGTTGCGACCGCCTCTTCGATCCGCCGCGCCACCACTTCCGGGTGTTCGACGAAATTGGAGGTGCTCTCGACCACGCCGGGAATGAGGATCATGTCTGAAGGGAACGGCACGCGCTTGAGCGCCGCGTATTCGTGGGCGTGGCGCGGATTGGAAAACTCGATCGACAGCGCGCCGACCTTGGCCTGATAAAGCGCGGGGAGGATTTTCTCCAGCGCGATATCATGGATGTGCGGGCCTTCCCAGTTGCCGTAGCAGACGTGCAGCCGTACCCGCTCGCGCGGGATGCCGGCAATGCCTTGGTTGATCGCGGCGACATGCCGTTCGCAGCGTTTGACGAAGTCGGCGTCCGACAAATCGCGGTACATCATGGTGCGGTCCATGGCGAGATCGGGAGCGTCGATCTGCAGAATGAGGCCCGCTTGGTAGATCGCCTGATATTCGTTGCTCATCTCACGGGCGATGGCGTCGAGATAGGCGTCGTGCGACGGGTAATGGGCATTGAGCATCGTGGTCGAAATGATGCCCGGCGACGGCGCGGTCATGAAGCGCTCGGAGAAAGCGTGCAGCGCGTCGGCGATCTTCTTGAAGCCGGCGATTTCCTCCGTGATCGGTTTGAGATCGCGATATTTGATGTCGGCTTGCGCCTCGGGGGCGCCCTGCTGGCTCTTCGGCGGATTCGGGAAGCGCCGCGTGAGGTAGCTCAGCAGCTCGGGAAATTCCTCGAATTCGCGGCCGCGGCGGCGCTTCGAGGTGCCGGCAAAGCCCGACATGCGCTGCGGCACATACGTTTGAAAACCGATCCGCCGCTGCTCGCCGTCATTGCCGATATCGATGTCGGCTTCGAGCTGCTTTTTGACGACGTGCCGGACCGCCTTGTCCATTTCGTCGGCCAGCACTTTGGCATCGTAGCTCTTGCCCTCTTCCTGAGCGATCAAAAGCTCGCTGAGCGCTTCGTTGCGCGGCAGGCTGCCGACATGGGTGGTGAGGATGCGGTCGCGGCTCAAAATCATAACAGGACTCCGGCAACAGATCAGCGGCGCCTGTCATAGCGCAATCCGGCCGCCTTGCCAGCGCCGTTGCCGCCCAATTTCCGCGGCGGTGTCATGCAATGACAGCGCAGTCGGCTTGCGTTAATACTGGGCGGGTATTACTAGGGCGGCCATTGCCTCGGCGCGCCGCGGTAGCTCAGCTGGTAGAGCAACGCATTCGTAATGCGTGGGTCGGGGGTTCGAATCCCTTCCGCGGCACCACGCCTTCAGTGGCTCGTATTCCGTCCCGCAAAGTGGATGACGGATCATAGGGCGCGTGCGGTCAGTTCCGCGTCCGTTCACCCATCGTTTCGTCACCGGCCCCGGCGATGGCGAGTATTTATCGTGGCATTATGTCGAGGCCGGCGCGGGTGAACCAATCGTCTTTCTGCATGGCATTCCCGATTCCTGGTATCAGTGCATCCGCAAATGGCGGCCCTGGCCTCCAAATATCGATGCATCGCCTTCGACCTGAAGGGTTATGGCCAATCTGACAAGCGGCCCGGCGACTATCGGCACGAAGGCGCATCGGAACAGTTATTCGCCGCCCTCAGACAAATCGGTCTGACGCAGTTTAACATCGTTACTCACGACCGCGGGACCGTGCGGGCCGACTTTATTTGTCGCCAATCATCCGGAATCCGTCTTGCGGTACGGTCGCGGCGAGCAACATCTGTACAACTTCCATCCCGATCTCGCTCCCCAGAGCGAAATCATCATGAATTCGCCTTGGACTGGCATCATGGAGGATCCGAAACACTTTGTGATATGGGTGTACACCTGGGTGACGGAACGGCCCATTCCCGATGCGGTCATGGAACGGGTGGTTCAAGAATTTTCCTAACCCGGCATCACGCGCGCAGCGCCCCGGTATTTCAATAACTCGAGCTTCCGCACCGAGTGGCTGATGCGGCGAAACCGGTTGCTGAATTCCTGGCGGTGCCCGGTACTCATCATGCAGGGCTACAACAGTAAAACGCAGCCGCGGGAATTCTGCGAAAGGGCACGTGATTACATTCCAAATGCAAGCATGTGCAGGTCCAGTATATGCCGGGAGGGCACTGTTGGACCCTCGAAAGTCCGGACGAGACAACTGAGGCGCTCCGCAAATTGCTGAAGATGTGAAGTCTGCGAATGCTCGAACGGGCTTGTGCCAGGCCTTCTCGCCGCGTTTAGACAAGGTGGAAGCGTTCAAGCAGTTGAATAGAGGCGCGCGATCGGCATGTCGGTGTAGAGCTTATAGATTTGCGTTTTCGGCTTGGGCTTGTCTTCGTCGCGCAGATACTCAAGCGAACTTTTTCCCAGATACGCCAGCGGCAGCAGCATGACGCGGATAAAGCGCGTCGGCCGGTCGGCGGCCTGGGCAAAGACCGGATCCGGTCCGCTTTCGTACCAGGCGCCGCCCGGCCCATAGGAGGTCGAGCGTCCGTGCGTGTCGATCCGGATGCCGCCGTCGACCAAGCAGCGGATGCCGGGCCCCTGATGCCGGTGCAGATAGGCACAGCCGCCCGGCGGAAAGGTGACAGCGTCACCCCGCAAAATAAGCGGGCCCTTGGGCAAGGTGTCGAGCCGAGCTGAAAGTTTTTCGCGCGAACCGATATCTGGTCCGACGGCCACGCCGCTGCTCTCGTTCGCCGCCGCCTCCCAGCGCCAGAGAGTCGCGCCGCTGCTGCCGGCCTTGCAGTGCAATGCGCTCTCGCTGCTGAAAGCTTCTTCGTCGCGCAGCGTGCGATCGGCCACCGTCACCGTGCCATGCACCACGAAGATCAGGCGCGGCAGCGCGGGTAAGGCTACGTCCGTCTCGTTCGCAAGCACATCTTCGTACAGCCGCAGCGTTGGTTGCATGGGCCTCCTCCCAATGGACATTCTACGCGTCCTCAGCGCATGCGTGTCATGCGCGCCACTTCGGGCCAGGAGGCATTTACACCCGATTGCGCCCGCTGCTAAATCGCGCGACGGCGGTTTCACGCTCAAGAACAAAAGCGCGCCCGTCGGGAGGAAGCGATGCAACGAACCAAGCCGCCATTTCGTGCCGACCATGTCGGCAGCCTGTTGCGGTCTGCCGCGCTCAAGCAAGCGCGCTTAAAGCGCGAGCGCAACGAGATCACGGCCGACACGTTGCGCGCGATCGAAGACCGTGAGATCGAAAGGGTGGTCAGGAAACAGGAGGAGATCGGACTTAAGTTCGCCACCGACGGCGAGTTCCGGCGCGCGTGGTGGCATTTCGATTTCTTTCGCGGACTCGACGGCGTGACCTTCTACATCGCCGATCACGGTATTCAATTTCACGGCGTGCAGACCAAGGCGCATGCGCTCAAGGTCACCGGCAAGATCGGCTTTTCCGATCACCCGATGCTGGAGCATTTCAAGTTCCTCAAAGGCCACACGCACGTCATGCCCAAGATGACGATTCCGGCGCCGAGCACATTTCATTTCCGGCAAGGCCGGGTCGCAGTCAGCAAAGAGATCTACCCGGAGCTCGATACCTTCTTCGACGATGTCGCCAAGGCCTACCGCGACGCCATCCGCGCCTTCTATGACGCAGGCTGCCGTTATCTGCAGCTCGACGATACCGCTTGGGCCATGGTGTGCGATCCGGCCGAGCGCGCACATTCCAAGGCGCGGGGCGACGACCCCGACGCGCTGCCCGAGCG
>DATJUM010000072.1:0-7227 GCA_035502355.1 Rhizomicrobium sp. | reverse complement strand
AGGGCCGTGCGCGCGGGAGAGCGAAGTTCGGACTGCGGCGGCGTCATCAGCGACCGTGTTCAAATGGTTCTGGGTCGCGATTACCTCATAGCCGTCGGCGATCAGCGGCTGGATGTCCTTGGCGAAGCAGGATCCGTCCGCCCATAGGCCATGCGCGAAGACAATGCTCGGCTTGCTAGACATCAGCACCTCCAGCTCAGGATTGGTTCCATATCTCACCGCCGAGATCAGCCAAAGATGATCCAGACGGCGAATGTCTCAAAGAATAAGGCCCAAAATGACCCACGCCGAAGAGCCTCAACGAGGGGACCACGCGATTTTCCGTAAGCGAACCGGCAACGACTTATACGAGGGGGTGCCGCTTTCCGGATCCTGATAGGTCAGCGGGCAGAGGTTGTTCGCCTCCGGGTAGTAGGCGCCCACCGAGCCCGGAGAGATATCATGTGCGATCGCCGTCAGACGGATGCGCTTGTGATCTTGCTCCGGTATGGCGCATACGACTTCGACCTCGTCGCCATGGGCCAGATTCTGGGCGGCCAGGTCCTGCTCGCTGATGAAAAGCACGTCGCGCCGCCCGAACACGCCACGGTAGCGGTCATCAAGGCCATAGACCGTCGTGTTGTACTGGTCATGGCTGCGCAGCGTGGCGAGCTTCAGAACATCCTCGCCGGTCAGCGCCGGGTCCTCCTCGAGTCCCGTGAAGGCGATGAACTCCGCCTTGCCCGATTTGGTGAGCCAAACCCGCTTGGTCGGGCCTAGCGGCAAGCGAAAGCCGCCGGGCTTGCGGATGCGCGCGTTGTAATCCTTAAAGTCTGGATAGACGGCCTCGATCTTGTCGCGGATCAGATCATAGTCTGCGACCAAGTCCCGCCAATCGACCTTGCTCGCGGGCAGCGTCGCCATGGCGATGCCCGCGATGATCGCAGGCTCGGACCGCAAATGCTCCGAGGCGGGCTCCAGCTTGCCGCGCGAAGCGTGAACCATCGACATCGAATCCTCAACCGTCACCGACTGGGGGCCGGTCGCTTGCACGTCGCGCTCGGTGCGACCGAGGACGGGAAGGATGATCGACTCTTTGCCGATCAGCAGGTGAGAGCGGTTCAGTTTGGTGTTCAGATGCACCGCCAGGTCCAGGTTGCGCATACCCTGGTAACTGAGATCGGTGTCGGGCAGCGCGATTGAGAAGTTGCCGCCCAGGCAGACCAGCGCCTTAACCTTTCCCGCCACCATCGCCTGCATGGCTTTGACCGCGTCATGGCCATGACCCGGCGGCGGGCGAAAACCGAACGCCTTCTCAACATTGGCGAACATCACGGGGTCAGGTTTTTCCGTGATGCCCACTGTCCGGTTGCCCTGGACGTTGGAGTGGCCGCGTAGGGGGCAGATGCCCGCCCCGGGCTTGCCGAAATTGCCGCGCAGCAGCAGCAAGGCCGAGATCTGCTGCACGTTCTGCGTTCCCTTCTCATGCTGGGTAATGCCCATGCCGTAGCTGACGATGGTGGCGTTCGACTTGATATAGGCGTCAGCCGCCGCGGCCAGCGCGCTACGGCTGAGCCCGCATGCGGTCTCAATCGCCTCCCACTGGGTTTGGCGCAGATCTTCGGCGAAGGCCTCAAACCCGTTGGTGTTGGCGGCAATGAAATCCCGGTCCAGCACCTCCTCGCCAGCGTCGGCGCGCGCGATGACGGCCTTCATGACACCCTTCAACGCCGCAGCGTCGCCGCCGACCTTCACCTGGTGATAGGTCGAGGCTATCGGCGTCGAACTGAAGCTCAGCATCTCGATCGGGTTCTGGGGATCGGCGAAGCGTTCGAGCGCCCGCTCCTTCAAGGGGTTGACCACGATGATCGGCACGCCCCGGCGAGCGCACTGGTGCAGCGTGCCCATCATGCGCGGATGATTGGTGCCCGGATTGTGCCCCATCGCGATGATCAGTTCGCAATGGTCGAAATCCGCCAGCGACACGGTTCCTTTGCCGATCCCAATCGTCCGCGGCAGGCCGACGCTCGTCGCCTCGTGGCACATGTTGGAGCAGTCGGGAAAGTTGTTGGTCCCGAATTCGCGGCCGAAAATGTTGAACAGGAACGCCGCCTCGTTTGACGCCCGACCGGAAGTATAGAACTCCGCCATGTCGGGCGAAGGTAGGCCGCGCAGCACTTCGCCGATGCGGGCGAAGGCGGCGTCCCAGTCGATGGGGCGGTACGTGTCGCTTCCCGGGTCATAGGCCATCGGGTGAGTGATGCGGCCGTGGTTCTCGAGTTCGTAGTCGCTCTGTTTGAGCAGTTCGGACACGGTGTGCGCGGCGAAAAATTCCGGCGTGACGCGCTTCTTCGTCGCCTCCCAGGTGACAGCTTTGGCGCCGTTCTCGCAGAACTGGAAGGTCGAGGTATGTTCCGTGTCCGGCCACGCGCAACCTGGACAGTCGAAGCCGTTCGGCTTGTTCGTGCGAAGCAGCAACTCGGGCGCCTCGGCGACGCGCATCTGCTCGGCGACTGCCCGAGCCGTCGCCCACAGCGCCCCCCATCCGCCCGCGGGCGCGTTGTAGCGGTGGACGCCCGAAACGTCGTGTTCTGCCATCGCGGGACCCGCTTTCTGCTAGAGCATAGCACCATGTTTCGAGGAAAATATCCAGGCTCTCACTCGTCTTGCCTTTTGTAAATTTTGTCGCGCGGCAAAGCGTCTATGGCCTATCCCAATCCAAGTTATGGCAGCGAAAGGAGTTTGAGCAATCTGACAACTCCCGCGCTATGATTGTTGAGCGCCGAAAAGGAGTATGAAGGCCGCTGGCGCCGCGCAGCGACAAGGGTTACAGGTGTTGAAGGAGTACGACGATGTTTGTTACCGAATTCCTTTCGCGATTGCCTGCTTTCGCCTGCGCGCTCGGCCTCACGTCGGCGACTGTCTTGATGTCCACTGAGAGCACGGAGGCGCAAACGATGAAACCGACGATATTGCTTGTCCATGGCGCCTGGGCCGACTCTTCGAGCTGGAACGGAGTCGTCGACCTCTTGCTTAAGGACGGCTACGAGGTCCGGGCGCTGCCGAATACGCTTCGCGGCCTCGAGGCTGACGCCGCCGTCATTTCAACCTACCTCAAAACCGTTTCTGGACCGGTGGTTCTCGTCGGTCACTCCTACGGGGGTTCCGTGATCAGCGTCGCCTCGGCGAATGCGCCGAACGTGAAGGCGTTGGTTTTCGTGGACGCCTTCGCTCCCGCAGCCGGCGAATCAATCCAGGAAGAACTCGCGAGTGCGCCTCCGCCACCAGCGGACTTCACCATCGCCGTGTCGTTCACGACGCCAACCGGCGGCGATGCGGATCTCTACGTGAATGCGAAATACTTCGGGGTGGTCTTTGCGTCTGCGGAACCTCCCGAGGTTGCGGCGCGTCTGGCCGCAACGCAGCGACCTTTCGCCGCTCGCTGTCTGACCGATAGAGCGCCGGCGGCTGTCGGCTGGAAGACCATCCCTTCTTGGTTCGTCATCGGCGACGCCGACAAAGTCATACCCCCCGACATTCTGAATAAATTCGCGACGCGGGCGAAGTCGAAAGTCTATCACGTTCCGGCCGGCGATCATCCGAGCATGATCGCGCATCCCGAAGTGACGGTGGCGGCGATCGAGGATGCGGCAAATACAGTTACCCATTGAGTGGGAGACCTGCTTAAATGAATCGGCTCGCGATGGGGCGTTAGGTGTCGCTGACGCCGGGCCCATCTCGGGCTCTCTTGGGCGTCGCAACAGTCGTCTATGTTTCGGCAGAGCAGCGCAAAGCCCTCGGATCATTCGATGGCGAGGGCAATCAGCCACTGTACAGAGTTCTCATCTCCTTTGCGCGGCGGGCCCTTTTCCACCGCTCCGGACTAAAGATGGCGCTCTGTTCGCTGCAAGTCGCTTTTGGCCGCGCCAATAGCCGCTTTGGCACAAAGCTGGCGCCGTGCACGCGCCTAGCCGGGTTATTAGTTGCCGCTGCGTTTGCCTCTGCATGCCGCCTCAAGCGAGTTTTTTGAGCGCCGCGGCCAGTTCCTTCGCCATCGGGCCTGCGGAGGCCGGGTTCTGGCCGGTCATGAGGCGACCGTCGACAACCACTTTCGGCTGCCAGTTTTCCGCTGAGGAGTAGTCGGCGCCCTCCGCCCGCAGCGCGTCCTCGAGCTCGTAAGGAACGTCGTCTCGCGCGTAGTCATACTCTTCCTTTTTCGAGAACGCGGTGAGCCTCTTGCCGCGTACGAATGGAGCCCCATCGCCGAGATCCACTCCGAGTAGCGAGCACGGACCATGACAAACGGCCGTCACAAACTTGCCCGTGCTCCAGGAGCGAACGACAGCTTTCTGCACATCTGAGTTGCGGGCAACGTCAACCATCGGTCCAAGGCCACCGGGAACCAGAATAGCGTCATAGTCCGCGGCATCGACCTCGGACAACTTGCGGCTCCGATTCAGCCGGCGGAACGCAGCGCTTTGGAAGAACGCCTTCTGAGCCGGATCCGTTTCGTCGTAGGCATCGTAGGGTGTCCACCCACCCGATAGAGACGCGAACTCAACTGCGATACCGGCATCGTTAAGCACCTCAAACGGGTGGGCGACCTCGGCAAAGAAGAAACCAGTCTTGCGGTTGTGCGGCCCGATGATGGCTGCATTGGTGACAATAAACAGGACATGCTGGGTCACGGCGTTGCTCCTTCTCTATGCCAGACGATTGGCGAAAACGACGGGCTTGCCACTTAACGCGCACCAAGGATCACAGCTGTCCGCCTGCGAACAAATGGGCGACGCCGCGAGCGACAGTACCGGGAGCCGCTCGATCGGCCAAAACGCTCGTTCCTGTGTTCCCCCCGCAACGCGGACGATCGCGTCGCTGTGGCTTACCCCGCGTGGCGGCACGGCCATGATCTGGGTGGCGGTCTCCGCGCCTCATAGGATGTTGACCTCCGCGACCGGCCGTCTTTGCAGGCCAATCGGCCAGTGCTATGCGCAGTTTCACTTGACTCGCGCAAACAACTGACCGGGACGTCGAAAATCTGGCTTTCGGCGCAATATATCGATCTTAGCTCGATTGAAGAAGAATCCACCACAGGTCGAAAGCCGGGTCGGCTACTGTTCTTTTGTGACAAGAGGTGAGGGAGACACGCCATGCCGAAGATGTTCCTACATGCGCCACAAGGCACGTTCACGGCCGACGCCCGCGCGAGGGTCGCCGCCGAATTGACCGAACTCGGCATGGCCTGCGAACGCCTTATCGACACGCCTCAAATTCGCGCGGGCATCTGGGTCTACTTTGTCGAGCACGAACCCGACACGGTGTTCCGAGCCGGACGGCAGGCGGCCGAGCCGATCATGAGCCTCAAGGTCTACGCTCTAAGAGGTGGTTTTAACGCGGAGACCAAGACGCGCATGGTCGTCGAGGCGACGGCAATCCTCGGCAAATATTCCAAGACCGACGCAGGCCCAGTACCGGCCTATGTCGGCATCCTTGAAGTCCCGGAAGAAAACTGGGGCATGTACGGCCAACAGGTTCACTTGGCCTCGATGCAGCTCAAGACATGATCTTGCGAGAGGCCCCAGGGGCTGAGTGGCGAACCGCATCAGGACCTCCGGCGAACTCTAGCGACGCCGACAATAGACAGACCTCTGGGCTTTGGCGCTGCTGGTCGTACAATTATTAGATTGGGGCCAGCGCGCCGCAGTTGGGGGTGACGTCTTATACACGGCGCCCCGCATGCTCTCGGACATCGGAGACATTTCCTCGATCCAGGCCGACGGTGCAGCGCCGTCCGTTTTGGCGGCGGGCGGCGTGGCAGGCATCCGGGTAGCAAAGCTCAGATACCAAGGAGGCGCATTTTGTCGCCATCATGCATCTGGCCACCATGCATCTGCATGTGGTCACCTTCGTCTCGCAAGGGCCAATCAATTGCCGTGTCGCTGCAAAATCGGGCCTGCGTTTTGATGATGCCTGGGAGGGGGTGGCCATGAAGGCGCGCAGCTCTCGCTCCCAAGCGGGTCACTTCGCCCTCTGCGCCATCATCGAAGCGGCGTGTTCGCCTTGCAGCAGAGTGGCGGCGGGTTCGCCCATGACGACGCACGGCGCCATGGTGTTCCCGGTCGTCACTCTCGGCACGATGGAGGCGTCGGCGACTCTGAGGCCTTCCACGCCATGGACCTTGAGCCTGCCGTCAACGACCGACGTCTTATCGCGTAGCCCTCTCGCATTTGGCATCCGAAGGTTCGCTATCGGTATTTCCTGCAGGGGTCGATGCTGCGTGCGACCGCTGCGCGCGTATCACGACCTTGCTGAGCGGCGTGGATGCTGCGCAGCTTGGCGACTGGATGGAGCGCCGCCGGCCCTCAGCAACCGCCCAGGCTAGCCAGCCTGGCCCCATTCGTCGGGTCGATCTTGAAGGGCAGCGAGGGTCGATAGCAGCTCAACGCGATCCTAAAGGCGAACATGTCGGAAGGGCCTCACGCACGCCAACACGCTCGCTATCGACGCAATGCACGCGTTTGTGTTTCACTTAATGCGAGGCGACCTTCCGCGCGTCCGGACGAGCGCCGCCGAACTCACCCGGATCGTGCGCGAGCACGACCTGCGCTTGTTCCGGGCTTTTGATGAGTTTTTTGACGGCTGGGCTACCGCAGACGGCGGCGCGCTTGCCCACGGTCTCGAGGGCATGCGTCGCGGCGCGGAAAGCCTTCGCAAGCAGAATGCGCTGGTTTTCGATGGGCTCATCAAGATCGCCCTGTCCGAGGCCGAAGTCCGGGCCGGCGATCCCGGGCGCGCCCTTGCGATCATTGACGAGACATTGGCGGCCGTCGATCGAATTGGCTACCGCTCCTTCGAAGCCGAACTGCATCGCGCCCGCGGCGAACTGCTGCACGGGCGCGATCCCGTGCATCCAGCGCCCGCAGAGGAAGCATTCAAGACCGCCATCGCCATCGCGAAGCAGCAGGGCGCGCGCAGCCTCGGCTTGCGCGCCGCGCTCTCACTCGCCAACCTCTATCAATCTACCGGCCGCGCAACCGATGCCCACGCTGTCCTTTCGCCGGCGCTCGAAGGATTCCCGCCGAGCGCGGAAATGCCGGAAATCGTCGAGGGCCGGGCGCTGCTCACGGCGCTGGCGGAGACTGAGGAGGTGAAAGCCGAAGCTCAGCGTCGGCAGCGCCGACAGGATTTGCAGGTCGGCATGGCGAACGCGCTGCTGCAAGGTCGTGGAATCCATGCGCCGGAAACGCA